>NZ_JBHSKF010000004.1:0-449003 GCF_042657845.1 Actinokineospora guangxiensis | reverse complement strand
ACAGCACCTTCGCCGGCTCGACGATGACCGACACCAGCGGCAGCAGGTGCGCGTCGACCAGCCACTGCACGCCGTTGCCGAGCGCCTTGGTGATGCCCTCGACCACCGGGCCGATGGAGAACAGGCCGCCGATGGCGAGCAGACCGCCGATGATGCCGGCGCTGAAGTTGTCCACGAGCATCTTGAAGCCCGGGGCGACCTTCTCGCCGACCCTGTCGTCCCACAGCTTGATGAGGAAGCCGCCCAGCGGACCGACGATCATCGCGCCGAGGAACATCGGGATGTCCGCGCCGACGACCACGCCCATCGTGGCGATCGCGCCGACGACCGCGCCGCGCTGCCCGTGCACGATCCGGCCGCCGGTGTAGCCGATCAGCACCGGGAGCAGGTACTTGATCATCGGGTCGACCAGCTGGGCGATGTCCTCGTTGGGAATCCAGCCGGACGGGATGAACATCGCGGTGATGAGGCCCCACGCGATGAACGCGCCGATGTTGGGCATCACCATGCCCGCGAGGTGGCCGCCGAAGCGCTGGATGCTGACCCGCGCGCGTTGAGCAGTGGTCATCTTTGACCCCTTCCGTCGAGCTGGCTCCCGTTAGCGGAGTTCGCGTGCTCCGTCGATCTGCGGGTGCATGCGCACCCGGTGCGCCCGGACCTCCGCCGGACCCGGCATCGTGCTGCCCGGCAGCGAGACCGCCGCCGACCCCCAGGCCACCCCCGCGCGCAGGCCCTCCGGCCCACCGCCCGCGGACAGGTAGCCCGCGAGCATCGCGTCGCCCGCGCCGACCGTGCTGCGCGGCACCGCGTCGGCCTCGGCGTGCCACGCGCCGTCGTGCTGGACGAGGACCGCGCCGTGCCCGCCGAGACTGGCCAGCACCGAGCCCGCGCCCGCGGCCAGCAGCTCGCGCGCGGCGGCGACCACGTCGGCCAGGGTCGGCAGCGGGCGGCCGACGGCCTCCTCCAGCTCGGGCAGGTTGGGCTTGACCAGGGCGGCCCCCGCGGCGACGGCCTGACCCAGCGCGGGGCCGCTGCTGTCGACGGCGACCTTGACCCCCGGCACCCCGGTGACCAGGTCGGCGTAGAAGCCGGTGGGCGCGCCCGGCGGGAGGCTGCCTGCGGCGACCACCCACGCCGCGTCCTCCAGGTGGGAGAGGACGGCGGTGCGCAGCGAGGCCACCTCGGCCTCCGACAGCGGCGCGCCCGCCTCGTTGAGCTTGGTCACGGTGGCGTCCGGCTCGACCACGGTGATGTTGCAGCGCACCGGGCCCAGCACCGGGACCCGCACGACGTCGATGCCGTCGTCGGCCAGCAGCGAGATGAGCTGCGCGCCCTCCGCGCCGCCCGCGGGGACCACCGCGCGGGACTTGAACCCGTTGCGCGCCAGCGCCCTGGCGACGTTGATGCCCTTGCCCCCCGGCTGGACGTGCACCCCGCTCGCGCGGTGCAGCCCGCCGCGTTCCAGCCGCTGGACCTCGACCGTGCGGTCGACGCTCGGATTGGCCGTCAGCGTGACGAACATCGCCCACCTCCCCGTTGATTTGGGTGAGATTACCTCCGTTCATGTGGGACCACAAGCCCTCGCCAACACGTAACCACAGAAAGCCACACCACAACCAACATCACGGTGTATGCTCCCGTCTCGTGTACGCCGAGGAGCGTCAGCAGGTGATCCTCGACCGCGCCAGGGCGCGCGGACGGGTGGACGTCGCCGCGCTGGCCGAGGAGTTCGCCGTCACCACCGAGACCATCCGCCGGGACCTCACCGTCCTGGAGCGCCACGGCGTGCTGCGCCGGGTGCACGGCGGGGCGATCCCGGTGGAGCGCATCGGGTTCGAGCCCGCGGTGGCCGCCCGCGACACGGTCATGACCGGGGAGAAGGAGCGCATCGCCAAGGCGGCGCTGTCCCTGCTCCCCGAGGAGGGCACCATCCTCCTCGACGCGGGCACGACCACCGCCCGCCTCGCCGACGTGCTGCCGCCGGACCGCGAGCTGACCGTGGTGACCCACTCGGTCAACATCGCCCTGTCGCTGGCGGGCAGGCCCAACCTCACCGTGATGCTCGCGGGCGGCAGGCTGCGCACACGCACGCTGGCCACGGTCGACGCCTGGGCCTTGCAGGCGCTCAAGGACACCTTCGTCGAAGTCGCCTTCATCGCCACCAACGGCCTGTCGGTCGAACGCGGCCTCACCACCCCCGACCCCGCCGAGGCGATGGTCAAGCGCGCCGCCATCGGCTGCGCCCGCCGCTGCGTCTTGCTCGCCGACCACACCAAGGTCGGCAACGACTACTTCGCCCGCTTCGCCGACCTCGGCGACATCGACACCCTGATCACCGACTCCGACATCGACGCCGAGGTCGCCGCCGAACTCGGCGCCGCCGGACCCACCGTGGTCACCGTTTAGCTTCCACGTACTGTGGCCTCATGGAGGCGACAGCTGACGAGATCGCCGAGCTGTACGGCTTGCGCCCACTGCCCGCGGAGGGCGGCCGCTACCGGCGCACGTGGGCGGGCCCGGTGTCCGCGGGACGTCCCGCGGGGTCGGCCATCCTGGTCCTGCTGACCGAGGGCGACGGATTCTCTGCCCTGCACAGACTTCCGGTGGACGAGGTGTGGCACCGCTACCTGGGCGACCCGGTCGACCTGCTGCTGCTCGGAGCCGGCGGACGGGTGGCGGTGCTGGGGCCCGACATCATGGCGGGCCAGCACGTGCAGCTGACGGTGCCCGCGGGGACGTGGATGGGAGCACGGGTCCGACCGGGCGGCCGGTGGGCACTGTGCGGCACGACGATGGCGCCGGGATTCGTCCCCTCGGACTACATGGGCGGCGATCCGGGCGTGCTGGCCCTGGCCTACCCCTCACACGCCGAGCTGATCCACGCGCTGTCGCGGCCGGGCGCGCCGGTCAGGATGCCGCCCGGGGTGGATTCGTGATCGACCTGCGGGGGACCGCGGTGCTGGTCACGGGGGCCAGTGGCGGAGTGGGGAGCGGGATCGCCCGGCGGTTCGCGGCGGCGGGGGCGGCTGTTGTCGCACACTACCACCGGGATCGGGTGAGTGCCGAGGAGCTTGTGGGCTCGTTGGGGGTCCGGGCGGTGGCTCTGGGGGCGGACCTGGCCATGGAGGCCGAGTGCCTGCGGCTGGTGGAGGAGGCCGCGGGGTGGGCCGGGAGGTTGGACGCGCTGGTGAACTGCGCCGGGGTGCAGCCGGATCAGGCGTTGGCGGGGATGTCCCTGGCTGATTGGCGGGCGGTGGTGGACGTGAACGTGGCGTCGGTGTTCGCGTGCACGCAGGCCGCCGCGGGGATCATGGCCCGGCAGGGTGGGGGGTCGGTGACGCATGTGGCGTCGATCCAGGCGCATGCGCCTGCCGAGGGGCATGCGCACTACTGCGCGTCGAAGGCCGCCGTGGTGATGCACGCCCGGTCCGCTGCGTTGGAGTACGGGCGGGTGGGGGTGCGGGTGAACTCGGTGTCGCCTGGGTTGGTGGATCGGGAGGGGTTGGACTGGGAGGAGGGGGTTCGGCGGTGGCGTGAGGTGGTTCCGTTGGGGGAGTTGGTTCCGGCTTCGGCTGTGGGGGATGTTTGTGTGTTCCTGGCTTCGCCGATGGCCGCGTTTGTCACGGGGCAGGATGTTTGTGTTGATGGGGGGATGACCGCTCGTCCGCCGTGGTGATGTTCCGTGGTGGTTGCGTTGGGTGGGCGGGGTCCGGTGGGGTGGACAGGATGAGCAGTGGCCCCCGGGCCAGCTGCCCCGCTCACCTCAGCCTCACCCAGCCCCGCACAACCTCGCCTCATGTGCCCGGCCCCGCCTCGCCATCCTCACCTGTGTCCTGGCCTGCCCTGCCTCGCCTTGCCCTACGTCGCCTTCCTCACCCCGCCCTGCCCTACCTCACCTTCCTTCCCTCACTCAATCCCCCCCATGCCACGAGCGCCACAGTGCCGCGTAGGAGCCACCGGCAGCCAACAGTTCCGCAGGCGTGCCCAACTCAGCGATCCGCCCCCGATCCACCACCGCCACCCGATCAGCGGCGTCCGCAGTGTGAAGCCGGTGGGCGATGGCAATGACCGTCCGTCCGGTAAGGACAGCGGAAAGGGCCCGCTCGGCGGTTCGAGCGGAGTGTGGGTCCATCACCGAGGTTGCCTCGTCCAAGACGACGGTGTGCGGGTCGCGGAGGGCGACTCTGGTCATGGCTATCAGTTGGGCGTGGGCGGGGGGTAGGGCGGCCAGGGGGGTGTCCAGGTCGGGGGTGGTGGGCCAGCCGATGGTGGTGAGGGCGGCGGTGAGGGTGTGGTCGTCGGCGTCCGGGGCGGCGATGGCCAGGTTGTCGCGCAGGGTTCCGCGGAAGATGTGGTGTTCCTGGGAGACCAGGACGACCAGGGCGTTTCGGGTGGCGGGGTCCAGGTCGGCGACCGGAACGCCGCCGAGGAGGACTCGGCCGGCGCGGGGGCGCTCCAGGCCGGCGATCAGTCTGCCTACAGTGGACTTCCCTGCCCCGGACGGGCCGACGATCGCCAGGCGTTCCCCCGGGCGGACCTCCAGGTCGATGCCGTGCAGGACGTCTTTGCCGGGGATGTAGGCGAAGCGCACGCCGCTGAGGGTGACGCGGTCGTCGGCGGGGGTGGTGTCGGTGGTCGGGTCGGGTGGGGTGGCGACGCCCGCGATTCTGGAGAGGGCGGCGGCGCTGCCCTCCACCTGCTCCAGCCATTGGGCGATGCGGCTCAGCGGATCGGCCAGCTGCCAGGCGTACAGGGCGGCGGCGGCCACCTCGCCGACGGTCAGCCTGCCGTGGAAGGCGGCCACGCCGCCCGCGGCGAGCACGAGGACGTGCGCCACCCGGTGGGAGAGGTCAACGCTGAGGAACACGCGCAGGCGCAGGGCGAGGGTGCGCATCCGGGCGTGGTAGACGGTGTCGATGGTGGCGTCGGAGTCGGCGACGCGGGCCTCGGCCAGGCCGAGCGCGCCCACCGTGCGCGCGCCTTCCGCCGTGGCGGACATGCTTTCCGCCACCGACGACGTCGCCTCGCCGTGCGCCAGGTACGCGTTCCTGCCGCGCTTGCGGTACCAGCGGATGCCGAGCACGACCACCGGCAGCGTCACCAGCCCCGCGACCCCGAGCAGCGGATCGACCAGGACGAAGACCGCGGTGAACAGCAGCAGGGCCTCCGCGGCGGCGAGGACCAGGTCCGGGGCGGCGTCGCGCAGGGCCACACCGACGGTGCCGACGTCGACCGTCGACCGGGTCACCAGGTCGCCGGTGCCCGCCCGCTCCACCACCCGGCTCGGCAGCGCCAGGACCCGGTCGAGGAACTGCTCGCGCAGCCGCGCCGTCGCCCGCTCCCCCAGCCGGTGCGCCGCCAGACGCGACGCCCTGACCAGCAGGAGCTGCGCGACGGCGAACCCGGCGACCGCTGCGGCGAGCAGGTCGACCCGCGCCCCGGGCGACCCGGCGGTGTCGATGATCCGCCCGAGCAGCCACGGGCCCGCCAACCCCGCCGCCGTCGCCGCGACCATCAACCCCAGCACGACGGTCAGCGCCCCGCGCTCCCCCCGGACCAGCCCGAGCAGTTCCCCGCGCGTCGCGGCCTCGTCGGCCACGGGAAACGCCGTCACCGGTCCACCGCCTCGCGGTAGGCGGGCAGCGCCATCAGTTCCTCGTGGCGTCCTTCCCGATCGCCGAAGCGGACCCTGTCGGCGTGGCGCAGCAGCAGCGGCGAGGCGGTGAACAGCACTGTCGTGCGCCCCTTGCGGCACGCGGCGATCCCGGCGCCGATGGCGGCCTCGGTGTGCGCGTCCACCGCGGAGGCCGGCTCGACCAGAATGAGCACCTCGGGGTCGGCGTGCAGGGCGCGGGCGAGGCGGACGCGCTGGCGCTGGCCGCCGGAGAGGTCCGAGCCCTGGCCCTGCACGACGGTGTCCAGGCCGTGCGGGAGGCCGTCGACTATGTCCTCGGCCGCCGCCGCCCTGATCGCCTCGCTCGGGTCGCCGCCGCCGAGGACGGCGCGCAGCGGGCCGGGGAACAGGTGGGCGGAGTCGTCGGCCAGCAGCACCCGCGACCGCAGGTCGGCGACGTCGGCCACCGGGACCCCGCCCCAGGTCGCACCGGGCCGGTAGCCCGCGAGGCGCTCGGGCGCGGCGGGGTCGGCGGCCACGACGGCGGTCAGCTCGCCCGGCAGGGCCGTGATCCCCGACCGGTCCACCACGACGGCCCCCTCGGGCACCGGCGTCGTCCCCGGCTCGGGCACCGGGACCGTCAGCACCTCGACCACCCGCGCCGCCGACACCAGGCCCCGCGCGAGGTCGTCGGCTCCTTCGACGAGGAACGCCACCGGGACGACCAGGATCGCCACGTAGCCGTAGACCGCGACGACCTCGCCCGCCGTGACCTCCCCGGACGCGGCCATCCGCGCCGCGATCCAGGTGACGGCCGCCAGGAACAGCGCGGGCAGCCAGGCCGCCGCCGCGTACACCCAGCTGGTGATCGCCCCGACCCGGTACCCGTCGGCGACCAGCTCCCGGGACTCGGCGCGGTAGCGGCTGCTGAACTCCGCGCCGCCGCCGATCCCGCGCAGCACCCGCAGCCCGGCCACGATGTCGGCGGCCCGTGCGGTCAGCGCGCCCTGCCGCTCGCGGTAGCCGACCTCGCGCTCGCGCAGGCCCGCCAGCAGCGGCCCCAGGGACAGCGCGATCACCGGAACGCCCAGCAGGACGACGATGGCGAGCAGCCAGGAGATGCCGAACAGCACCACCGCCGTCAGCGCGTAGGCGGCCACCGCGCCGACACCGGGGCCGGTCAGCGTCATCACCCTGGCGACGCGGAGGATGTCGGTGGCCTGCACGCTCGCCAGGTCGCCCGCCGAGAGCTTGCGCGGGAACTCCGCGCCCAGCCGGGCGGTGTGGCGCACCACGACCTGCACCGTGCGGTACATCGCGTCGCCGCGGGCGAGCGTCATCGTCCGGTGGCGGAGCCAGGCCAGCACCGCGCTCGCCACTCCCGCGGCCAGCAGCGCCGCGATCCACCACGCGAACGCGGCGGTGTCGCGGGCGTCGATCGCGTCCAGCGCGCGGGAGACGAGGTAGGGCGGCAGGATGAGCCCGCACATCCACAGGCTCCCCCAGAGCGAGCCCGCCGCCGTGTGGCGCTTCTGCGCCAGGACCAGCCACCACAGGAAGCGCCCCGGGCTCCGGGCGTCCGGCTCCCCCGGGTCGGCGTAGGGCACCCGATGTCGTTCCCCCATGACCCCAATCTACCGATGGCGACGGTCACTCAGGTGCGGCATCATCGAATCGGGCGTCCGGCGAACGAGTGCCCCGGTCCACGCTGCGTGTGGACCGGGGCACTGTCGTTCACCACACCGGTTCAGCCCGGCGGGCGGTGTTCACTCAGCGGAGTCCGCCGGTGAACGCGGACCACGCCCCGGCCGGGAACACCAGCACCGGGCTCGCCCCGGCCAGCTTCGTGTCCCGCACCCCGACGACGGCGGCGGTGGACGGTCCTACTTCGACACACCCGTTCTCGGCGCTGTAGGTCGACTTGCGCCACGGCGTCCCGGCGGGGAGGCCGCCCGCGACCTCCTGGTACCTCATGGGATTCATAGCTCCTTCGCTATTCGGTGGATGTACGCCGGAGAGTCCGCTGGGCTGATCGCCTGCACCCGCAGCCTGGAGAGGGCGTTGCGGTAGCGGGTGATCTGCTCGGACTCCTCGTAGTAGTAGCCCTGCACCCGCGTCTCCGCGAAGACCACTCCCGAGTCGCTCTCCAGCTCGGCCGGGAACGTCAGCACGCTGAACGCCCCGTCGACCCCCACGTGCGCGCCCGCGGAGAACGGCAGCACCTGAAGCTCGATGTTCGGCCGTTCGGCCAGTTCCAGCAGAGAGCCTAGCTGTGCACGCAGGGTGTCCCGACCGCCTACCTCCCACCGCAACGCGGGCTCGGCGATGATCCGCCAGAGCAGCGGAGGTGACTCTGGGTCCAGCACTTCACGCTGACGGGCGAGGCGGAGATCAACCTGTCGGTCGATCTCCGCCTCGCCCAGTTCCGGCCGCAGCGCGCGGAAGACGGCCCTGGCGTAGTCGGCGGTCTGGAACAGTCCGGGGACCACCTGCGCGTCGAAGCTCTCGACCTGCGCGGCGCTGTGCTCCATACCGAGGAAGAGGGTGAAGTAGTCGGGCACGGCGTCGCCGAACCCGATCCACCAGTCACGCCCCTTCTTGGCCCGCTGCCGCAGCTCCAGCCAGAACTCGATGCGCTCGGCGACGCCGTAGAGCTCCAGCAGCCGCTCCAGCTCCAGCGGCCCCGGCAGCGAGCGCCCCACCTCCATGTGCCCGATATTGGTGACGCTGCCGCGGATCGAGGCCGCGGCCCGCTCCCGGCTGATGCCCGCGCCCTCGCGGAGCTTGCGCAGCTCGAACGCGATCCAGCGCTTCAGCACGGTCGGACTGCTGGCGACCACAGTGGACCTCCCTCGTCTGGCACCCCGGACAGCCTGCCGCATCGGCCGTGTCTGGTAGTTCACCCAATCGAAGGACTCGCCAATGTAGTGGACTACAACTTAGCGTTTCCCGGGTGGGAGTCCGGCTCCCGCCCGGGGAGCCCCGTCCGCTCCCGGACGCCCAGTCGCCGCAGGCGGGCGCTCCCCGGCTGACGACGTCCGGAAAGGGGCAACCGCGAGTGACGTTCCGCAACGCGCCCCAGGCCCGGACGCAGGCGCCGCATCCCCCGAGCGGCGGCGCCCCGTCGGCCGGTCCGCGCGTCGATCCCCCGACCGCCGTCCCGCACGTCGACCCGTCGACCTCCCGGCACGGCGGTGCATCCGCGGACCGGCCACCACACTCCGCCCACGAGCACGAATCCGCCCACCCCGGCGACGTCCGCGACTTCGCCCGGCACCTGCTGTCCACCGGCTGGACCAGGCACCCCGCCGACTTCGCCGCCTTCCTCGCCACCCGGACCTGGGCGGACGACTCCGCCGACACGGTCGCGGTCTTCGACCCCGCCCACGTCCACGCCTTCCGGGAAACCCCCGAGGGCACAGTGGTCTGGCTCTTCGACGGCGACCTGCCGTCGGTCCGCCGAGCCGTCGACGGCCTCGGTCCGCCTGGACGGCACGTGCGCATCCCCGCCCAGAAGACCTGAGCAAGGCCCACACAGCCGAGCCGAGAACAGCCGTCAGAGCTGAGCCTCACTCAGGCTTGTGCATCCGCCCCCCGCCGACGACACCCAGCCCCGACCGCCGCCGACTACGCGCGCCCGTTCTCCGCCGCCCAGTCGGTCGACGGAGTCGCCGATACCGGAGTGGGAACCGTTGCGGGGCAACCTGAACCAGCTGCGCACGCTCAAGGCGCCACACGCTGCTGCCTGCCGAGTTCCGCAAGCAGCTCGACGAGCTGGGCGCCACCACGGGCAAGCGCTACGAGCTGCATGCCTTGACCCGGCCGACCCCGCCGAGGTGGCCTCGGGCCGGGAGGTGCCGGAGACCTTCCAGCACCTCGACGTCGCCATCGTGCAGGGCTACGACTTCCACGGCGCAGGCGGCGACAACTCCTGGGAGCCGAACCGCACCGGCCACCAGGGCAACCCCCACCCGGACGCCGACGACCCGCACCCGACCGAGTTCAGCGTCGAGACCGCCGTCAGCACCAGATTGCGTTAGCGATTGCTTATATAAGTTCCTACTGATAATGTCCCGACCGTGCACGCGTTCGATGTCCTCGGCGACCCCGTCCGACGCCGCATCCTGGAGCTGCTCGCCGACGGCGAGCGGACATCGGGCGCGGTGTCGGCGGTGATCCAGGAGGAGTTCGGCATCACCCAGCCCGCGGTCTCCCAGCACCTGAGGGTGTTGCGGGACAACGGCTTCACCACCGTCCGCCCCGATGGCGCCCGACGGCTCTACTCGGTGAACACCGACCCCCTCCGCGAGGTCGACGCGTGGCTGCACAGGTTCCGGCGGTTCTGGACACCGCACCTGGACGCCCTGGCCACCGAGCTGGCCAGGGGCCGCCGCGAGAGAGGACAACCATGATCGACGTCGACCACCAGATCAGCTCCGTCACCCGCACACTCGGCACCCGGACCCTGGAGGCGGGCGAGGCGCGGGTCTTGACCATCTCCCAGACCTACAAGTCCGACCAGGCCGACGTGTGGGACGCCCTCACCAACCCCGAACGCCTGCCCCGGTGGTTCCTGCCGGTGACCGGCGAGCTGGCCGTGGGCGGCAAGTACCAGCTGGAGGGCAACGCGGGCGGCACCGTCGAGCGCTGCGACGCGCCCCGCTCGTTCGCGGCCACCTGGGAGTTCGGCGGCGAGGTCTCCTGGATCGAGGTCACCCTGACCGAGGTCGACGGCGGGACCCGCTTCGCCTTGGAGCACGTCGCCCACGTCAAGGACGAGCTGTGGGAGACCTACGGGCCGGGCGCGACCGGCGTGGGCTGGGACGGCGCGGTCATGGGCCTGGGGCTGCACCTGGGCGGGGCGAGCCCGCTGGACCCGGCGGACTTCATGGCGTGGGCCGGGTCCGAGGAGGGGCTGCGGTTCAACAAGTCCGCGAGCGACAAGTGGGCCGAGGCGAGCATTGCCGCCGGGACGCCGCCCGAGCAGGCGTGGGCCGCGGCCGAGCGGACGACGGCCTTCTACACGCCCGAGTCCTGACGCGGTCCGGCCTTCCCGCCCCGGCGGGCGGAGCGGGAAGGCCCGCCGGCTACGAGCCGGAGCCGTAGGAGCGGGTCAGGACCTCCATGTTGTGGCCGTCGGGGTCCTCGAAGTAGAAGCCGCGACCGCCGTCGTTGGTGTTGATCTCGTTCTCCTGCCGGTGGTACGGGTCCGCCCAGTAGGTCCGGCCGAGGGCCACCACGCGCGCCAGGACGGCGTCGAAGTCGGCGTCGGGGACCTTGAAGGCGTAGTGCTGCGCGGCGATCTCACCGCCGGACTCGTAGTAGTCCAGAGTCAGGTCGTGGGCCAGCGGCACGGTCAGGAACGGTCCGAACGGCACCGGGGCGGGCAGGCCGAGCACCTCGGTGATGAACGCCGCCGACGCGCTCTTGTCGGTGGCGTGGACGATGGTGTGGTTCAGCTCTACGGGCATTCACTCCCCCTTGATCATGTGTCCCCACCACCGTAGAACCTCCAGTGCGCTGGATGTCCAGGACGCGATGGCGGGCCGGGGGCGCCGCGCGCGGGCAGCGGCGCCCCCGGCCCCGTCTGTCAGCGGGCGACCCAGACCGTGGTGTCCGGCGGGAGCGCGCCGTCCAGCGGCCCGCTGGCCATCAGCACCTCGCCGTCGGGCAGCGCGACCGACTCGGCGGACAGGTTCACCACGCACACCAGGTTCTCCCTGGTGAAGGCGAGCACCCCCGGGGGTTGGTCCACCCAGGTCAGCGCGCCGTCGCCGAGCAGGTCCCGGCGCAGGCGCAGGGCCGCCCGGTAGAACTCCAGCATCGAGGCGGGGTCGCCGTCCTGGGCGGCGGCGGTGAGCGGCCCCCAGTCCCCGGGCTGGGGCAGCCACGGCGCGGCGCCGGTGTCGTTGAACCCGTAGGGCGGGGCGTCCCCCGACCACGGCAGCGGGACGCGGCACCCGTCGCGGCCGATGTCCGCGCCGCCGGTGCGGGCGAACACCGGGTCCTGGCGCACCTCGTCGGGCAGGTCCTCCACGTCGGGCAGGCCCAGTTCCTCGCCCTGGTAGACGTACAGGCCGCCGGGCAGCGCCATGGCCAGCATCGCCGCGGCCCGCGCCCGGCGCACCCCCAGCCCGCGGTCGCTGGGCGCGCCGTGCTGGCGGTCCTCGAAGCCGAAGGAGGTGTTGTCGCGCCCGTAGCGGGTGACGTGCCGGGTGACGTCGTGGTTGGACAGCACCCAGGTGGCGGGCGCGCCGACCGGCGCGTGCGCCGACAGGGTGGCGTCGATGCAGCCGCGCAGCTTCTCCGCGTCCCAGGCGCAGGACAGGAAGTCGAAGTTGAACGCCGAGTGCAGCTCGTCGGCGCGCAGGTAGCGGGCGAAGCGCTCGGGGTCGGGCAGCCACATCTCGCCGACGAAGACCCTGGGCTCCGCGTAGGAGTCGGCGATGCCGCGCCAGCGCCGGTAGACCTCGTGGACGCCGTCCATGTCCGAGAACGGCAGCGGAATCTGCGCGCGGCCGTGCACGTCCGGCAGGTCGGGGTCCTTGACCAGGCCGTCGGCGACGTCGATGCGGAAGCCGTCGACGCCGCGGTCGAACCAGAACCGCAGCACGTCGTCGAACTCCGCGTGCACGCGCGGGTCCTGCCAGTTGAGGTCGGGCTGCTCGGGGGCGTAGAGGTGCAGGTACCACTCGCCGTCGGCCACCCTGGTCCACGCCGGGCCGCCGAAGCGGGACTGCCAGTCATTGGGCGGCTCCGCGCCGTCCTCGCCGCGGCCGGGGCGGAACCAGAACCGCTCGCGCGCGGAGCTGCCCGGACCGGCGGCCAGCGCCTCGGCGAACCACGGGTGCCGGTCGGAGCAGTGGTTCGGGACGATGTCGATGATGACCCGCAGGCCGTGGGCGTGGGCCTCGCCGATGAACAGCTCGGCCTGCTCCAGGGTGCCGAACGCGGGCTCGATGTCGCGGTAGTCGGCGACGTCGTAGCCGGAGTCGGCCATCGGCGACGGGTACCACGGGTTGAGCCAGATGGCGTCGACGCCGAGCGCGGCGATGTGCCCGAGCCGGGCCCGCAGGCCGGTCAGGTCGCCGGTGCCGTCCCCGTCGCCGTCGGCGAAGCTGCGCACGTAGACCTGGTAGATCGCCGCGCCGCGCCACCACGCGTGTCCGCTCACGCGAACCCCCTCCTCGCTGTCGGCCGTGTGGCCGTCCGCTCGACCGGGCGTGCTCTCCCGGAAGTATGTGAGCGGTACCATACGATCAGCCGACATCCTGACGCAAGAACTTGACATGCGTCCGTAAAACTTCCACAAGGTTGGTCTATCGTTCGACAGCGCAAAGGCCGGACGCCACGCGCCCGGCCTTCTCGTGCCACCCTCAGCCGCGCGGCGGCGCCGCGGACCCCCTGACCACCAGCTCCGGCTCGAACAGCAGCTCGCCGGTGGGCACCGGGGCGCCGGCGATCTGCGCGGCGAGCAGGTCGACCGCGGCCCGGCCGATCGCCTCGATCGGCTGGCGGACGGTGGTCAGCGGCGGGTCGGTCGCCGTCATCAGCGCCGAGTCGTCGAACCCGATCACCGAGACGTCGTCGGGGACCGACAGCCCGAGCCTGCGCACCGCGCGCACCGCGCCGAGCGCGATCGGGTCGCTGGCGCAGATGAGCGCGGTGTAACCGCGCTTGACGAGCGCCGTCGCCGCGGCCTGGCCGCTCTCCAGCGAGAACATCGTGTACTCGACAGCGCCGTCGGGGCCGTCCACGACATCGCCCGCGCAGTCGCGCAGCGCGGCGAGCTTGCGCCGCGACGGCACGTGGTCGGGCGTGCCGAGCACCGCCCCGATCCGCTCGTGCCCGAGCGAGACCAGGTGCGCGTAGGCCTGCTCGACGGCGACCCGGTCGTCGCAGGAGACCGTCGGCAGGCCGAGGTCGTCCACCGAGGCGTTCACCAGGACCGTGGGCAGCTTGCGCCGCACGAGCTGCTGGTAGTGGTCGTGCTGGCCGTCGGCCATCGCGTAGAGCCCGCCCGCGAAGACCACGCCGGAGACGTGCTGGTCCAGCAGCAGGGTCAGGTAGTCGGCCTCGGGGACGCCGCCCGCGGTCCTGGTGCACAGCACCGGGGTGAACCCGCGCTGGGCCAGCGCGTTGCCGACCACGTCGGCGAACGCGGGGAAGATCGGGTTCTGCAGTTCGGGCAGCACCAGGCCGACCAGGCGCGCGCGCTCGCCGCGCAGCTGCGTCGGCCTCTCGTAGCCGAGGACGTCCAGGGCGGTGAGGACCGCGCTGCGGGTCACCTCCGACACCCCGGGCTTGCCGTTGAGCACCCGGCTCACCGTCGCCTCGCTGACGCCGACCTTCTCGGCGACCTCGGCCAATCTCCGTCGTGACATGCGCGCAAGCATAGATGCATCAACGCAAGTAGATGACACCGGATTACGGTGATTTGCACCTGCTTGCGCTGGCTTACCGCTTTACCCGGGTCTCGTCCCACACCGGCGCGGCGTGCTCGACCACCGAGCCGTCGGAGCAGAACACCAGGTACCGGTCGAACGACTTGGCGAACCACCGGTCGTGCGTCACCGAGACCACGGTGCCCTCGTAGGCCTCCAGCGCGTCCTGCAGCGCCTCGGCCGAGTGCAGGTCGAGGTTGTCGGTCGGCTCGTCCAGCAGCAGCATCGTCGCCCCGGTCAGCTCCAGCAGCAGCACCTGGAAGCGCGCCTGCTGCCCGCCCGAGAGCGTCTCGAACCGCTGGTCCCCGGCCGCGGCCAGGCCGTAGCGGCTGAGCACGCCCGCCGCGGCGCCCCGGTCGAGGCCCGCGCGGTCGCCGTCGCCGTGCCAGAGGATGTCGGCGAGCGTGCGGCCCAGCCACTCGGGGTGGTGGTGGGTCTGGGCGAACAGCCCCGGCCGCACCCGCGCGCCCAGCCGGAACACCCCGGTGTGCGCGACGGTGTCGCCCGCCAGCAGGCGCAGGAAGTGGCTCTTGCCCGACCCGTTCGCCCCCAGCACCGCGACCCGGTCGCCGAGGAACAGCTCCAGGTCGAACGGCCGCATCAGCCCGCTCAGCTCCAGCCGCTCGCAGGTCAGCGCCCGCACCCCGGTGCGACCGCCGCGCAGGCGCGGCACCACCCGCTGCGGGCGCGGCGGCACCGGCGGCGGACCCGCCTCCTCGAACTTGCGCAGGCGGGTCTGCGCGGCGCGGTAGCGGCTGGCCATGCCGTCGCTCATCGTCGCGGCGCGCTGCAGGCTGCGCACCAGCTCCTTGAGCTTCTCGTGCTCCTCGTCCCAGCGCCGCCGCTGCTCCTCGACGCGCTCCCAGCGGGCTTGCCTTGCCTGGGCCCAGCCGGCGAAGCGCCCGGCGTGCGTCCAGGCCGTCCCCGCCTCGACGGTCACCACGTGCGTGGCGACCGCGTCGAGCAGCTCGCGGTCGTGGCTGATCAGCACGACCGCCTTGTCCGTCTCGGCCAGCCGGGCCTCCAGCCAGCGCTTGCCGGGGACGTCGAGGTAGTTGTCCGGCTCGTCGAGCAGCAGCACCTGTTCGCGCCCGCGCAGCAGCACCTCCAGCACCAAGCGCTTCTGCTCGCCGCCGGAGAGGGTGCGCACCTCGCGCAAGCGCGCGGTGTCCCACGGCCGCCCCATCGCCGCCACGGTGACGGTGTCCCACAGGACCTCGGCGTCGTATCCGCCCGCCTCCTCGTAGGCGATGAGCGCGGAGGCGTAGCGCATCTGGGTGGGCTCGTCGTCGGCCTCCATCAGCGCCAGCTCGACGGCGTCCAGCTCGGCCGCCGCCGAGCGCAGGGCCGGGGGCGCGACGGCGAGCAGCACGTCGCGCACGGTGCGCTCGTCGCGCACCGAGCCGATGAACTGCGGCATCACCGCCAGCCCGCCGCGCACTGTCACGCCGTCTGCGGGCAGGTCGCCGCTGAGCATCCGCAGCAGCGTCGTCTTGCCCGCGCCGTTCTCCCCCACCACGGCCACGACCTGCCCCGCCGACGCGCGGATCGCGACGTCGCCGAACAGCGTCCGTCCGTCGGGCAGCGTGCACGCCAGTCCGGACGCCTCAAGGAAACCCATGCCCCGGATGATCCGCCGGGCACCGGCCGCCGCGCGAGCGGTTTACTGGACGGCATGCTGTGGGCGCTCGCGGGGGCGGCCGCCATGGTCGGCCTCGGCCTGGTGGTCGGCGACGGTCCGACCGCGGCCGACACGTGGGTGGCCCAGCGGATCGGCGGCCCGTCGCCGCTGCTGGACACCCTGAGCCTGACCACGCACCCGGTCGCCGTCATCGCGATCATCACCGTGATCGTGGGGCTGACCGCGCGCGAGCACCCCCGCGTCGCCCTGCTCGCCGTCGCGGGCCCGGCGGTGGCCGTCGCGCTCAACACACTGGTGCTCAAGCCGCTCTTCGGCCGGGTGATCGAGGAGTATTACGCCTACCCGAGCGGCCACACCGCGTCACTGGTGGCCGCCCTCGCCCTGCCGGTGATCGTCGCGGGCGCGCGGTGGATCGCCGTCGTCGTGCCGCTGGTGCTCATCGCCGGGGTCGCGATCGTCGGCATGGGCTACCACCACGCCACCGACGTGCTCGGCGCGGCGCTGTGGTCGACGGCGGTCGTGACCTTCCTGTGGGGGACGCTCACGCGATCCGGACATCGGCGACTTTCCCTCGCGAAACGGCGCTCAGTAGCTGATTCACCCGGCGAGATCACCTGATGTAGCGAAAGGACCACCGTGCGCCGTTACGCACACGAGGGCGTACCGTGCGTAACCTGGGCGAAGCGATCAACGCTGCGGCGATCAACTCGGCGAAAGGACGGCGGTGACCGACACCCCCATCTACGACCAGGTCAGGCGCGAGCTGCGCGAGCGAGGCGAGCCCGAGCGGCCCGCGGGTCGGTCCCGCGAGGACGGTGTCTCGGTGTGGGCGCTGATCGATCAGCACCGCCCCGGCGAGGGCAGGCGCGCTAGGCGGTGACGGCGTCGCGGGAGAGGGCCACGAGCCTGCTCACCGCGCGCAGGTACTTCTTGCGGTAGCCGCCGCGCAGCATCTCCTCGGTGAACAGCTCCGACAGCGGCGCCCCGGACACGACCACGGGGACGGCCCGGTCGTAGAGCCGGTCGGCGAAGGCCACCACCCGCAGCGCCACGTCCTGCCCGTCGAGCGGCCGCACACCCCGCAGGTGCACCGCCGCCACGCCCTCGACCAGCCGCCCGTACTTCGACGGGTGCAGCCTGCCCAGGTGCGCGCAGAGGTCTCCGAAGTCGTCCAAGGTGGACCCCGGCAGCGCGGCGGCGCGCGCGGCCAGCGCGGCGTCGGCGACCGGGTCCGGGGCGTCGGGCAGGCCGCGGTGGCGGTAATCCGGCCCGTCGACGCGCACCACGTCGAAGCGCGCGGAGAGCGCCTGGATCTCGCGGAGGAAGTCGTCGGCGGCGAAGCGGCCTTCGCCGAGCTTGTCCGGCAGGGTGTTGGAGGTGGCGGCCACGCGCACGCCCGCGTCGGTCAGCTGGGCCAGCAGGCGGGTCACCAGCATCGTGTCGCCGGGGTCGTCCAGCTCGAACTCGTCGATGGCCAGCAGCCGGTGCCCGCTGAGGCGTCGCACGGTCTCGCCGAAGCCCAGCGCCCCCACCAGGTGCGTCAGCTCCACGAACGTCCCGTACGCCTTGGGCCCCGGCGCGGCGTGCCACAGCGAGGCCAGCAGGTGCGTCTTGCCGACGCCGAACCCGCCGTCGAGGTAGAGCCCCGGCTTGCCCCCAGACTGCCCGCCGCCGCCGAAGATCCTGCGCACCAGCGACCGCTTCGCCGGGGCGCCGATCCGCGCGGCGAAGGCGCGTCCCGCCGCCACCGCCGCCGCCTGGCTGGGCTCGTCCGGGTTGGGCACGTAGGTGTCGAAGGAGACCGCGCCGAAGCGCGGCGGCGGGGTCAGCGCGGCGACGATCTCCTCGGGCGCGAGCACGGGCTCGCGCTCGGCGAGGCGGGGCGGTGCCATGCGGGCAGCGTAGCGGCGTGCTGGGATTGACCAGTGCACATGCTGTGGCCCCTCCCCCCGGTATCCCCAGGTCAGCCGCCACCGGCTGTGGTGGACGACACCGCGCTGGAAGCCCTCTACGACTACCCGCCCGCGCTGAGCGCGCCGTTCGTGCAGGTCAACTTCGTCGCCAGCGCCGACGGCGGGGCCGAGTTGGCCGGGACGTCGGCGGGGCTGTCCAGCCCCGGCGACCGGGCGATCCTCGCGCTGGGCCGCGACCTGGCCGACGTGGTGCTCGTCGGCTGGGGCACCGCATCGGCCGAGGGCTACCGCGGGATCAAGCGCCGGGAGCTGCGCGACCGCAGGCGCGCGGCGCGCGGGCTCTCCGAGGTGCCGCCCATCGCGGTGGTCAGCGGCCGCTGCTCGGTCCCGGCGGACTCCCCCCTGCTCACCGACACGCTGGTGCCGCCGATCGTGATCACCTGCGGCTCCGCGCCGCCGGAGCGCAGGCGCGCGCTGGCCGACGCGGGCGCGGACGTCGTCGTCGCGGGTGACGACGGGGTCGACCCGGCGGCGGCGCTGGCCGCGCTGGCCGAGCGCGGGCTGCTGCGGGTCTGCTGCGAGGGCGGACCGGTGCTGTTCGGCGCACTGGTCGCCGCCGACCTGGTCGACCAGCTCAACCTGACCGTCTCCCCCGTGCTGGCGGGCGGCGGCGCGACCAGGATCGCCGCGGGCACCCGGCCGGACGCGCCGACCCGGTTGGCGTTGGAGTCGGTCGCCACCGAGAACGGCTTCCTGATGCTGCGCTACCGCAGGAGCGGCTGAGTGGACGACGAGGCGCTGGCCGCTAGGGCCGCCGCGGGCGACGCCGCGGCCTTCGACGCGCTCGTGCGCGCCCACACGGATCTGATGTACCGGGTCGCGCTGCGCGTGTGCGGCGACCCGACCGACGCCGAGGACGTCGTGCAGGAGGCCTGGATCGCCGCGTGGCGGGCGCTGCCGGGCTTCCGCGCCGACGCCAAGGTCTCCACCTGGCTCTACCGGGTGGTCTCCAACACGGCCTTGGCCCACCTGCGGCGCAGGAAGACCGCGGTCTCCCTGACCGAGGTCGACGTGGTGGACGCCCGGCCCACCCCCGAGGGCCAGACCCTGCTGCAGGAGCGCGCCGCCGCCGTGCACCGGGCGATCGCCGCGCTGGAGCCCTCCCAGCGGATTCCCCTGGTCCTGCGCGAGCTGGAGGGCCTGTCCTACGCGGAGGTCGCCGAGGTGCTCGGCGTCGACACCACCGCCTTGCACCGCAGGCTGCACCGGGCGAGGGTGGCCCTGCTGGCGAAGCTGAAGGAGTTGCGATGACGGCATTGCCATGCGGAACCCCGGCGGCCGAGCTGCTGCGCCTGACCGCCGACGGCCGCGAGGCCGACCCCGGGCTGGCGAACCACGCGGCCGGCTGCCCGCACTGCACCGCCGAGCTGGCCGCCTTGGACGCGGACTGGTCCGGGGTGCGCGAGGCCGCGCGCGAGCGGCCCCGGACGCCGCCGGGTCTGGCCGACCGCGCCCTCGGCGCGCTCAGCGGGGTGCGGGCGGCCCCGGGGAGCTACCACGACATCGCCGACGGCGTGCGCGTCGCGGACCGGGTGGTGGTGCTCATCGCCCGGCGGGCCGCGGCCGACGCGCTCGACGGGCTGGGGTCCGTCCGGGACGTCCACACCGGGCAGAACAAGGTCCACATAGGACTTGCCGTGCGCTGGGGCGTGGCGGCCGACACACTGGCCGAGCGGGTGCGGACCGCGGTGCTCGCCGCGCTGGCCAACCAGGTCGGCCCGGTGGTCTCCGCGGTGGACGTGCAGGTCAACGACGTCCTCCCTCCCCCGTTCGGGTGACTTGCCGGGAGATTCCCGGGAGGAGTGGCATCTCAAGGTGTGCAGGCGACGAAGAGGGTTCGTCGTCCAATCACCTCCACGGGGAAGGGAGCTGCCAGACATGGCACAGCCCAGCACCACCAAGGCCCAGCCGACCGAGACCGCGCCGGTCCCGCGCACCGGGGGCGTCCCGGCGCGGCTCGCCGACGAGCAGGCGCAGGGCAAGACCACCATCGCCTCCGGTGTGGTGCAGAAGATCGCGGGCATGGCCGCCCGCGAGGTGTCCGGAGTGCACGCCCTCGGCGGCGGCGTCTCCCGGGCGTTCGGGGCGATCCGCGAGCGCATCCCGGGCGCGGGCACGGTGTCCACTTCGGGCGTCGCGGTCGAGGTGGGCGAGAAGCAGGCCGCCATCGACCTCGACGTCGTCGTGGAGTACGGCGCCGGGATCGTGGAACTGGCCCGCGCCGTCCGGCGCAACGTGATCACCGCGGTCGAGCGGATGACCGGCCTGGAGGTCATCGAGGTCAACATCGCGGTCAACGACATCCACCTGCCCGACGAGAACGGCGGCGCGGAGGAGACCCCGCAGCAGTCTCGGGTGGAGTGATGCCCGGTCTCGCCGACCGGATCGGCGCGGCGGTCCGCGCGCACCCCTCGGTGACCCGGCTCGACGGCGGTCCCTTCGGGACCGTCTCGACCGCGCTGCCGGGACGGCGCGTCATCGGCGTCGCGGTCCGCGGTGCGGTCGGCGGGCCGGACGAGGGCGAGGTCAGCAGCGGCGGCCAGGGGGTCACCGGGGTGGAGGTGTCGGTCGTGCTGCGCGCCGACCGTCCCATCCCCCCGGTGCTGGCCGAGCTGCGCGACCTGGTGCGTGCGGAGGCGGGCCCGGTGGCCGTCGACGTCCACGTGTCCGATGTGGAGGAATCGTGAGCGGTGGGCGGCGGGAGAACGACGAGTACCGGGCCTTCATCCGCGCGCACCACCCCGACCGCGGCGGCGACCCCGCCGCGTTCGCCGAACGGCTCGCCGAGCTGCGGGCCCGCCGCGGCCGAGACCCGCGCTTCGAGGCGCCCGTCGTCGGCGGCGCGGGTCCCCGGCGCGGGCTCCGCGGCATCACCGACAAGCTGCACCGCTGGTACCTGCGCCGCTACCGCAAACCCAGGGTTCGTTGACGAGCCCCAGGACTGGGGCGCTGAAGGGGAGACATGAACGCCACCCAGACCGGGATCATCGCCGGTCTCATCCTCGGCCTGGCCGCCACGCAGGGCTTCCTCGCCTTCCTGGTGACCTTGGCCATCGGCTTCGTCGGCCTGGTCGTCGGCCGGGTCATCGATGGCGAGCTGGACCTGTCCGACGTGTTCGCGGGCAAGGGCAGGGACCGCTGACGTGGCCCCTGTGGACACCGCCGCGGCGCCGGCGCCCGCCGGGACCGCCGCGGCCCCAACGGCCCCAGCGGCCCCAGCGGTCTCCGACGGGGCCGATCGCGGCACGCTCACCATCGCGCCGGTCGTGGTCCGCAAGGTCGCCGAGCACGCCGCCGACAGCACGCCCGGAACCGCCCGCACCACGCGGACCCTCGGCCTCGGGCAGCACGGCGCCACCGCCGAGGTCGACGGCGACGGCCCCGGCGTCGACGTGCGCCTCGAACTCGCCCTGAACTACCCCGCCGCCGTGCGCGCCGTGGCCGACGCCGTCCGGGCGAAGGTCACCGAGGACGTCGAGCGGATCACCGGCTACCGCGTCCGCGGCGTCTCCGTCGTGGTCACCGGCCTGGTGCCGCCGACCCACAACCGAGTGGAGTGAGCCGTGCGCGTGTTCGTGAGGATCGTGGCCGCGCTGCTGGCGCTGGCCCTGGCCGCGGCGGGGACGCTGCTCGCGCTGGAGGTGGGCTGGCTGTGGCTGCGCCCGACCGAGGGCCCGCTGCTGGTGCCGTGGCCGGACTGGCGCGACCGGCTCGCCGAGGTGTCCTGGGAGTCCACGCCGGTGCAGGTCACCGCCTGGATCACCGCCGTGGCCGGGCTGGGGCTGTTAGTGGCCGCGCTCTCGGCGCGCAGGCGAGAAGTCGTGCTGGCCGACCCGGCCCCCGGGGTGAGCGTGCGCACCTCGCCGCGCTCGCTGGCCCGCATCGTCGGGACCAGGGTCCGCGCCGAGGACGGGGTGCGCGGCGCGTCGGTGACCGCCACCGCGAAGAAGATCAGGGTCCGCGCGACGAGCAGGCTGGTGGGCGAGGAGCAGCTGCGGCCCCGGCTCACCGGCGTCGTCGGCGACCTGCTCACCGACCTCCCGCTGGTCCGGGTGCCGCGGGTCAACGTCGTCGTCGACTCCCCGAGGGACCGATGACCGCGCCCGCCACCTCGACCACCGCCGGGCTGCTGGCCTTGGCCCCCGAGCGGGCCGTCAGCGACGCCGTCGCGCTCGCCGCCCCCGGGGTCGCCGACCGCCGGGCGCCAGAGACACCGGAGAAGGACTCGTGAAGCCGCCGTCCGTGCGGGCCGTCGCCCGCTCTTACCGCACCGAGCGCGGCCTGACCGGCCTCGTCGGCGCGCTCGCCCTGCTGGCCGGGGCCAGTGCGCTCGTCGTCGGGGCCGGGCTGCTCGGCCAGGGCAGGGCGCGCAGGCCGGTGCTCGACCCGGTCGCCGTCGACGTGATCACCTCGTGGCCGGTCACCTCCCGCCTCGTCGCCATCGGCGTCGGGCTGCTGTTCCTCCTCGCCGGGGTGCGGCTCGCGCTGCGCGCGCTGCGCCCCGAGCGCCACCCGAACCTGGACCTGACCGACGACCTGACGGTCACCTCCGGCGCGCTGGCCGAGGCCATCGCCGCCGACGCCGAGCGGGTCGACGGGGTCGACCGGGCCAAGGTGACCGTGGTCGGCGACAAGGACCAGCCCGCGCTGCGGCTGAGCCTGTGGCTGGTCGACGGCTGCGACGTCAAGGCCGTCTGGCGCGAGCTGGACGACCCGGTGCTGAGCCGGGCGCGCGAGTCCCTCGGAGTGGCGAGCCTGCCGACGGCGGTGCGTGTGGAGATGGGCGCGGCGAAGCGGACACGGGTGCGGTGATCAGGCAGGATGGGCCCGTGGCCCTCCCGCTGACACCGCCGGTGCAACCGATGCTCGCCAAGGCCGTGCCGTCCATCCCGGACGACCGGGACCTGGTCTTCGAGCCCAAGTACGACGGCTTCCGCTGCCTGGTGTTCCGCGACGGCGACGAGGTCTTCCTGCAGTCGCGCTCGGGCAAGCCGCTCAACCGCTACTTCCCCGAGGCCGAGGCCGCGCTGCGCGAGGCGCTGCCCGAGCGCTCGGTCCTCGACGGGGAGCTGATCGTCGACATCGACGGCAAGCTCGACTTCGATCGCCTCGCCGAGCGCATCCACCCCGCCGCGAGCCGGGTGGCGATGCTCTCGGAGAAGACCCCGTCGCGGTTCATCGCCTTCGACATCCTCGCCGTGGGCGACGAGGTGCTGCTGGAGACCCCGACCGTGCGCAGGCGCGAGGTGCTGGAGGGCGCGCTCACCCTGGGCGAGCGCGTCCACCTGACCCCGGTGACCCGCGACGCCGACCTGGCCCGCCGCTGGTTCGAGATCTTCGAGGGCGCGGGCCTGGACGGGGTCATGGGCAAGCCCGCCGACGGCGAGTACACCCCGAACAAGCGCACCCTGCTCAAGTTCAAGCACTCGCGCACCGCGGACTGCGTCGTGAGCGGGCTGCGCTGGTACAAGGACACCGAGCCGGGCGAGGCCGTCGGGTCGCTGATGCTGGGCCTGCACGACCACGAGGGCACGCTGCACCACGTCGGCGTGGTCGGGTCGTTCCCCGCGGCGCGCAGGCGCGAGCTGGCCGAGGAGATGGCCGAGCTGATCCCCGGCGGCGCGCAGGCGCACCCGTGGGTCGCCGACAACCCCGACCACGAGCTGATGCGCATGCCCGGCGCGGTCAGCCGGTGGCGGACCACAGAGCAGCCGTGGGTGCCGCTGCGGCTGGAGCGGGTCGTCGAGGTCGCCTACGAGCACACCGAGGGCGGATACCCCGGCCGCTTCCGGCACACCGCGCAGTTCCGCCGCTGGCGGCCCGACCGCGAGCCCGCCTCCTGCACCTACGAGCAGCTGGAAGAGCCCGCCCGCTACGACCTGGACGCGGTCCTGCGCGGCGAGGTCAAGGAGCGTTAGCCGACCTGGTCGCGCCCGCCGAGGCCGCCACGACCAGGCAGATCGCCACCCACTGCACGGGCGCGAGCAGCTCGCCGAGCAGCGCCAGCCCGGCCAGCGCGGCGACGGCCGGTTCCATGCTCATGAGCACGCCGAACACCCTCGGCGGGATCTTGCGCAGCGCCTCCAGCTCCAGCGAGTACGGGATCACCGAGGACAGCAGCGCCACCGCGAGCCCGGCGAGCAGCACCGTCGGCGACAGCAGGGCCGTGCCCGCGTCGGCCACGCCGAACGGGACCACCAGCGCCGCGGCCACGACCATGCCCAGCGCCAGACCGGTGCCGTCGCTCGTGCGGCTGCCCAGCTTCGCGCTGGCCAGGATGTAGCCCGCCCAGCAGGCGCCCGCGCCGAGGGCGAGCAGCACGCCGACCGGATCGATGTCGCCGCCGCCCCTGGCCAGCAGCACCACGCCGCCCGCGGCCATCAGCGCCCAGAGGACGTCGCGCAGCCGCCGCGAGCCGAGCAGGGCGACCGCGAGCGGGCCGAGGAACTCGATGGTGACGGCGACGCCCAGCGGGATGCGGGCGAGCGAGAGGTAGAACAGCAGGTTCATGGTGCCGAGCACCACGCCGTACACGACGACGACGCCGAGCGTCTCGCGCTTGATGGTCGGTCGCCAGATCAGCAGCAGGATGAGCGCGCAGAACACCAGCCGCAGCGCCACCACGCCGGTGGCCCCCGCACTGGTGAACAGCGTCTTGGCCACCGCGCCGCCGACCTGCACGCTGATGATGCCGAGCAGCACCTGCACGGTCGGCGGGATCGACCCCGTCAGCCGCGGGGTCGCGGCCAGCCGGCCGAACCACCGCCAGGACCTGCCCGCGTCTTCCATGTGCGCCACGACCACCCGGCCATGCTATGTCGGCTGTTCACGGTGCTCTCACCCCCTGGGAGGCAGGCTGGGGCCCAGGAAGTCAGGCAGCTCTCGGAGGTGGGTGCGTGAGGCGGTTGGTCACCGGGGTCGTGGTGGCCGCGCTGCTCTCGGCGTGCACGGCGGGCCCGTCCACCCGGCCCGCGATCGTGGTCCGCGGCGGCGACGCGTTCACCCCGCCTACCGACGCCCTGCCCGCGCCCGCCCCGGTGCCGCCGCTGGGCGAGCCCGGCCCCGGCTCGGTGCGCTGGAGCGAGTGCCCGCCGGAGACCGAGGCCGCCTTGGCCGCGCTGCCCCAGCCGCCGACGGCGGAGATCTCCTGCGGGCAGGTCAACGGCGTCGTCGACTCCCCCTACTCGCCCGGCCGCGGCACGCTGCGCATCCGGGTGCTGCGCGCGGGCACCGGCGAGATCCCGGTCGCGGTGTTCACCGACGCCGACGGCCTGCCGGGCACCGTCTACGCCGCGCGGCTCGCCTCCCGCATGCCCGAGGACTTCCTCACCCGCTTCTCCCTGATCGGTGTCGACCGCCGGGGCACCGGCGACTCGTCGCCGGTGCGCTGCCTGCCCTCCGACATCCGCGAGGACCTGCTCACCGCCGACCCGCGCGCGCTGGCCGTGGACGAGTGGATCGACCTGGCGCGCAGCTCGGGGCAGAACTGCTCGATCGCGCTGGAGCGCAGGCTGCCCGCCCTGGACACCTGGCGCACCGCGGCCGACGCCGACGCCGTGCGCACGGCGCTGGGCATGGACCACCTGCACGCGATCGGCGTCGGCGAGGGCTCGCGGGTGCTGTCGGTGTACGCCGAGCGCTACCCGGAGCGCGTCGGTCGGATGGTGCTCGACGGGCACCCGGACCCCGACGACGACGCCAGAGCCGTGGCGGCGGGCATCGCCACCGGCGCCGAGGCGGCGCTGGACGCCTTCGCCGCCGACTGCGTCACGAGCGGCTGCCCGCTGGGCGCGACCGCCCGCGAGGCGGTCATCGAGGCGCTGGACGGCCCGGACCCCGGCCTGCTGCTGCGCGGGGTCCACATCGGCCTGCGCGACCGGACGGCCTGGCCGGAACTGGCCGAGGCCGTCGCCGCGGCGCGCGGCGGCTCCTACGACGCCCTGCTGGAGTACACCCGCCCGCTGGTGCAGGACACCGACGAGGTGCCCGCCCGCTTCGACGGGACGCTGGTGCTGCGCTGCAACGACACCAAGTCGCGGCTGGCGACCGAGCAGATCGAGAAGACGGCCTCGGAGCTGAACGAGCGCTACCCGGTGTTCGGCGCGCTGGCCGGGCAGTGGCTGGCGCTGTGCGGGCCGTGGCCAGTGTCGTCCAAGCCGGTCCCGCAGACCACGGCGAAGGCCGCGCCGCCGATCGTGGTGCTGGCCACCGCGAGCGACCCGGTGACGCCGCTGGAGGGCACCGATCGCGCCGTGCGACGCATGGCCACCGCCGTCGGCGTGACGTGGCAGGGCGCGGGCCACGGGGCGCTCGCGGTGTCCCCGTGCGCCACCGACGCCGCGACGGCGTTCCTGCGCGAGGGCACCGTGCCCCGCGACGGGACGGTCTGCCCGCCGTGACCCCGCTGCTGCTGGCGCTGCTGCTGCTGGCGGGCACACCCGTGGGCGCGCGTCCGGTGGACATCACGGTCGCCACCTTCAACATCCACAGCGGTGTGGGCGCCGACGGCGCGCTGGACCTGGCCAGGACGGCGGCGGCGATCCGCGCGAGCGGCGCCGACGTGGTCGGGCTCCAAGAGGTCGACGTGCGCTGGTCGGCGCGCAGCGGATTCGCCGACCAGGCCGGCGAACTGGGCCTGGCGCTGGGGATGCGCGTGCACTTCGCGCCGGTCTACGACCTGCCCGGCCCGCCGCGCAGGCGCTTCGGCGTCGCGGTGCTGAGCAGGCTGCCGGTGGCGGAGGTGGCCAACCACGAGATCACCCGATGGTCCACACAGGACTCCTCGGTCGGGTCGGCGCCGGGCTTCGCCGAGGCGGTCGTGCTGGCGCGCGGGCGACCGGTGCACGTCTGGGTGACACATCTGGACTTCCGGCCCGACCCCGCCGTCCGCGCCCGCCAGGTCGCCGACATGCTCGCCACCGTCGGCGAGCGGGGGACGCACGTGCTGCTGGGCGACTTCAACGCCGAGCCCGGGGCGCCCGAGCTGGACCCGCTCTGGGAGCGCTTCACCGGCGTACAGCCCGGACCCACCTACCCGGCGGACGCCCCCGACCTGCGGCTGGACCACATCGCGGTGTCCGATGACGTCGAGGTGCTCGGGTCCAGGGTGCCCGCGACGGGATCATCGGCGTCGGCGGAGGCCTCGGATCACCGGCCGGTGGTCGCGGACCTGCGGATCGGGTGACTCAGGCCTCGTCGTCCTCGCGGAGCCGGTACTCGCAGCCCAGCTCGACGGCGTAGGAGAGGTCGTAGTGGTGCACGATCTTCGGCCCCTCGTGCAGGTGCACGTGGGTGACCGTCTCGCGGGGCGCGCTCGGCGCCGGGACCGTGTCGACCCGGCCGTCGAGGGGCCCGCCGACGTAGCGCACCAGGTAGTCCGTCACGTCGAGCCTCCTCTCCTCCATCTGCCGAGTGTAGGCACGCGGACTGACGTTTCCGGCTCGCCGAACGGTCGAAATGCCCATCATTCGACCGGATGGAGCAACTTCTAGTCGTCGCGCGCTTTGGAGGGCTGCACGCGCTTGGGCTCGCCCTCCATCTTCGGGTACTCCGGCGGGTACGGCAGGTCGCCCTCGCCGCGGTCGCGCTGGTCGCGCTCGTACATCTCCAGCAGCGGCTCCAGGCCGAAGGCCTGCTCGGCGACGCCCGCGTGCAGGTCCCCCACCTCGGCGAAGCGGGCGGGCATGGTCAGCGCGGAGAAGTCCTCCGGGCGCGCGTCGTCCAGCTCGTCCCAGGTCAGCGGCGCGGACACCAGCGCGCGCGGGGTCGGGCGGATGGAGTAGGCCGAGGCGATCGTGCGGTCGCGGGCCATCTGGTTGTAGTCGAGGAAGATCCGCTCGCCGCGCTCCTCCTTCCACCACTTCGTGGTGATCCGCTCAGGGTTGCGTCGCTCCAGCTCGCGGCCGAGGGCGATGACCGCCCGGCGCGCCTGCACGAACGTCCAGCGCGGCTCCACGGGCACGTAGAGGTGCACGCCGCGGCCGCCGGAGGTCTTCGGGAAGCCGACCATGCCCAGCTCCGCCAGCAGCGCCCTGGCCTCGTGCGCCATGGCGACCGCGTCGGCGAAGTCGGTGCCCGGCTGCGGGTCGAGGTCGATGCGCAGCTGGTCGGGCCGGTCGACGTCGGCGCGGGTGACCGGCCAGGGGTGGAAGGTCAGGGTGCCCAGGTTCGCCGCCCACACGACGACGGCCAGCTCGGTGGGGCAGACCTCGTCGGCCGGGCGGCCGCTGGGGAAGGTGATGCGCGCGGTCTCCACGTAGTCGGGGGCGCCCTTGGGCACGCGCTTCTGGTAGAACGCGTCGCCGCGGTGGTCGGCCCTGGTGGAGAGCTTGGCGCCCTCGACGACCCCGCCCGGCCAGCGCTCCAGCGTCGTCGGCCGATCCCGCAGCGCGCCCAGGATGCCGGGGCCGACGGACAGGAAGTAGCTCACGACGTCGCGCTTGGTGATGCCCAGCTCGGCGAAGTACGGTTTGTCCGGGCTGGACACCCGCACCGCGCGGCCGTCGACGTCGAACTCCTCGGCTGCTGCTGCCACCGGCGCAGCCTACCGCCGGGGCAATCACCGCGCGGCCGACGACATCGGGCCCACGGCGGGCTACCGTGGGGGCATGGCCCAGGACGAACCGCGGGACCGGTTCAGCGACGAGCTGCTGGGACTCGACCGCGACGACCCCGAAGCGCAGGCGTTCGCCGCCCACCTGGACCGCGTCGAGCGGGTCCGCCCCAACTACACCGTCGAGGGATACCTCGGCGGCGTGTCCGACTTCGCCGAGTCCGCCAACCGGCTCGGCGGCCACTACCGGCTGACCGCGGGCATCCTCGTCGCGCTCATCCTCCTCGGCGTGCTCATCGCGGCGTGGGAGTCGCTCGCGTTCATCGTCCTGCTGCTCCTGGGCTAGCGTGGAGACCATGGAACCCGTTGTCGGAGCCACCCCTCCAGTGGTCAAGTCCGAGCAGCAGTGGCGCGCCGAGCTGAACCCGGCCGAGTACCGCGTCCTGCGCGAGGCGGGCACCGAGCCCGCCTTCACCGGCGAGTACACCGACACCAAGACCTCGGGCGCCTACCACTGCCGCGCGTGCGGGGCCGAGCTGTTCCGCAGCGAGACGAAGTTCGACTCGCACTGCGGCTGGCCGTCGTTCTTCTCCCCGCTGGCCGGTGACCGGGTCATCCTGCGCGAGGACCGCGCGTACGGCATGGTGCGCACCGAGGTCATCTGCGCCACCTGCCACAGCCACCTCGGTCACGTCTTCGAGGGCGAGGGCTACCCGACGCCCACCGACCAGCGGTACTGCATCAACTCGATCAGCCTGCGCCTGGTGCCCGACGAGCAGTAGTCGCGCGCTCACGGCCGGCTAACCTAATTCCTCCACAGGGCTTCCCTAAGTCTTGCTCAAGCTGCCTTGTGCTATCGGTCACACCGCAACAGCATTGTCCCCGGACGATCAATCCTGATCGGACGAACGAGGGGATGGGCGGTGCGGTCCGTGACGTGACCAGCGGCGGCGTGAAGCCTCCGGGCGCGCAGGGAACCGCCTGCCCGGTGAGGGGGTACCGATGGAACCGTGGGGCATCAACGGGCCCGACTTCCTGCGGATCTATCTGGTCGGCTTCGTGTTCGTGCTGCTGTTCGCGGCCGCGGTGCGCATCACCGCGCGGGCCGGGGACGCGGTCGGCAGGTCGGCGGCGGGGACCATGTCCGCCGACCTGCTGTCGGTGCACGAACTGGCCTACCTGGCCGGGGGACAGCGGCGTGTCGTGGAGACCGCCGTCGCACGACTGCTCGACCTGGGAAAGCTCAAGGCGGGCAGGCACGGGGCGGTCCGGGTGGTGGCGGGGGCCACGGCGACGGACACGGTCGACCGGGAGGTCATGGCCAACGCCGAGCGCTACCGGGCGATACGCCCACTGGTCGACCGGGTCGGTCGCGGCGATGCCGTTCGAGGGGTGCGGACGTCGCTGACCGCCAAGGGGCTGCTGGTCGACGGAGGAGCGGTGCGGGCGCGGCTTGCCGCGGTGCCCGCCGTGGTGCTCCTCGTGGTGGGTATCGCGCGGTGGGTGAACGGCTTGGCGCAGGGCTTCCCGGTCGGCTGGCTCACGATGGGCCTGCTGATCACCGCACTGGTCACGGTGGTGCTCTACCGGGCCCCGCTCGGCGAGCGGACCTACGCGGGCGAACGGGTGCTCAAGCAGGCCAAGGAAGCACGCAACGACCCGTCGGCCATCGAGGCCGCCGTCCTCGGCGGCGCGACCGTGGCCGTGCTGTTCGGCGGCCTCACGGCCTATCCCGACCCGGAGATCAGCTCAGCGCTGGCGACGGTGAAGGCAAGCAGCGGCGGCGCGTCGTCGGGCGGCGGGACCGGGTACACGTGCGGCCACGCGTCGTCGTGCTCCAGCGGCGGTGGCAGCAGCTGCGGCGGCGGGGGCGGCTGCGGCGGGGGTGGCGGCGGGTGACCGGGGGTTGAGACGGCGAGCGGGGGCATGATGGACGCCATGGGAGCACTGGGAGTGGGCATCGGCTGGCGGTCGGAGATCGACCTGACCGTCGAACGCCTGCCGGGTGTGGATTTCGTGGAGGTCGTGGCGGAGAACATCCCCCACGGCACCCTCCCGGAGTCCCTCCGGATACTCCGCTCCCGAGGCGTCCCCGTGCTCCCGCACGCCGTCTCCCTGTCCCTCGGCGGCGCCGACCCCCTGGACACCACCCGCGTCGAACACCTGGCAGGCGTGGCGAACGCCCTCGACGCCCCGCTGGTCAGCGACCACGTCTGCTTCGTCCGCGCGGGCGACTTCGACTCCGGCCACCTGATGCCGGTCCCCCGAACGCACGAGGCCCTGGACGTGCTGGTGGAGAACGTCAACCAGGCCCAGCGCATCCTCGGGGACGTCCCCCTGGCCCTGGAGAACATCGCGGCCCTGCTGGAATGGCCCGACGCCGAGCTGACCGAGGCGCAGTTCCTCGGGGAGCTGACCTCACGGACGGGCTGCCTGCTGCTGCTCGACGTGGCCAACATGTGGGCCAACGCCCGCAACCTCGGCCACGACACCGATGCCCTGCTGGACGACCTGCCACTGGAGAGAGTGGCCTATGTGCACGTCGCAGGCGGCTACGAACATGACGGCGTCTACCACGACTCCCACGCCCATCCGGTTCCACACCAGGTGCTGGACCTGCTGGCCGACGTGTGCGCGCGGGTGAGCCCTCCCGGCGTACTGCTGGAACGAGACGACCACTACCCAACCGACGACGACCTGGCCGCCGAACTCGCGGCGATCCGCAGGGTTGTGACGGCTTGAGCGCGCGGGAGGAACTGGGGCGGCGGCAGGAGGAACTGCTGCGGGCGCTGCTGGCGGGCGGGGTGGCCCCTGAGGGCTTCGATGGGCGGATGCTCGCGGTGGAGGCCCGGGCCCTGCTGAACAAGCGTCGGCGCGTGAACGCCCTGCTGGACCCGGAGACGGCGGCTGAGCTGGGTGAGCGATACCGAGAACTCTTTGACGAATGGGCAGCGGCCAACCCCCGCAAGACCGGCACCCGGGGACGGGCTGACGCTGCCGCTTTCCGCGCTTGGGCTCTGCCCCCTCAGAAGCGCCGCTGGTGGCAACGGCGCTGAGGCGCCTCCCCAACCACCCACTCGACGCCACCCCGGACTGCCAACCCGGACTGCCAACCTCCGGGCCTAGGCTGCCGACCACCCTCCCAACGCCACGCGCGTCCTGAAGTACGTAACCCACCCTCCCCCATCCCCCTCACCAATCCCCCCGACAGGCCTCTCCCCCACCACATCCAACGTGCGATGCCTCCCCTCACTCCCCGCCGGTTGTCGGTGGACCCGGACGACGCCGGCCCCGCCCACCGACAACCAGGAGGTTCACGGCAGGTTGGTCACCAGCTCCGCCGCGGGCAGCCGAGTCCCGGTGTAGAACGGGATCTCCTCGCGCACGTGCAGACGCGCCTCGGTGCCGCGCAGGTGTCGCATCAGGTCCACGATGCGGTGCAGTTCGTCCGCCTCGAACGCCAGGATCCACTCGTAGTCCCCGAGGGCGAAGGACGCCACGGTGTTCGCCCGGACGTCCGGGTAGTCGCGGGCTTCCTTGCCGTGGTCGGCGAGCATCTTGCGGCGCTCGTCGTCGGGCAGCAGGTACCACTCGTAGGAGCGGACGAACGGGTAGACGCAGATGTACTTGCGCGCGTCCTCGCCCGCCAGGAACGCCGGAATGTGGCTGCGGTTGAACTCGGCCGGGCGGTGCAGGGCGACCTGGCTCCAGACCGGGGTGGAGGCGCGGCCGAGGGCGGTGCGGCGGAAGCCGGTGTAGGCGGCCTGGACTTCCTCGATCGCCTCGGAGTGCCACCAGATCATGTAGTCGGCGTCCGCGCGCAGGCCCGCGACGTCGTAGACGCCCCGGACCTCGACGCCCTTGTCGGGGAGGGCGTCCAGGTAGGACTGGGCCTCGGCGGCGGTGGGGCCGCGGTCGGCGGGCAGGGCTCCGGGGGTGATGCGGAAGACCGACCACATCGTGTAGCGGATCGTGTCGTTCAGTTCGGCGTAGTTCAGGCGGGCCATGCCGTCATCGTCCCACTCTCAGGGCGCGAGGCCGAGGTGGGCGGCGACACGCCGGGCGGCGGTCTCGCCCGTGCCGACGCAGGCCGGGACGCCGACGCCGTGCAGGGTCGCGCCCGCGACGGCCAGGCCGGGGACGGCGGACACCGCGGCCTCGATCCCGGCGACCAGGTCCGCGTGCCCGACGCCGTACTGGGGAAGTCCGCCGCCCCAGCGCTGGACCACCGCGTCGAGCGGTTCGGCGGTGACGCCCGCGAGGTCGGCCAAGTCGGAGCGGACGGCTTTGACCAGCTCGGGGTCGGTGAGGCGCAGCGCGCCGTGGTCGCCGAGCTTGCCGACCGAGCCGCGCAGCAGCACCGGGCCGCCGCGGCCCCACTTCGTGGTGGAGTAGGTGAAGGCCTTCACCGCGAACGGCCTGCCGTCGGAGCGGCGCTCCCCGGCCCCGACCAGCACGCCGGAGGTGCCCGGCAGCTCGGTGCCCTCGGGCAGGGCCAGCGCCACGACCGCCATCGACGCCAGCTCGACCTCGGCGTAGCCGGCGGACGCGGCGGGCACGACATCAGCGAGCAGCCTGCGGGCGCTCGGCGCGGGGACGGCCAGCACGACGGCGTCCGCGGTGACCTCGGGCAGCGCGCGCTCGGGGCTCGCCGCGCCGAGGCTCAGCCGCCAGCCGCCCGCGGCGCGGGCCAGCGAGCGGACCACGGTTCCGGTGCGCACCTCGACCCCCGCGGCGAGGGCGTCGACCAGCGCGCCCATTCCGGCGTCCGGGGTGGCGAACACCGGCTCACCGGTGCTGGGGCGCACGACCGCGCGGGCGGCGGCGGTGAGCGAGGTCGCGCCCGCGTCGAGGGCGGCGGCGACGGGCGGCATGGTGGCACGCAGCCCCAGCCGGTCTACGCGGCCCGCGTAGACCCCGCCCAGCAGCGGATCGACCAGCCGGTCGGTCAACTCGTCGCCGAAGCGCGCGCGCAACAGCGGGCCGAGCGCGGTGTCGCCGTCCAGGCGCAGCGGGGCCAGCGCGGACTCGGCCTCGACGCGGCGCAGGCCGTCGGCGGTGAGCAGGCCGGCGACGGCGGCCGGGTCGGCGGGCAGGCCGAGCATCGTGCCGCCGGGCAGCGGCCGGGTGGACCCGCCGGCGTGGACGGTCGAGCGGGCCGCGGTGGGGTGGCCGGTGGCCAGGCCCAGCTCGGCGGCCAGGGCCGCGGCCTCGGGGCGGCGGTTGAGCCAGGCCTCGGCGCCGACGTCCAGCCTGGTCCCGGCGATGTCGACCGTGCGCAGCTTGCCGCCGAGGCGCTCGGCCTGCTCGAAGACGGTGACCTCGGCGCCGAGGGCGCGCAGCCGGTGGGCCGCGGTGAGCCCGGCGACGCCCCCGCCGACGACGGCGATCATCAGCGCACCGGCAGCCCGTGCAGGTGCTCGACGAGTCGGGTGATGACGGTCGGGTCGGTCTGCGGGAGCACGCCGTGGCCGAGGTTGAAGACGTGGCCGTCGGCGGCCCTGCCCTCGGCGACGATCCGGTCGGCGTGCGCGCGGACGGCCTCGTCGCCCGCGAACAGCACCGCCGGGTCGAGGTTGCCCTGCACGACCGTCGGGGAGCCGTCCCTGGCGACCCGGCTGACGGCCTGGTCGAGCGGGGTGCGCCAGTCGACCCCGACGACGTCGGCGCCCGCGTCGCGCATCGCGCCCAGCAGCGAGCCGGTTCCGACGCCGAAGTGGATGCGCGGGACACCGGCGTCGGCGACGTCGGCGAGCACGCGGGTGGAGTGCGGCAGGACGAACTCGCGGTAGTCGCGCTCGGACAGCGCGCCCGCCCACGAGTCGAACAGCTGCAGCGCGTCGACGCCAGCGGCGAGCTGCGCGCGCAGGAAGCCGGTGGTGATGCCCGCGAGCTTGCCCAGCAGCGCGTGCCAGGTGTCGGGGTCGGAGTACATGAGGGCCTTGGTGTGCTCGTGGTTGCGGCTGGGGCCGCCTTCCACGAGGTAGGAGGCCAGGGTGAACGGCGCGCCCGCGAAACCGATGAGCGGGGTCTCGCCGAGCGCGGCGGTGAGCAGCCGGACGGCCTCGGCGACCGGCGCGACGGCGGCCGGGTCGAGCTCGGAGAGCGCGTCGACGTCGGCGCGGGTGCGCACGGGGTGGGCGACGACGGGACCGGTGCCCGCGACGATGTCCAGGTCGATGCCCGCGGCGACCAGCGGCACGACGATGTCGCTGAACAGGATCGCGGCGTCGACGCCGTGGCGGCGGACCGGCTGCAGCGTCACCTCGCAGACCAGCTCCGGCTCGAAGCAGGCCTTGAGCATCGGGATGCCCGCGCGGATCTCGCGGTACTCCGGCAGCGAGCGGCCGGCCTGGCGCATGAACCACACCGGAACGCGGCTGGGGGTGCCGCCGCGGGCGGCGACCAGGAACGGGGCGTCGGGGAGGTGCCTGCGGGCGCCGGTCTGGATGTCCCCGTGCTGGATGTGCGCTGTCTCAGTCATGGCCTGCCAATCGTGCCACGGGTCCACTGGGAGCGGTCCACTCGCACCGTGGGTTGCGGTATTGGTCGGCGCGCCATCCCCGCTCACCGACTCGGGTGGTCCTACAGTTACCAGTCGTGACCGAGACGCCAGCGCCTGAGATCTTCGTCCGGGCCGTCGCGGCGCTGCGCTCGCTGCGCCCGCGTCGGGAGCTGAGCCTCGCCGAGGTCCGCGCGCCGCAGCGCCTGGCCCCGTTCGCCTACGCCCTGACCGCCGAGGCCGACGGCCCCGGCGACGTCCACGCCACCGGCAGGCTGATCCTGCTGCACGACCCGGACGGCCAGGACTCGTGGGAGGGCGTGCTGCGCCTGGTGGCCTACGTCCGCGCCGAACTCGACGCCGAGCTGGCCGACGACCCGCTGCTGCCCAGTGTCGGCTGGTCCTGGCTGACCGACGCCCTCGCCGCGGCCGCTGCCCCGCACACCGCCCTGGGCGGCACCGTCACCGACACCTCCTCGGCCCGCTTCGGCGACATCGCGGGCCCGGCCCGCACCGACGACCTGGAGCTGCGCGCGTCCTGGACTCCGCTGACGGAGCACCTGGTCCCCCACGGCGAGGCCTTCTGCGACCTGATGGCCAGCGTGGTGGGCCTGCCGCCAGTCGGCGTCGCCCTGTTCAGCCAGCGCCAAGGCGACTGAGCGACGGCGCCCAGGCCAGGACAACCGGGATTGTCGGTGCTCAGCGCTAGCTTTCCGACATGACGAGCGCTCACCTCTACGTTCTGGACACGATGGCCGACTGGGAGGTCGGCTACCTGACCGCCGAACTCAACACCGGCCGCTTCTTCGCCGAGCCGGGCAGCGCGCTGCCGGTCCGCACGGTGGGCGCCACCCGCGAGCCGGTGCGCACGATGGGCGGGCTGACCATCACGCCGGACCTGGCCCTGGACGAGCTGGCCCCCGAGGAGAGCGCGCTGCTGGTCCTGCCCGGCGCCGAGCTGTGGGACACCCCCGAGCACGCCCCGGCGATCACGACCGCGGCCCGCTTCCTCGACGCGGGCGTCCCGGTGGCCGCGATCTGCGGCGCGACCATCGCCCTGGCCGCTGCGGGCCTGCTCGACAGCCGCCCGCACACCAGCAACGACCTGGACGCCCTCAAGCAGCTGGCGCCGGGCTATCGGGGCGAGGGCTACTACTCGACCGACGTCGCGGTCGCCGACGGCGACCTGATCACGGCCAGCTCGGTCGCCCCGGTGGACTTCGCCCGCGCCGCCCTGCGCAGGCTCGGCGTCATGACGCCGCAAGCGCTTGAGGCCTGGTACGGCCTGTTCTCCACCCAGCGGCCGGAGTACTTCCACGCGCTGCTCTCCGCCGTCCCCCACCCGGCCTGACACCGCGGTGACGGGGTCCGATCACGACCCCGTCACCGCCTGCCTCACCCGCGCCTGCGCGAGAGCAGCAGCGCCCACATCCCCATGAGCACCAGCCCGGCCCCGATGCCCAGGCCGACCCCCACCGACGCCCCGGTGTCGGGCAGCGGCGGCACGTCCGGGTCCGGCTTCGGCGGCTTGGGCCTCGGCGGCACCGGCGGCTCCGGCACCACGGCGGGGACCTCGGTGGAGTCCGGCGGCGACACCACGGTCCCGCCGTCGGGTGTCCGCCCGCCCGCGGTCGCGGTGTTGCGGACGACCCCGCCGCGGATGTCGCGGGCCTTCACCACGTACTCCCCGGTGCACACCACGCTCTCCCCGGGCGCGAGCGGCCCGCTCGGACAGCTCGCCGTCACGGCCGGATCGTTGATCACGACGTCGGAGACCGTGACCGCGCCGGTGTTGCGCACGGTGAACGTGTAGGCGATCGTCTCTCCCGGCGTGGCCTTGCCGTCGCCGTCGCGGTCCCGCAGGGACGCGGCCTTGTCGAGGCTTAGGCGGGCCTTCGCCCCCAGCTCCGCGACAGCCGTGGACCGGTCCACGACGACATCGTCGGCGGGTGTCAGCCCGGTGACCACCGCTGTGTTGTCCACCCTGCCCGCATCGATGTCGGCCTGGGTCAGCACGTACGGATCGGCCGTGCACTCCACCGACGCCTTGGGGGCCAGCGGCCCGGCCGGGCACGTCACCGGGCCCAGCTTCGCGTCGGTCACCCGCACGTCGTGCAGCGTGACCGCGCCCGGGTTGGTCACGGTGAGGCGGTAGCGGATCGCGTCCCCGGCGTCGACTCCGCCGCCGTCGCGGTCGACGATCTCCGCGACCGCCTTCTCCAGGCCGATCGCCCCCGACGCGCGGATGGCGGTCTGTGTGGAGTCCTTGGCCGTGACGTCGACCCCGGACGGGTCCGTGCCGGTGGCGGTGGCGGTGTTCTCCACCACGCCCGCGTCGACGTCGGCCTGGGTCAGCGCGTACGGATCGGCCGTGCACTCCACCGACGCCCCCGGGGCCAGCGGCCCGGCCGGGCACGTCACCGGGCCCAGCTTCGGGTCGGCGACCGCCACGGGGTCGAGCGTGACGTTGCCGGTGTTGGTCACGGTCAGCCCGTACCGGATCTCGTCACCGGCGTCCACACCGTCGCCGTCCACATCGACCACCGGCCCGGAGGTCTTGTCCAGCCCGATGTCGCGCACCGCCGGGATCGGGACCGTCGCGCTGTCGTCGCCGGAGACCGTGCCCCCGGACGGGTCGGTGCCGGTCGCCGTGGCCGTGTTGGGAACCTCGCCCGCGTCCACGTCCGCCTGGGTCAGCACAGAGGCGGCGGCCGTGCACTCCACCGACGCCCCTGGGGCCAGCGGCCCATCCGGGCACGTCACCGGACCCACCTTCGGGTCAGCGACCGCGACCGGGTCCAGCGTCACGTTCCCGGCGTTGGTCACGGTGAACCCGTAGGCCACGGTGTCGCCGGCGTCGAGGCCGCCGCCGTCGACGTCCTCGACCGAGTCCACCGACTTGACCAGCGAGATCAGCGGCGCCCGAACCACGGCCACCGTCGCGGTGTCCGAGGCCACCACCGGCACCAGCGAGGGCGGCAGCCCCTCCACCGTCGCCTCGTTGTCCACCCTGCCTGCGTCCACATCGGACTGCTTGAGCACGTAGGGGGCGGCCGTGCACTCCGCGGACGCCCCGGGGGCCAGCGGCCCGGCCGGGCACGTCACCGGGCCCACCTTGGAGTCGGAGACGGTGATCGGGTCCAGCGTCTGGTTGCCGGTGTTGATCACCGTGAACCAGTACCCGACGGTGTCGCCCGCGTCGTGTCCGTTGCCGTCGACGTCCTGCACCGCCGAGGCCATCTTGACGATCCGCACCGACGGCTGCTCCGCGATCGGCACCACGACGCTGTCCTCGGCCGTGACGGGCTCCCCCGACGGCGGGGTCCCGGTCGCGGTGGCCGTGTTCTCCACCTCGGCCGCGTCGACGTCCTCCTGCGTCAGGACGTACGCCGCCGCCGTGCACTCCACCGACGCCCGGGGGGCCAGCGGCCCGGCCGGGCACGTCACCGGACCCGCCTTCGGGTCAGCGACCGTGACCGGGTCGAGCGTCACGTTCCCGGTGTTGGTCACCAGGAACCCGTAGGTCACGGTATCCCCGGCGTCCGGCCCATTGCCGTCTACATCGGACACCGCTGACGGCGACTTCACCAGCGAGAGCGCCGGGAGCGCCACGACCGACGTGCTGGTGTGGTCGGTGCTGGTGGCCTTCCCGCCGTCCGGGGCGGTGCCGGTCGCGGTGGCGGTGTTGGACAGCACGCCCGCGTCGACCTCGGCCTGCGTCAGCGCTCTGGTCACCGGGTCGCACGAGACCGAGGCCCCGGGCGCGAGCGGCCCGGCCGGGCACGTCACCGCGCCCACCACCGGGTCGGACACCACGACCGGGTCCAGCGGCACGTTCCCGGTGTTGGTGACCTGGAAGGAGAACTCCAGCGTGTCACCGGCATCGGGGCCGTTGCCGTCGCCGTCGACCAACTCGCCGACGGACTTGTCGAGCACCAGCGCCCGGGTGACCGGGATCGGCGTGGTGGTCGAGTCCGTGCTGGTCACCGTCTTGCCCGACGGCGCGGTCCCGGTCGCGGTCGCGGTGTTGACGAGCGTGCCCGCGTTGACCTCGTCCTGGGTCACCGGCCGGGCCACCGGGTCGCACACCACCGACGCCCCCGGCGCGAGCGGCCCGGACGGGCAGGTGACCGGACCCACGACCGGGTCGGACACCACGACGGGGTTCAGCGCCACGTTGCCGGAGTTGGTGACGGTGAAGCCGAAGGTGACCGTGTCGCCCGCGTCGGGCCCGTTGCCGTCGACGTCGGTCAGCGGCCCGGCGGTCTTGGTCAGCAGGACCGCCGGCCGCGCGAGGGTGTTCGTCACCGTGCACTGGACCTGGTCGTCGGCGTCCAGCGCGGGCAGCGCCCACTCCGGCGCCGATCCGGTCACCGCGACAGCGTCCCCGGTGATGCCATCCACACAGGACACCGCGGGCACGTAGTCGGCCAGGTTCGCCGACGCGCCGGCCACATCGGCGATCCGGTAGCCCGAGCCCGGCTCGACCGCCACGGCGCCCGAGGTCGCCGAGGTCTGCTCGCCCGCGGTCGTGGCGCTCGCCACCTCGGCCCCGTTCCTGGTGGCCCGCACGGTGAACTGGTCGTCGCCGTCGGCACGCGCGGGCAGCGACTTGGTGACCGTGATCGTGGGCACGGCGACGCGCAGCGCGTGGTCCTCGGCCTCGCCGGAGAGCGCGACACCGCTGGCCGAGGCGAGGTCGGCGGCCGACGAGGCGATGCGCAGCCGCAGGTAAGTGGGCGCGTCGAGGGCGGGGCGGACGTCGGCGGGCACGGTCCACACCAGCTCGGCCGAGCCCGTGCAGGGTGTCAGCCCCGAGCGCTCGCCCGCGCCGAACGCGCCGTCGCGGTTCCAGTCGAGCCAGCCCGCCACCGTCGCGGTTCCCGTGCAGGCGGCCGTGACCGCGTAGGTGCCGCCCGCCACCACCTCGATCGTTCCGGGATCGGTTATCGCGTCCTCGTCGTCGGGCGGGCCGAAGACGCCGTTGCCGGTGGTGTCGTCGCCGGTGGCGCCAGGACCGGCCAGCACCGCGTCCTCCGGGTCGACGGTGGCGCCCAGGCGGACCGGCGGCTGGGCGCTCGCGCCGAGCTGGAGGTCGGGACTGTGCGAGAGCACTGTCGTGCCCGCCGGGATGGTGCCGCCGGAGAAGCCGTACTGCTCCAGGTGCACGGCCTCGCCGTAGCTCGCGGGGGCGTCGCCGCGGTCGAAGGACAGCACGACGCCGAGCGCGATCGCGGTCTGCCCGCCGCCGCGGAACCGGACGTTCGCCGAGGACGCGCCCTCCATGAACCCGACGACGGCCGGACCGGCCGCGCACGTGGCTGTCGAGCGGCCGAAGGTGAGGGTGTTGGCCGCTGAGCGGGTCAGCTCGGTCTGCCCGGAGCAGCCCGCCGAGCGGTAGCGGTCGATCACCCGCCAGGTGGCCGACTGCGGGATGGTCGCCTCGATGAACTCGTTGCCCTGGGTCGCCATCTGCTCGGCGTCGGCCAGCACGAGCCCGCCGAGCGGGAACGGGGTGCCGTTGAGGGTGCCCGAGCAGGAGAAGTCGAAGGTGACGATGCGGTTGGACGTGCCGAGGCCGACAACGAGCTGGTTGGCCCCGCCGGTGCCGCCGACGTTGTACATGTCGTCGAAGCCGTCGCCCTGCCAGGAGCCGGGGCGGTACCCGTAGAGGTTGTTGGCGCCCGCGTTGCCGCTGATGCCCGACACCGAGCAAGTGACGGCGATCGTCTGGTCGCCGACGGTCCGCGTCTGCGTCTTGCTGAACCCGGCGTCGGGCAGCGCCGTCCCGTGCGCGCCCCACGAGAACCAGTCGATGGCGCCGAGGAAGCGGCCCGCGCCGCCGGTGGCGAACTCGGCGTGCGCGGGCCGGACCGAGACCACCGTCAGGACCAGCGCCAGCAGGGCGGTGAGAGCGACTGCGACCCCAGCACGAGCACACGCCAACCGAGCCACAGCCACTCCCCTAACCGTCCAAGGTCACCTCGATCAGTGGAGTAAGGCGGACATCAGCCCGCAACCTGGATCTTCGCTGTTCACCCGCACGTGTTCAGCGGCGGCGCTTGCCCTCGCGCGCGGACCTCGTGCACACCTCGCCGACGTCGAGGGTCTGGCCGCGGTCGACGAAGACCTCGGCGATCCCGACGAGCCTGCCGCGCTTGTCCGAGCAGGTCAGCGTGTAGGGCTCCTTCGGGCCGTAGATCGGCGGCAGCGGCGAGGCGAAGTCGACCCGCAGGCCCGACCAGTCGTCGGGGGCGGCGGGGTCGGCCTGCTCGTAGTTGACCATCACCGCGCGGTAGTCCCCGGCGGGCGGGTCGAACATCACCGCGGCCTCGGCATTGGTGCCGCCACTGGCCGAGGTGGCCACCACCTCGTCGGCGGAGTTGAGGACGTAGAGGTCCCAGTCGGTGCCTGCGGTGCCCCACCCCACGGAGACGGTCAGCTTCCCGTTGTCGGCCGCGGGCAGGCCGCTCACCCGGAACGGCACCACCTCGGCGGTCTGGTCGATGGGGTAGCTGGGGTTCTCCGCGGGGATGCCCGGCGGGTTGGCCAGCGTGATCGCCGCCTGCGGCGGGGCCTGGGGCTCGCGGCCGTAGCGCCCGGCGACGAACGGCCGGGTCGAGGGGTTGACCGCCCAGCTGAAGCGCCCGCCGTCGGCGACGAGGTCGGAGGTGAGCGTGTCGGTCACGTAGAGCGGCGCGCCCACCGACCCGTCCGGCTGCCGCACCGGGGAGGTCGGCGTCTGGAAGGTCTTGCGCAGCTGGAGCTTGTGCCCGCGCGGCGCCGAGCCGATGAGCGTGGAGTGCGCGGCCGGGTCGGCGGCGTTGGCCAGCATGTCCAGGAACGCCGCCCGGTTGCCGCCGCGGCCCGCGCCCGCCGCAGGGGCCAGGCCCGCGTACTCGGCGACGACGCCGTCGGCGAAGGGCGGGTGGAACTCGTTCGGGCCGATCTCGAAGGTGAAGCCCCAGCCGCCGGTGGCGAAGTAGGACCAGTCCTCGGTGGAGCCCGTGGTGTCGTAGAGCTGCCAGGACGGCTGGCTGGTGTAGCCGTTGCGGCTGGCCATCAGGTCGCCGAGCGCCTTGTAGGCGGGCTCGTCGAGCGGGGCGCGGACGTCGGCGACGCCGGGCACGCGCAGCACCAGGTTGGAGTAGGTGTGCAGGGTGATCAGGTTGGTCACCTGCCGGGTGGACACCAGCGCCCGGACGTTGCGGGTCTCCGGCTCGGAGAACGGCCCCGAGCCGCGGAAGGTGTCGCTGGACCAGGACGAGGACGCGCCCGCGCCGCCCCAGAAGCCCGCGTAGTTGCGGTTGGGGTCGGTGCCGCGCAGCCTGCCCGCCGGGTTGGCCGCGCAGGTGCCGGTGCGCATGTTCTCCGGCGAGTCGCTGACGTTGCAGTTCTTGCGCTTCATCTCGTAGTCGAAGCGGGAGAAGTCCCCGCGCGGCTCGGCCTCGCGGGAGACGGAGAAGCCGTCGGGGTTGACGATGGGCACCACGACGTTGCGGGTCTTGCCGACCAGCGAGCGGATGCGGGCGTCGCGCTGGTAGCCGGTGACCAGCTCGTGCGCCCACTCCATGGCGTGCTCGCCCGCGGGCCACTCGCGCGCGTGGTGCACGCCCATGAGGAAGTTGACGGCCTTGCCGTCGGCGAGGTCGTGGACGTCGGTGGCGATCTCGACGCCGACGACGTCGCGGCCCTCCCAGGTGCGCTCGGGCAGGGTGAAGGCCCGGACCAGGTCGGGGTGGCGGCGGGCCAGCTCCTTGATCTCGTACTCGTAGTCGTAGAGGTGGCGGTAGGTGGTGCGGCCCGAGGGCAGCGGCGAGCGGTCGGTGCGCCGGTCGTAGGCGCGGTCGGTCTCGGCGTTGGCGATGGAGCGGGCGGAGATGTCGGCCCGGACGACTTCACTGGCCAGCCCGCTGCCCGCGAGGGTGCGGCGGTCGGCGTCGGTGGCGATGACGACCTCGACGCCGGTGGCGTCGGCCTTCTCGGTGACGTCGAGGTCGAGGGCGAGGAGCCGGTCCTTGTGCGCCCGGGTCGGGGTGGCGACCCGGACGATGTCGGCGCGCTGCGGCGCGGCGGTCGCGGGCGCCACGGCGAGGAAGTCGACGCCGAGGCGGACCTGGCCCGCCGAGCCCGCGTAGCGGCAGGCCTGCACGGTCAGCCGCTGCCCGGCGGTCACGAAGCCCTCGGCCAGCTCGACCGAGCGCAGCGCGGCCGACGCGGCGACCAGCGCGCCGGTGGCCTGGTCGAAGACGGCGACGTCCCAGTCGCCGACGCCGCCGCCCTGCGGGGCGAGGCGGGCCTGGAGGAGTCCGTCGACGCCCGAGGTGACGTCGCGGTGGGCGGTGCCCCGGGTGCCCGCGCGCAGCGGCGCGTCGAAGCAGCTGCGGGCGATGGCCTGGTTGGCGCGGAGCACGCCGTCGTCGGCGGCGGCCGGGGTGCCTGCGAGGCCTGCGATCACGGCCCCGGTGAGTCCGAGCGCGGCCGCTGTGCGCAGCGCGCCTGAGGTTCGGTTCACGCCTGTCCTTTCGCGGAAGAACGTCTGGCCCGGCTGACGCTAGGCAGGTTCGATCACGCGGATAGGCCTTACCGGTTGCCAGATGTGACCGCGGGGAGGCGCACCGGCACTTTTTACCTGTTGCCAGTTTTCTTCGTTGCCGGTTACCGCTTACCGCCGGTCGGCGGCGGCGTCTTCGGCCGCTTGGAGCACTCGTAGGACGTTACGGCCAGCAACCTTGGCGCAGTCGGACGCACTCCATCCGCGCTCCAGCAGAGCCGCGAACAACTCGGGGTAGGAGGCGACGTCCGGCAGGCCGTCCGGCATGTCCGGGCACCCGTCGTAGTCGCCGCCGACGCCGATGTGGTCGACCCCGACGACCTCGCGCGCGTGGTCGAAGTGGGCCACGACGTCGGCGATCGTCGCGCGCGGCGCGGTGGCGCCGGAGCCGCCGTCGACGTCGGCGACGGCCTGCGAGACGAACTGCGGCACGAAGGTCACCATCAGGACACCGCCGTTGCCGGGAAGGCGTTCCAGCACGTCATCGGGCACATTTCGGACGTGGTCGGTGACCGCGCGGCAGGACGAGTGGCTGAAGATCACCGGAGCGGAGGCGACGTCGAGGGCGGCGTGCATGGTGGTGGCCGCGACGTGGGACAGGTCGACCAGCATGCCGAGCCGGTTCATCTCGGCCACGACCCGCCTGCCGAAATCGGACAGGCCGCCGACGGCGGGGACGTCGGTCGCCGAGTCCGCCCAGGGAGTGTTGTCGTTGTGAGTCAGGGTCATGTACCGGACGCCGAGGCGGTGCAGGACGCTGAGGACCCGCAGCGACCCGCCGATGGAGTGGCCGCCCTCCGCGCCCAACAACGACGCGACTTTCCCCTGGTCGAAGGCACTTTCGACAGCTTCAGCCGTTTGGGCTAGCGCGAGCTGGTCCGAATGCCGGGCGATGATCTCGTGCGTGAGGTCGATCTGCTCCAGCACGGCGGTGACGGCCTCGGGCCCGCTGAGCGAGCTCGGAACGTACACCGACCAGAACTGTCCGCTCACCATTCCCCGCCGCAACCTCGGCAGATCGGTGTGCGTGGACGACTGCTCGACGGTCAGGTCGACGGCGGAGAGGTCCGAACCGAATCGATCACGGAGCGTCCACGGCAGGTCGTTGTGGCCGTCGACCAGCGGGGCCTGCGCCAGGACGGCGCGCGCCGCCTCCAGATGGGGGTTGACCACTACCCGTGACTCCGTTTCATCGTGTAGCTAGACCCTTCCGTTACGTCACCACCTGGCGAGTCACCCGAACGTGTTACGAAAACTGCCGTCTGTCACAACCCGATCGGATACATACCCGATTGATCGTCCCGCTAACCCGCTTGGGCGGCTAGGCTGCCCCTGTCGACACCACTTTCGGTCCAACGGCGGCGCGGCTGTTTGGTCGAAAGTCCCAGTGCCGGTCGGGGGGGCAACGACCGACTCCAGGGAGGTAGTGACGTGGCTGCCGTCGGCTTAGGTCAGGCCGTTCGAACCACGCCAGCCGGCTCCTTGCCGGCCAACATGGTCCCGCACCCGCGGGAAGAGCTGTTCTCAGTGCTGGTGGTCGATGACCACCCACTGTTGAGGGAGGCGATAGCAGCCCGACTCACCCAGATGGGTGCGGGCACTGTGCACGAGGCCGCCACGGTGGCCGAGGCGAGGGCGCGAGCGCAGGCCACCGGGCCATGCGACTTGGCGATCCTCGACCTGGGTCTGCCGGACGGTAGCGGGATCGAGCTGGTCACGGAGCTCCGCAGCCACGGTTGGCCGCGGATCGTCGTGCTCGCCTCGTCCGACGACCCCTACGCCGTTCGATCGGCCTTCCAGGCGGGCGCTCAGGCCTACCTGCTGAAGTCCGCGTCGCCGGTGGTGGTGACCGACGGAGTCCGTCGCGTGCTTGAGGGTGGCGTCTACGCCGACCCGAGCGTCGCGCCGGTCCTCGCGACGGGCACCAGGGTGCCGGGCACCGACAACACCCCGCGCGAGCTCTCGGCGCGCGAGGTGGAGGTGCTCCAGCTGGTCGCGGACGGGCAGTCCAACAAGGAGATCGGCGAAGCGCTGAACCTGTCAGCCTTGACGGTGAAGTCGCACCTTTCGCGGATCGGCCGCAAGTTGGGTACCGGCGACCGGGCCCAGATGGTCGCCCTCGCCATGCGCGCGGGCGTCATCCGCTAGGCATCAGCGGTCGTGTGGCTGGGCTGGGCATGGCCCAGCCACACGACTGCTGCTGATTCACGCGCCGCAGGTGGGCGCGTGCCGTAGGGTCTTGCGCCGTGACCACATCCGGCCAGGGACCCGACGTCATCCCCGTTCCGCTCACCGAGCCCGCGGACGGCACCCCGGACGTGGTCGCCGACGCCGCAGCGCTCGACGCCGCAGCGGCGGCCATCGCCGCGGGCGCGGGTCCGATCGCGGTGGACACCGAGCGGGCCTCCGGCTACCGCTACTCCCAGCGGGCCTACCTGGTCCAGGTACGCCGCGAGGGCGCCGGCACCTTCCTCATCGACCCCGTCGCGCTGGACGACCGCATCGATCCGCTGATCGAGGCGCTGTCAACCGACGAATGGGTACTGCACGCCGCCTCCCAGGACCTGCCGTGCCTGGCCGAGCTGGACCTGCGTCCGCCGAGGCTGTTCGACACCGAGCTGGCGGGCAGGCTCGCCGGGTTCGAGCGCGTCGCCCTCGGCACGCTGGTCGAGCGACTGCTCGGCTACCACCTGGAGAAGGGCCACGGCGCGGCCGACTGGTCCCGCAGGCCGCTGCCGATGGACTGGCTGAACTACGCCGCCCTCGACGTCGAACTGCTGGTCCCGCTGCGCGACGCGCTGGAGAAGGAACTGCGGTCGCAGGGCAAGCTCGACTGGGCGCTGGAGGAGTTCGAGGCCTTGCGCACCGCTCCCCCGGCCCCGCCGCGCAAGGAGCCGTGGCGGCGCACCTCCGGCATCCACGGCGTGCGCAACGCGCGCGGGCTCGCGGCGGTCCGCGCCCTGTGGGAGACCAGGGACGGGCTGGCCCGCCAGCGCGACATCGCCCCCGGCCGGGTCCTGCCGGACAGCGCGATCATCGCCGCGGCCGCCGCGAACCCCGAGGACGAGTCGGCGCTGCTGCAACTGCCGGTCTTCCGCGGCCGCGCCCAGCGCCGCATGTCCGGCACCTGGCTGCGGGCCCTGCGCACCGCGGCCCGGCTGCCCAAGTCCGAGCTGCCCGACCCGTCCCCGCCGAACGACGGTCCGCCGCCGCCCAACCGCTGGGCCGACAAGGACCCCGACGCCGCCGCCCGCCTCGGCGCGGCCCGCGCCGCGCTCGCCGCGCTGGCCGAGGCGCACACCCTCCCGGTGGAGAACATCCTGCAGCCCGACCTGGTCCGCCGGACCTGCTGGCAGCCGCCGGAGTCCGTTGACGCCGAGTCGGTGGCGGGCGCGCTGCGCGCGGGCGGGGCCCGCGAGTGGCAGATCGCCTTGGCGGGCCCTCCGCTGACCGAGGCGCTGCGCGCCAGCGCGTAGTCCCCCACCTCTCGACGCCCGCAAGCGCCTGTGCGCTCGCGGGCGTTTCTGGCTGCGCTTCTTTTCAGCCTCGATGCTTGAAGATGATGGAAAGTGGATGATTCAAAGCAGTTCTTGACATCTTTCGCGCGTCAAAGCACAGTCATGAGCATCCCTGCGACCCCCCACTGGGAGTGGTGATCGATGACGGACATGCTCAACGTCTCCCGACGATCCCTGTTCGGCGGCGCGCTCGCCGCGGGCGCGTTGGCGGCGATGCCCGCGGTGGCGACGGCGGCCCCGGACCGCGCCGGCGCCGACCCCAAGCGCAAGCGCGGGCAGCAGACCATGATCGGCGTGCCGTTCGAGGAGCACCGCGAGGTCAGGGTCGGCCTGGTCGGGCTCGGCAACCGGGGTCGCGGCATGCTCGACAGCTGGGCCGCGGTGCCCGGCTGCGTGATCACCGCGGTGCACGACGTGCGCCGCGACCGCGCCGTCTCCGCCGCGGACAGGCTGGTCTCCCTCGGCAAGCCGCGCCCGGCCGTGCACGGCACCGACACGTCGCTGTTCAGCGCCGACGACGTCGACTTCGTCTACATCGCGACGCCGTGGGAGTTCCACCACGCGCAGGGCAAAGCGGCGCTGCTGGGCGGCAAGCACGTGGGCGTCGAGCTGCCGATCGCCACCGAGCTGGCCGAGCTGTGGGACCTGGTCGACACCAGCGAGCGCACCCGCAAGCACCTGTTCCTCATGGAGAACTGCAGCTACGGCCGCAACGAGCTGGCCATGCTGAAGATGGCGCACGAGGGCGTCTTCGGCGAGATCACCAACGGCCACGGCGGCTACCTGCACGATCTGCGCGAGCTGCTGTTCTCCGACAGCTACTACACCGACGCGTGGCGCAGGAAGTGGCACACCCGCAGCACCGCGAGCTTCTACCCGATGCACGGCCTCGCGCCGATCGCGGCGTGCATGGACGTCAACCGCGGCGACCGCTTCACCACCCTGGCCGCCACCGCGACCGCCCCGCGCGGCCTCGCCGACTACCGCGCCCGGCACGTGCCCAAGGGACACCCGTCGTGGAACGAGACCTACGTCAACGGCGACCTGGTCACCTGCCTGATCGAGACCGAGCGCGGGCGGGTCATCCGCGCCGAGCACGACGTCAGCTCGCCGCGGCCCTACAGCCGGATCAACTCGCTGGCGGGCAGCCGCGGCATCGTCGAGGACTACCCGGCGCGGATCTACCTGGAGCCCGACCACGGCGGCCACGCCTGGCAGGACTTCCGCCCGTACCGCGACCGCTTCGACCACTGGCTGTGGAAGACCATCGGGGAGAACAACCCGGGCGGGCACGGCGGCATCGACTACCTGCTCCAGTGGCGCATCGTCAACCAGATGCGGCTGGGCCAGGTGCCCGACATCGACGTCTACGACTCGGCGGTCTGGTGCTCGCCGGTGCCGCTGAGCGTGCAGTCGCTGGAGCGCGGCGGAAAGCCCGTGCGCGTGCCGGACTTCACCAGGGGCCAGTGGATGGTGCCGAGGGTGGGCCTGGACTCCCGCCCGACCCCGATGCCCGCGACCGTCTGAAGGGGACGATGATGCGCGCACGACTCCTGCTCCTGCTCGCCGCTCTGGGCATCGCCCTCGCGGTCCCCGTCCCGGCCGCCGCGGCGGCCTCCGGCGTCGCCGTCGAGATCGGCGCCGTCGACCTCGACGGGCCTGCTGTGTCCACTGTGGAGGTCACGGTGCGCAACGGCGGCACGGCCAAGCTGTCGAAGCTGACCGTGACCTTCACCGCCCCGATCGGCTGGACCACCTATCCGGCGTCGCGCTCGGTCAAGGGCTCGCTGTCACCGGGCCGCACGGCGACGGTGGAGTTCCTCGTGCACGTCCCGGAGCGCCCCGCCGCGTTCACCGTGCGCCAGTTCTCCGCGACCGCCACCTACACCGGCGGCGACGGCGCCCGCATCGCCGCCGGCACCCGCCTGGAGCGCTCGGGCACGCCGCTGGCGAACCTGCCCGCGGCGTTCGGCGGTGTCGCGGTCTCCTCGGAAGCCGACCCGGCGAAGGGCGACTTCGACGGCTCGGGCAACTCGTTCTCCGCCGAGAAGCTCGCCGAGGCGGGCATCACCCCCGGCGCGGCGGTGACGGCCCTGGGCGCGACCCTGCGCTGGCCGTCCTCGCCGGTCGGCACGCCGGACAACGCCGCGGGCGGCGGCAAGACCATCGAGTTCACCGGCCAGGGCGGCAAACTGGTCTTCCTCGGGTCCGGCTCCAGCACGAGCGCCACCAGCACGGTGACGGTCTGGTACACCGACGGCACCAGCACCACGGCCACCCTCGGCTTCCCGAACTGGTCCTTCCAGGACGCCGGCGCCCACGGAGCCACCCTCGTTGCCTCCTCCACCGGCCGCAACCGCCCCAACGGCTACGGCGACGCCGCTTACCAGTACCGCGTCTTCGCCAACTCCATCCCACTCGACCCTGCCAAGACGGTGGAATTGGTGACCTTGCCCAACAACGGCGCGGTCCACGTCTTCGCCCTCGCCACGGCCTGACCCCCGACCCATCCGTTCCCAGCCCGTCCCGTTCCCAGCCCGTCCCGCGCTGCTCCCCGGAGCACCGCGGGCCGGGCTGGGCCGGTTTCCGCCCGCGACGCCGAAGGCCGGAGGGTTCGGAGAGCGGCGCGCCGAGTCGAGAGCGGTGCTCTCGGATGTGAGCAGTGATCCGCGTACAGTGCGGATCATGACGGGTGGGCGGACGGCACGGGCCAGGGCGCGGGAGGACATCGCGCAGGAGATCGCGGCGGAGGCGCGCAGGCAGCTGCGGGAGCAGGGGCCGCACAGCCTGTCCCTGCGGAGTGTGGCACGGGCCCTGGGGTTCGCGTCGTCGGCGCTGTACCGCTACTTCCCGAGCAGGGACGAGTTGCTGACCGCGCTGATCGTGCAGGCCCTCGACGCGCTCGGGGACGCCGTCGAGGCCGCCGATCAGGGACTCGGCGACGGGGCCACCCGGCGCGCGCGGTGGACGACGGCCTGCGGCGCGTTCCGCGCATGGGCGAAGACCAACCCCGCCGAGTACGCCCTCATCTACGGCTCCCCCGTCCCCGGCTACCAGGCCCCGCGCACCACCGTCGCCCCCGCCATGCGCCTGCCCCGGCTCCTGGCGGCCATCGCCGCCGACGCCCCCGACGCCTTCGCCACCCCTCGCCTCCGCGACCAGATCGCCGTCGTCGCCCGGGAACTCGGCTCCCCCATCGCCCCCGGCGCCATGGTCACCGTGACCACCGCGTGGGCCCAGCTCATCGGCCTCGTCAGCGCCGAGCTTTTCGGCCAGTTCACCGGCCCCCTGGCTCCCGCCGACGACCTTTACGCCGCCGCCGTCGAAGCCCAGGCCGACGCCCTCGGTTTCGCAGGCTGAACCCGCCACCGGAGGGTGTCGGACGACACGCCCCACGGTGCCGTGCTACTCATCGGTAACATTGGCTACGATGGTTACCGGCTAGTAGTCCAACCCTCGAAGGAGCACTCGTGGCAGCACCCGAGCGCGCCGTTCGGACCGTGGTCTTCGTCGACGGTGTGCGCACGCCGTTCGGCAAGGCCGGGCCGAAGGGCATGTACGCCGAGACCCGCGCCGACGACCTCGTCGTCAAGGTGATCAGGGAGCTGCTGCGCAGGCACCCCGAACTGCCCCCGGAGCGCGTTGACGAGGTCGCCGTCGCCGCGACCACCCAGATCGGCGACCAGGGCCTGACCATCGGCCGCACCGCCGCCCTGCTGGCGGGCCTGCCCAAGTCCGTCCCCGGCTTCGCCATCGACCGCATGTGCGCGGGCGCGATGACCGCGGTGACCACGACCGCCAGCGGCATCGCCTTCGGCGCCTACGACGTCGTCATCGCGGGCGGCGTCGAGCACATGGGCCGCCACCCCATGGGCGAGGGCGTCGACCCGAACCCGCGCATCGTGGCCGACAAGCTGGTCGACCCGACCGCGCTGGTCATGGGCCAGACCGCGGAGAACGTGCACGACCGCTACCCGCACCTGACCAAGCAGCGCTGCGACGAGTACGCCGCCCGCAGCCAGGAGCGCTACGCCGACGCCGTCAAGGCGGGCAAGATCGGCCCCGAGCTGGTCCCCGTCGCGACCCGCTCGGCCGAGCTGGGCTGGGGCCTGGCCACCGAGGACGAGCCGCCGCGCCCCGGCACCACCGTGGAGACGCTGGCGGGCCTGAAGACCCCGTTCCGCCCGCACGGGCGCGTCACCGCGGGCAACGCCGCCGGCCTCAACGACGGCGCGACCGGCTGCATCCTGGCCGAGGAGGCCACCGCCCGCGAGCTGGGCCTGCCGGTCGGCATGCGGCTGGTGGGCTACTCCTTCGTCGGCGTGGAGCCCGAGGTCATGGGCATCGGCCCGGTCCCGGCGACGGAGAAGGCGCTGGCCCGCGCCGGTCTGTCCATCGAGGACATCGGGCTGTTCGAGCTGAACGAGGCGTTCGCCGTGCAGGTGCTGGCCTTCCTCGACCACTTCGGCATCGCCGACGACGACCCGCGCGTCAACCAGTGGGGCGGCGCGATCGCCTGCGGCCACCCGCTGGCCTCCTCCGGCGTGCGGCTGATGACGCAGCTGTCGCGCCAGTTCGCCGAGCGCCCCGACGTGCGCTACGGCCTGACCTCCATGTGCATCGGCATCGGCATGGGCGGAACGGTCATCTGGGAGAACCCGCACTGGAACGGGGAGAAGTGATGTTCACCAAGGACGAGGCCGCAGCCGCCTTCCCCGACGAGGTCGTGACGAAGGCCGTCACCCGCGTGCTCACCGCGCCGGGCATCGGCAAGGTCGCCCTGATCACCATCGACAACGGGCACGACCACACCCGTCCGTCGACCTTCGGCCCGCAGAGCCTGGTGAGCCTGAACGAGGCGCTGGACGCCGCGTTCGCCGCCGAGCCCGCCGCGATCGCGGTGACCGGCAAGCCGTTCATCTTCGCCGTGGGCGCCGACCTGTCCGGTGTGGAGCAGGTGGCCGACCGCGCGCTGGCGCACAAGATCGCCGAGGCCGGGCACACCGTGTTCCGGCGGTTCACCGACTCCCCGGTGCCGACCTTCGCCTTCGTCAATGGCGCGGTCATGGGCGGCGGTCTTGAGCTGGCGCTGTCCTGCCACTACCGCACGCTGAGCGACAACACCGCCGCGATCGCGCTGCCCGAGGTGTTCCTCGGCCTGTTCCCCGGTTGGGGCGGCACGCAGCTGCTGCCGAACCTGATCGGCCCGGACGCCGCGGTCACGGTGATCTTCGAGAACGCGCTGTCGCAGAACCGCATGCTCAAGCCGAAGCAGGCCGTCGAGCTGGGCATCGTCGATGCGCTGCTGGGCTCGGCCGACTTCATCGAGCGGTCGCTGGCCTGGGCGGCGGGCGTGCTGGCCGGCGAGAAGCCGCAGCGCCGCGAGATCGACCGCGGCGAGGGCTGGGACGCCGCCGTCGCCCGCGCGAGGCGGATCGTGCAGGACAAGACCAAGGGCGCCTCCCCCGGCGCGCTCAAGGCGCTGGAGCTGCTGGAGCTGGCCCGGGAGAACGACCTCGACCGCGGCTACGCCGCCGAGACCGAGGCGCTGGCCGACGTGCTCATGTCCGACGCCCTGCGCGCGGGCCTGTACTCGTTCAACCTGGTGCAGAAGCGCGCCAAGCGGCCCGCGGGCGCGCCGGACAAGGGCCTGGCCCGCCCGGTCACCAAGGTCGGCATCGTCGGCGCGGGCCTGATGGCCTCGCAGATGGCGCTGCTGTTCGCCCGCCAGCTGAAGGTGCCGGTGGTGCTCACCGACATCGACCAGGCGCGCGTGGACAAGGGCGTGGCGTACGTGCACGGCGAGGTCGACAAGCTCGCCGCCAAGGGCCGGGTGTCCGCCGACGGCGCGAACCGGCTCAAGGCGCTGGTCAGCGGCTCGATGGACAAGGCGGCCTTCGCCGACGCGGACTTCGTCATCGAGGCCGTGTTCGAGGAGATGGGCGTCAAGCAGAAGGTGTTCGCCGAGGTCGAGGCGCACGTCAGCGAGACCTGCGTGCTCGCGACGAACACCTCGTCGCTGTCGATCACCGAGATGGCCTCGACGCTCAAGCACCCCGAGCGCGTGGTCGGCTTCCACTTCTTCAACCCGGTCGCGGTCATGCCGCTGCTGGAGATCGTGCGCGCGGAGAAGACCGACGACGCGACCCTGGCGACGGCGTTCTCGGTGGGCAAGTCGCTGCGCAAGTCCTGCGTGCTGGTCAAGGACGCCCCGGCGTTCGTGGTCAACCGCCTGCTGACCCGCTTCATGGGCGAGGTCGTGCGCTCGCTGGACGAGGGCACCCCGTTCGAGGTCGCCGACAAGGCCACCGACGACCTCGGCCTGCCGATGACCCCGCTGGTGCTGCTGCAGCTCGTCGGCCCGGCCGTCGCCCTGCACGTCGCCGAGACCATGCACCGCGCGTTCCCGGACCGCTTCGGCGTCAGTGAGAACATGAAGCGCTTCGTTGAGGCGGGCAAGACCGCGGTGTGGCAGTGGGACGCGACCGGCACGCCGTCGGTCGACCCCGAGGTGGCCGCGCTGTGGCAGTTCGGCGACAACCCGCTCACCGGCGAGGAGGTCCGCCAGCGCGCGCTGGAGGGCGTCGCCGAGGAGATCCGGATCATGCTGGACGAGGGCGTCGTCGCCGAGGCCCAGGACATCGACCTGTGCATGATCCTCGGCGCGGGCTGGCCCTTCTGGCTGGGCGGCGCGACCCCGTTCCTGGACCGCGAGGGCATCGCGGAGAAGGTCAACGGCAAGCCGTTCCTGGCCCAAGGCGTGGCTTCCGTCCCGGCCTGACCGGGTGAACCTCGGCCCCGGGCGCTCGGTGAGCGCCCGGGGCCGAGGTCACGAAGGGGTCAGACGGGGACGACGTCCACCAGCCGGACGAGCCCGCACAGAGTGCCGTATTGCCTGGCGGCGACAAGGCCGAAGTCGACGATGTCGCACTGATCCAGTGTCCAGTAGAACCGATCGTGCCGGGCGGACCGCTGCAACGGGTCGCTCGTGTTGGGGCCTTGGGCGAGTTCGGCGATCGTCACCGCGCTCACGAACAGCTCATCGTGTGCCCGCCGCCCGAGGTCGACCACCTCGATGTCGATCCCCACCGAGGTGTCCAGCAGGACGCTCACGCCGGCCATGCCGTGTCGTCGGGGTCATCTGGGCCGAAGAAGTCATCTTCTGGTCACTGTGAAGCTCTCGCCTGCCTCTACCCGCCGCATGATCACCGCATTGTCATTGCGTAGTTCGCGCCGGCTGATGCTCTCGCTCACGCATCCAGCCCAGCAAAGTGCTACCCATGTGCTCCAGCTCGTTTCACCTGCGGGAGGCATCATGTCCCCGTGGCCGGGCAGATCTGGATCGGGACGTCGGGGTGGGTGTACCCGCACTGGCGCAAAGGGGCGTTCTACCCGCAGGGGACGACGCAGAAGAAGGAGCTGGGGTACCTCTCCGCGCGCGTGCGGTCGGTGGAGATCAACGCGTCGTTCTACTCCCTGCAGAAGCCCTCCAGCTACGAGTCGTGGAGTGCGCAGACCCCCGAGGACTTCGTCTTCGCGGTCAAGGGGTCCCAGTTCGTCACCCACATGAAGCGGCTGCTGAACCCCGAGGTGACGCTGCCGAACTTCTTCGCCTCCGGCCTGCTGGCCCTGGGCCCCAAGCTCGGCCCGATCCTGTGGCAGCTGCCCCCGAACTTCCGCTTCGACGTCGACCGCGTGACCGCCTTCCTCGACGCCCTCCCCCGCACCACCGCCGAAGCCGCCGCCCTCGCCGAGCACCACGACGAGCGCCTCGACGGCCGCGCCCACACCACGACCGACGCCGACCGCCCGCTGCGCCACGCCTTCGAGGTCCGCAACCCCACGTTCGTGTGCCAGGAGTTCACCGACCTCATGCGCGAGAAGGAGGCCGCGATCGTGGTCGCCTCGGCGGCGGGTGAGTGGCCGCAGATCGAGGAGGTCACCGCCGACTTCATGTACCTGCGCCTACACGGAGACGAGGACGTGTACTCCAGCGGCTACCCCGCCAAGGCGCTCGACGACTGGGCCCGCAAGATCCGCGCCTGGCGCAGGTCGGGCGATGTCTACGCCTACTTCGACAACGACGCCGAGGGCCACGCCCCCCACGACGCCCAGAAGCTCCTCAGCCGCCTGGAGCGCTGACCGGCAGGCCCGCGCGCAGGGCGGGCAGGTTCACCGTCACCACCAGGCCGCCCCCGGCCACCGCCTCGGCGGCCACCACGCCCCCGTGCGCCCGCACCACCGCCCGCACGATCGAGAGGCCCAGCCCCGTCCCCCGGTGCGCCGTGCGGTCCACCCCGCCGCGCCGGAACGGCTCGAACAGCGCCTCCACCCGGTCCGGGGCGACCACCGCGCCGGAGGACGCCACGCGCAGCTCCGTCCACAGCTGGTCCCCCGACGTCCGCACGTCGATCCAGCCGCCGTCGTTGTTGTGGCGCACGGCGTTCTCCAGCAGGTTGCCCGCCACCCGCTCCAGCAGCGCCGAGTCGCCCAGCACCACCGCGGGCTCGGTCAGGAAGCGCGCCGTGATCCGGCGGGCCTCGGCGTCGCCCTGCGTCGAGCGCCACGCCGAGGCGACCACCGCCGCCAGGTCCACCGGGCCCGTCGCGCCGACGCCCAGGCCGTCGGTCCTGGCCAGGACCAGCAGAGCCTCGACCAGCTGGCCCGCGCGCAGGGTCGCCGCGCGGGTGACGTCGGCCATCCGGCGCAGCTCCTGCACGGATGCGTCCGGGTCGGCGAGGGTGACGTCGAGTTCCGTGCGGATCACCGCCAGGGGGGTGCGCAGCTCGTGGCTGGCGTTGGCGACGAACTGGCGCTGAGCGGCGAAGGCGGCCTGCAGGCGGTCAAGCATCGCGTCGAAGGTGTCCGCCAGCTCGGCGACCTCGTCGCGGGGGCCGCGGTGGTCGATGCGCGAGCCGAGGGACTCCACCGACAGCCGGTGCGCCGTCGCGGTCACCTCGCGCAGCGGGCGCAGCACCCGGCCCGTCACCACCCACGCCAGCAGGCCGGTCGAGGTCACCACGCACACCATCGCCACCGAGCCCGCCAGCAGCAGCCGTCTGCGGGCGTCGGCGGCGAGCGCGGCGCCGAGCTGCTCAGCCTCCACGGGCACCCCGCCGACCAGCACTGTCTCCCCCGGCGGCAGCGACGGCACCGAGGCCACCACGCCGCCCGCCAGCACCCACCCCAGCCAGAGCAGCAGCGCGCTGACCAGCGCCACCAACATCGTCGTCAGCAGCGTGATCCGCTCGCGCAGCCCCACCTACTTCGCCGCGCGCACCCGGTAGCCCGAGCCGACGACGGTGTCGATCAGGCCGGGGTCGCCGAGCTTCTTGCGCAGGGTCATGACCGTGACCCGCACCGTCGTGGTGAACGGGTCGGCGTTCTCGTCCCAGACGCGCTCCAGCAGCTCCTCGCTGCTCACCACCGACCCGCGGGCGGCCAGCAGCACCTCCAGCACGCCGAACTCCTTGCGGGTCAGCTCCACCGGCTCGCCCGCGCGGCTCACCGTGCGCCGGGCCGGGTCCAGCTCAAGGTCGCCCGCCACCAGCACCGGCGGCGTCACCGGGGTCGCCCGGCGGGCCAGCGCCCGCACGCGCGCGACCAGCTCGGGGAAGGCGAACGGCTTGGCGAGGTAGTCGTCGGCGCCCAGGGACAGCCCCTCGACCCGGTCGGCGACCGCGTCGCTGGCGGTCAGCATCAGCACGCGGGTCAGCGCTCCGGAGGCGACGATCTCCCGGCACAGCTCGTCGCCGTGCATGCCGGGCAGGTCGCGGTCGAGGACGACGACGTCGTAGCGGGTGATGCTGGACTTCTCGTGCCCTTCGTCGCCGTCGAGGGCGACGTCCACCGCCATCCCCTCTCGGCGCAGGCCGCGGGCGATCGCCTCGGCCAGGGGCTCCTCGTCCTCCACTATCAGGATTCGCACCCCACAACGGTGCCACACCTGCCGCTGGACCGTCCCGATTGGGCATGATCGGCCCATGAAGCTGCGTGCGGTGCGCGAAGAGGTGGCCAGGCAGGCCCGTCGGCTGGCGGCCGAGGGCATGGTGCTGGGGACGGCGGGCAACGTCAGCGCCCGCAGCGGCGACCTCGTCGCGATCACCCCGACGGGCGTGCGGATGGCCGAGGTCCGGGCCGAGCAGATCACCGTGGTCGACCCCGACGGCGAGGTGGTCGACGGCACCCTGGCCCCCACCTCGGAGCTGGACCTGCACCTGGGCGTGTACCGCCGCTACCGCGCGGGCGCCGTCGTGCACACGCACGCCACCATGGCGACGGCGGTGTCCCTGGTGGTGGACGAGCTGCCCTGCGTCCACTACCAGCTGATGGACCTCGGCGGCACCGTCCGCGTGGCCCCGTACCGCACCTTCGGCACCCCGGAACTGGCCGAGGCCGTCCTCGACGCCCTGGACGGCCGCTCAGCCGCCCTCATGGCCAACCACGGCGCCCTCACCCACGGCGCCGACCTGGCCACCGCCACCGAACGCGCCCTGCTCCTGGAGTGGGGCTGCACCCTCTACTGGCGAGCCGCCACCCTCGGCACGCCCCGCACCCTGGACAGGGCGGAGCGCGCCGAGTACCAGGCGCAGGTCTCGAAGCTCTCCTACGGGCGCGTCCGGGAGCTATAGCTCCGGACGCACCTGCTCGGGCCGCTCCGCCGCCTCGCCGCGGACGATCAGGTCCGATGCCCAGCCGGTCACCCTGCGGGCGACGTCCTGGGCGGTCAGGCCCAGCCGGGAGAGGACCTCGTCGCGGCTGCCGTGGTCGTGGAAGGTGTTGGGGATGCCCAGGTCGCGCAGGGGGACGTCCACGTCGGAGTCGCGGAGCAGGGCGGCCAGCGACCAGCCGAAGCCGCCGTGGCGGCCACAGTCCTCGACCGTCACGACCAGCTTGTGCTCGGCGGCCAGCTCGGCCAGTTCGACCGGGACCGGGGTCACCCAGCGCGGGTCGACGACGGTGACGCCGATGCCCTGGGCGGCCAGGCGCTCGGCCGCGGCCAGGCCGAGGCCCGCGAACGAGCCGACGGTCACCAGGAGCACGTCGGCGGACTCGCCGGGCTCGCGGAGGATGTCGACAGCGCCGCGGCGGGCCACCGCCGGGACGTCGTCGGCGACGGCGGCCTTCGGGAAGCGCAGCACCGTCGGGCCGTCGTCCACGCCGACGGCCTCGCGCAGCTCGGCGCGCAGGGTGCCCGCGTCGCGCGGGGCCGCGATGCGGATGCCGGGGACCATGCCCAGCATCGACAGGTCCCACATGCCGTGGTGGCTGGCGCCGTCCGGGCCGGTGATGCCCGCGCGGTCCAGCACCACCGTGACCGGCAGCCGGTGCAGGGCCACGTCCATCAGCATCTGGTCGAAGGCGCGGTTGAGGAACGTCGAGTAGATCGCCACGACCGGGTGCAGGCCCGCCATCGCCAGGCCCGCGGCCGAGGTGATGGCGTGCTGCTCGGCGATGCCGACGTCGAAGACGCGCTCGGGGAAGCGCTCGGCGAACGGGGCCAGGCCGGTGGAGCGCAGCATGGCCGCGGTGATCGCCACGACCTCCGGGCGCTCGGCGCCGACCTGGGCGAGCTCGTCGGCGAAGACGTGCGTCCAGGTGGTGCCCCTGGTCTTGCGCGGGGCGCCGGTGTCCGGGTCGATGGGGTCGGTCTGGTGCATCTGGTCGAACTCGTCGTTCTCGGCCAGCGGGTAGCCGTTGCCCTTGCGGGTCACCGCGTGCACGATCACCGGTCCGCCGAAGTCGCGGGCGCGGCGCAGCGAGGCCTCCAGCGCCTCCACGTCGTGGCCGTCGACCGGGCCGAGGTACTTGATGCCCAGGTCCTCGAAGAGCACCTGCGGGCTCAGCGCGTCCTTGATGCCGCGCTTGGCCGCGTGCAGGGCCGCGTAGAGCGGCTTGCCGAGGACCGGGGTGCCCTGGAGCACCCGCTTGCCGCCCTCCAGCGCGCGCTCGTAGACCGGCTGCAGGCGCAGCGAGGTCAGGTGGTCGGCCAGGCCGCCGATGGTCGGGGAGTAGGAGCGGCCATTGTCGTTGACGACGATGACCACGGACCTGTCCTTGCCCGCGGCGATGTTGTTCAGCGCCTCCCAGCACATGCCGCCGGTGAGCGCGCCGTCGCCGACGACGGCGACGACCGTGCGCTGCTCGCCGCGCAGCTCGTAGGCCTTGGCCATGCCGTCGGCGTAGGACAGCGCCGTGGAGGCGTGGCTGTTCTCCACGAAGTCGTGCTCGCTCTCCGAGCGGCACGGGTAGCCGGAGACGCCGCCCTGCTGGCGCAGGTCGTCGAACGCCCCGCGGCGGCCGGTGAGGATCTTGTGCACGTAGCCCTGGTGGCCGACGTCCCAGATCATCGGGTCCTGCGGGGAGTCGAACACCCGGTGCAGGGCGATCGTCAGCTCCACGACGCCCAGGTTGGGCCCGAGGTGGCCGCCGACCCGGGTGACCTTGTCGACCAAGAACGACCGGATCTCGACGGCCAGGCGGTCCAGCTCCTCGCGGGTGAACCGCCGCAGGTCGGCCGGTCCGTGCACGGTGTCCAGCAACGTCACCGAGTCGTCACCTCGTCCTCTCAAGCCCTCGACTGCTTAGCGGGGGGTCCTCTCGGACTTACCGGCCAGTCTACGAGCCGGTTGTGAAGACCCGCCGCGCCGTCCGGGGCCGATCACTGCGCGGCCGCTGCTCCGGACGGGTAAGGTTTGGCCCGCACGATAGGGGGAAAGGGTTGCCGGTGGGGGACGAACGGGTGTCCGAGCCGAACATGGCCATGACCGCGGCCGAACTGACCCGGCTGACCAAGCAGGTCGGCCGCGCGATGGTGGCGGTCGCGGGGCCTCGGTGGCAGAAGCTGCGAGCCGAGTACCGCTCCGTCGGGCGGCACGTCGAGGTCGACTTGATCGTTACCGGTGCGGACGGCGTCCCGGTGTCGGTGCGCCCGCCCGCCGAGATGGTCGAGGGGCTGCGGACGCTGCGCGGCGGGATGTACCGGGCCGGGCGCGGGACGTGGATCTCGGCGGTCTACGAGATCGAGCCCCCGGGCGACTACGCGGTGGAGTTCGAGCCCGATGTCGAGCCCCCTTGGCGGCGCGTTCCACCCCCGATCGGGTTCACCGACGAACTGCGCTTCTTCCCCCGTGAGGATGGCCACATTCCGGAGTGGCTGCGCGAACGGGTACAAGCGGCGGCCGGGCCGGCCACGCCCGCTCACGGCACCCCCGTTCCCGCCCCCGGAACTCCTGGTCAGGGCTTCCCCGGTCCGGGTGGTCCCGGGCCGCGTCCCGGCGGCCCCGTGCCGCCCTTCCCGCCGGGCTCCTCGGGTCCGCCGCCGTTCCCGCCCGCTCCCCCGGGATCGCCGCCGTTCCCGCCCGGTCCACCGCAGCGCCAGGGACCGCCCCCCGGCCCGCCGCCGCAGGGCCCGCCGACGCCGCCGTGGGGCCAGCCCCAGCAGCAGCAGCGACCGCCGGGCTGGGCACCCCCTCCAGCTCCCTAGCGGGCCAGCAGCGCCACGCATTCCACGTGGTGGGTCATCGGGAACGCGTCGAAGGCCCGGAGATCGCGCAGCGCGTAGCCGAGGCCCGCGAAGGTGGCGACATCCCTGGCCAGCGCGGCCGGGTCGCACGCCACGTAGACCACGCGGGCGGGCTCGCGGGCGGCGATCGCCGAGACCACCTCGCCGCCCGCGCCCTTGCGCGGCGGGTCGAGGACCACGACGTCGGGGGCGGGCAGCTCCTCCGCGGCCAGGACGTCCTCGACCTTGCCCGCGAAGACGCGGACCTGCGGCAGGTCGGCCAGGTTCTCCGCGCCGTGCTCGGCGGCCGGGCGGTCGGCCTCGACCGCGACCACCGTCGCCGCGCGCCGGGCCAGCACCGAGGCGAACAGGCCCGCGCCCGCGTAGAGGTCCCAGGCGCAGCCGCCGTCGGGCACGTCGGCCCAGCGCTCGACCACCTCGGCGAGCACGTCGGCGGCGTCCGGGTGGACCTGCCAGAACCCGTGCGCGTCGACGCGCCACTCGCGGCGGGCGGCCAGCTCGGTCGACTCCGGGGCGCCCACGACGTGGCGGACCCGGCGACCGCGCTCGGTCAGCTCGGCGATGTGGGTGCGGCCGGTGGAGTCCACCGAGACGGCGACCTCGGCGCCGGTGCGCCACGTGCGGTCGACCACCTCCTCGACCGTCCCCGGCGCGGCGATCACGCAGTCGGCGATGGGGATCACCCGGTGGCTGCGGTGCGCGCGGAAGCCCGCGCGCCCGGAGCGGTCGACGGCCAGGCGCGCCCGGGTCCGCCAGTCCCCGAGCCCGCCGGGCAGGTCCTCGACCTCGACGTCCCACTCGACACCGCCCAGCCGGGAGAGCTGTTCGGCGACCACGGCCGCCTTGAGCCCGCGCTGCGTGCCCGCGTCGGCGTGCTGCCAGTCGCAGCCGCCGCAGCCCTTGGGCCGGGCGTACTCGCAGGGCGGCGCCACCCGACCGGGAGCGGCCTGGAGCACCTCGACCGCGTCGCCCCGGCAGAACGAGCCGCCCTTGTCCTCGGTGATCTCCACGACGACGCGCTCGCCGGGCAGCGCGTGGCGCACGAACACCACGCGGCCCTCCACCCTGGCCACGCAGTGCCCGCCGTGGGCGACCGCGCCCACCTCGGCCTCGACCCTGCGCCCGGTCCACTCGCTCACTTGCGCTCCTCGTCTCCGGTGAGGCCGCGGCGGATGGCGCCGGGCGTGATGGTGTCGCGCTCGTTGACCTTGCTGGAGGAGTCCAGCTGCCACGGGACGCTGGTCACCATGACCCCGGGCTGGAACAGCAGCCTGCCCTTGAGCCGCAGCGCGCTCTGGTTGTGCAGGAACTGCTCCCACCACCGGCCGACCACGTACTCGGGGATGAACACGGTCACGACGTCGCGCGGGTTGTCGGAGCGGACGCGCTTGACGTAGTCCAGCACGGGCTTGGTGATCTCCCGGTACGGGGACTCGATCACCTTCAGCGGGACGGTGAAGTTCTCCTTGTTCCACGCGGTGACCAGGCGCCGGGTGTCCACATCGTCCACGTTGACCGTCACCGCCTCCAGGACGTCCGGCCGGGTGGCGCGGGCGTAGGCGAGGGCGCGCTTGGTCGGCAGGTGCAGTTTGGACACCAGCACGATCGCGTGCACGCGCGAGGGCAGCACCGACGGGCGGTCGGCCTCGGCCTTGATCAGCTCGTCGCTGACGCGGTCGTAGTGCCTGCGGATCGCGGTCATCAGCGCGTAGAGCCCGCCCATCGCGGCGATGGCGATCCACGCGCCGTTGGTGAACTTGGTGATCAGCACGACCACCAGCACCGAGGCGGTCATGAGGAACCCGAACCCGTTGATGGCCCGCGAGCGCCGCATGCGTCCGCGCTCGGCCGCGTCCTCCTCGGCGGCCAGCTTGCGGTTCCAGTGCCGGATCATGCCCAGCTGGCTCATGGTGAACGAGACGAACACGCCCACGATGTAGAGCTGGATGAGCTTGGTGACCTCGGCGTCGAAGGCGATCACCAGCACGATCGCGAAGCCCGCGAGGCCGACGATGCCGTTGGAGAAGGCCAGCCGGTCGCCGCGGGTGTGCAGCTGGCGGGGCAGGTAGCGGTCCTGGGCGAGGATCGAGCCGAGCACGGGGAAGCCGTTGAACGCGGTGTTGGCGGCCAGCACCAGGATCAGCGCGGTGACGATGGTGATGAAGAAGAAGCCGGGCCGGAAGTCGCTGAACACCGCGTCGGCGATCTGGGCGACCATCGTCTTCTGCTCGTAGCCCTCGGGCGCGCCGGTCAGCTGCGTCTCGGGGTGCTCGGCGATCTTCACCTCGGTGACCTGGGCCAGGACGATCAGGCCCATCAGCATGGTGACGGCGATGCCGCCCATCAGCAGCAGCGTCGTCGCCGCGTTGCGCGCTTTGGGCTTGCGGAAGGCGGGCACGCCGTTGCTGATCGCCTCGACGCCGGTCAGCGCGGCGCACCCGGAGGAGAACGCGCGCAGCACCAGGAACGCCAGCAGCAGGCCGGTCAGCTCGCCGTGGTCGGCGTTGATGCCGAACTCGGCGCTCTCGGCGGGCATCTCCTCGCCCCGCACGAACGCCCGGAACAGACCGAAGACGATCATGCCGACGATGCCGACCATGAACGCGTAGACCGGGATGGCCAGCGCGGTGCCGGACTCGCGGATGCCGCGCAGGTTGACCGCGGTGAGCAGGACGATCGCGGCGACGGCGAACTCCACCTTGTGGGTGGCCACGTACGGGATGGCCGAGCCGATGGTGGCCGCCGCCGAGGCGATCGACACCGCGACGGTGAGGATGTAGTCCACGAGCAGCGCGCTGGCCACCGTCAGCCCGGACTTGCGGCCGAGGTTGACCGAGGTGACCTCGTAGTCGCCGCCGCCGGAGGGGTAGGCGTGCACGTTCTGCCGGTAGCTGGCGACCACGGCCAGCATCACGACCACGACGACGATGCCCACCCACGGCGCGAACGTGTACGCCGACAGGCCCGCCACCGAGAGCATCAGGAAGATCTCCTCGGGCGCGTAGGCCACCGAGGACATCGCGTCCGAGGCGAAGACGGGGAGCGCGACGCGTTTGGGCAGCAGCGTGTGCGCCAGCCGGTCGCTGCGGAACGGCCGCCCTACGAGCAGGCGTTTCGCCGCCGTGGAGAACTTGGACACGGGAGCAGAGAGTATGCCGTCCCCACCCCGCCCCCACGTCGGCACCGGTAGGTTCTGCTGTGTCGTCGGCGAGCGGTCGCCGGGATGTCCGTTATGTCGGGCGACGCGCGAGTACACAGGAGAGTCACCGTGCACGTGGTGATCATGGGCTGCGGCCGGGTGGGGGCCTCGATGGCCGCCGCCCTGGAGCGCCTGGACCACACCGTCGCCGTCATCGATCGCGACCAGCAGGCCTTCCGCAGGCTCGGCCCGGACTTCCACGGCCAGCAGGTCGTCGGCGTCGGCTACGACCGGCGGGTGCTGATCGCGGCGGGCGTCGAGCGGGCCGGGGCGTTCGCCGCGGTCTCCAGCGGCGACAACTCCAACATCATCTCGGCTCGGGTGGCGCGGGAGACCTTCGGCGTCGAGCACGTCGTGGCCCGCATCTACGACCCCAAGCGCGCCGAGGTCTACGAGCGCCTCGGCATCCCCACGGTGGCGACCGTCCCGTGGACGACGGACCGCCTGCTGCGCACCCTGCTTCCCGACGGCGTCGCCTCGGCCTGGCGCGATCCGACGGGCAAGGTGGCGCTGCTGCTGGTGCCGCTGCACGAGGACTGGGTCGGCCGCAGCGTGCGCGAGTTCCAGCAGGCCACCGGCGCGCGGGTCGCGTTCGTCATGCGGTTCGGCACCGGCGTGCTGCCGACGGCCAAGACGGTCATCCAGGCCGACGACCAGGTCTACGTGGCGGCTCAGTCCGGCACGGTCAGCGACGTGACGGCCGCCGCGGCGGCGCCGCCGGAGGAGGGCAACTGATGCGGGTCGCGATCGCCGGGGCGGGCGCGGTCGGCCGCTCGATCGCCCAGGAGCTGGTGGCCGGTGAGCACCAGGTCATGCTCATCGAGCGGGACTCCGAGCAGTTCGAGCCGCACACCGTCGAGCAGGCCGAATGGGTGCTGGCCGACGCGTGCGAGGTCTCCTCGCTGGAGGAGGCCGGGCTGCAGCTGTGCGACGTCGTCATCGCCGCCACCGGTGACGACAAGGTCAACCTGGTCGTCTCGCTGCTGGCCAAGACCGAGTTCGCGGTGCGCCGCGTCGTGGCCAGGGTGAACAGCCCGGCCAACGAGTGGCTGTTCACCGCGGCGTGGGGCGTCGACGTGGCCGTGTCCACCCCGCGGGTGCTCGCGGCGATGGTCGAGGAGGCGGTGAGCGTCGGCGGGCTGGTGCAGCTGCTGACCCTGCGCCAGGGCCAGGCGAACCTGGTCGAGATGACCCTGCCCGACGACACGCCGTGGGCGGGCCGCCCGGTGCGCGACGTGAAGCTGCCCCGCGACGCCGCGCTGGTCACGATCCTGCGCGGCGGCCGGGTCATCGTCCCGCAGGCCGACGACCCGCTGGAGCCGGGCGACGAACTGCTGTTCGTCGCCTCGGCCGACGTGGAGCCGCAGATCCGGGCGGCGTTCGCTCAGGCCTGAGCCTTCTCCACCCGCAGCTTCTCGATGCGCTCGGGCGTGGGCCAGCGGACGTTGCTCGCCCAGCCCAGCTTCTCGAAGATCCAGATCACCCGTGCGGAGATGTCCAGCTGGCCGGGCAGCACGCCGTGCCGGGCGCTGGTCGGGTCGGCGTGGTGGGTGTTGTGCCACGACTCGCCGAAGCTGATCAGCGCCAGCGGCCAGACGTTGGCCGAGCGGTCGCGTGAGCGGAACGGGCGCTCGCCGAGCATGTGGCAGATCGAGTTGACCGCCCACGTGGTGTGGTGCAGCAGCGCGACCCGGACGATGCCCGCCCAGAAGAACGCCGTCAGCGCGCCCTGCCAGGACCAGGTGATGAGCCCGCCTAGGGCGGCCGGGGCCAGCATGCTGATGATCGTGAGCACCGGGAACAGGCGGTCGACGCGGCGCAGGTCGTCGTCGGCGAGCAGGTCGGGGGCGAAGCGCTCGGCGTTGGTGCGGTCGCGGTCGAACAGCCAGCCCATGTGCGCGTGCCAGAAGCCGCGGACGACCGCGATCGGGCCGGTGCCGAACAGCCACGGCGAGTGCGGGTCGCCCTCGCGGTCGGAGAACGCGTGGTGGCGGCGGTGGTCGGCGACCCAGTCCACGACCGAGCCCTGCGCGGAGAGCCCGCCCGCGACGGCGAGCGCGACCTTCAGGCCGCGGGTGGCGCGGAAGGAGCCGTGGGTGAAGTAGCGGTGGTAGCCGACCGTGACGCCCAGCCCGCTGATGATGAAGAAGAAGGCGCCGATGGCGATGTCGGTCCAGCCCAGCCCCCACCCCCAGGCGAACGGCACGGCCGCGGCGAGCGCGGCCAGCGGGATGAGCAGGAACAGGTACACGCTGATGTGCTCGGCGTTGCTCCGGCGGCGGCCCAGCAGCGGCTTCGGTGCGGGCGGCGGGGGTTTGACGGCTGTCGTCAAGAAGTCACCTCTCGGGGTCGACGTCTCCCCCAAGACGTTCCTACGGTTACGTAACCGTAAGTCTAGGGGCGTGAAAAGACCGCGAAGCCGAATGTGGTGGAACTCTTAGGCAGCCCTCAGGTGGGATCACCTCAGGCGGGGCCGGGTCAGCGCGGGCTGGGCCGCCTCAGGCGGGGTCGGAGTACTTCTCCCGGAGACGGGCCTCGACGTCGGCGTCGGACTCCTCGGCCGCTTCCCGCTCCTTCTGGCGCGCGGTCGACTTGCGCACCGCCCACACCGTCACGGCGAGGGCGATCGCGAAAAGCGGGTACCCCATGGCGAGCTTGGCAAACGCCAGCCAACCGGTCAGGTCCTCGTCGTAGAGCCACTTCTGCACGATGAACCGGGCGGCGAACACCGCGACGAACGTGAGCGTGGCCAGGTCGTAGGCCCGCCGGGCGACCGGGTCCTGCCGCCAGCTCTGGCCGAGGCCGTTGAGCAGCGACCACACCACGCCGACCAGCGGCCTGCGGATGATGATCGACACCAGGAACACGCCGCCGTAGACGAGCGCGGTCCAGATGCCGAAGAGGAAGAACCCCTTCGCGTCGCCGGTCTGGTAGGCGATGAACACCGCGATGCCCACGCCGAAGAACCCGGAGATCGCCGGCTGCAGCGGCTCCTTGCGCACCACGCGCAGCACGGTGATCAGCGCGGCGGCGCCCAGCGCGGCCCAGATGGCCGGGTTGAGCCCGAAGAAGGCGTTGGCCAGCACGAACACCACGACGGGGACGCTGGAGTAGATCAGGCCGCTGATGCCGCCCATCTGCTCGAGCAGGGTCTCCTGGCGCTCCTCGTCCGCCGGGGTCTTGGGGTCGGCGGGCTGGGGATTCGTCATGGGTCCTTCGCGGGTCAGGTAGTGGCCAGCAGCTCGTAGTACGGGTTGTACAGAACTTTCCGACCGTCGCGAACAGCGATCCTACCCCGCGCCTTCACGGTGCGGCCGGTCTCGATGCCGGGGATGCGCCGCCTGCCGAGCCAGACCAGCGTGACGCCGTCGGTGCCGTCGAACAGCTCGGCCTCCACGGTCGCGACCGCGTCCTTCGGCGAGAGTTCCACGCTGCGCAGCCTGCCGCAGAGCGTCACCTCGTCACCGGAGGCGCAGTCGCACGCGCGCTTGGCGCCCTGCGCCGCGGATTGCGTGGAGAGGTCGTCGGCGTCGAGTTCGGCGACGTCGGTGGTCAACCGTTTGACGAGGCGGTGCCACGCCCCGTCCCCCTTCATGCCCATGGTGGATCCGCTCTGTGGTGGGGTCGGCCCCGACTGCACGACCCGTGCACAATCAGCGTAACCGCGTGGGGTACCGGAGGAACAAGGAAAAGGGCGTCAGTGTGACCCAGCAGCCGACAGCCGTGCTGCTCCCGGGTACCGGGTCGGACGAGGTGTTCGTCCGGTCCGCCCTGGAAGCGCCGACGTCCGCGCTGGGTGTGCGCCTGGAGATGCCCGCGCCCGTCCCCGGGGCCGGCCTCGCCGAAGCCTACCTGGCCGCGCTGGACCGCGCAGCGGAACGCGGTCCGGTGATCGCGGGCGGCGTGTCCTTCGGCGCGCACGTCGCGGCGCTGTGGGCGGTGCGGAATCCGGGACGGTGCGCCGGGGTGCTGCTGGCGCTGCCTGCCTGGTCAGGCGCACCCGCGGACGCCCCGGCCTCCCTCGCCGCCCGCTACAGCGCCGCCGACGTCCGCGCCCGCGGCCTGCCCGCGGCGCTCGCCTCGGCGGTGCGCGGCGTGCCCGCCTGGCTCGCCGCCGAGCTGACCCGCGCCTGGACCCGCCACGGCGACGGCCTCGCCGACTCGCTGGAGGCCGCCGCGGCGTACCCGGCGCCGGAGCTGGCGGACCTGGCGGCCCTGGACGTCCCCGCGGGCGTGGCCGCCTTCACCGACGACCCCATCCACCCGCTGCCCGTGGCCCAGGCGTGGGCGGCGGCGCTGCCGCGCGGCGTCCTGCGCTCCCTGCGCATCGAGACGATGCGCGCGGACGTGGAATCCCTTGGCAGGGCGGTGGTGCTCGCCTACCTGCGCTCGGCCGAGGGCTAGGCCGTGTTTCAGATGTGATGTCACCGGTGACCCGGTCGAAGCGGTCCCCGACAGCTCCACTTCACAACCAGAGGCCTTCACCTGTCTTCACGACAGGCCGTCACCCCTCACACCGGAACACCGTCCCTGGACATCACAGCTAGCCCTGGCCCTGGCCCTCTTGGGCGGCGGCGATGTGCTGGGCGATGGCGGGCGGCAGCTCCAGCGGGAGCGGGGTGCGCACCGGCATCGGGGAGGTGCCCCGGTCGACCACCGTGCGGCGCAGCAGCTCGCGGAGGGCTTTGGCGCTGTGGTCGGCCAGCTCGGGGGGACCGGCCACGACACCGCGCAGCATCCAGCGGGGGCCGTCCACGCCGACGAAGCGCAGCGCGGCCTCGCCGGTCGAGGCGGCCAGCTCCTGGCCCCAGTCGCCGACCGTGCTGTGCACCTGGGCTCCGTCGGTGCGGAGCTGGTCGGCCAGTTCGCCGCAGATCTCGCGCCACAGGCCGCCCGAGCGGGGGGCGGCGTAGGCGGTGACGGTGAGCTGGCCGATCTGGGTCAGGATGTGGACCGCGCGGACCGGGCCCGACGGGTCCATCTCGACCTGGAGCTGGGCGCCGTCGGGGACGGGGAAGCGTACGGAGCCGAGGTCGAGCCTGGGCAGGTCGTCCTCGGGCGCGTCCTGGGCGTCGTGGGGGCCCTCGGAGAGGTCGGCCACCTCGACGGGGGTCGGCTCATCGACCTCCTCGACGACCGGCGCGGGCTCCTCGCGCTTCTTGCGGCCGAACAGTGCCACCTACTCCTCCGTCCCCTGGCCTGCCGCGAGCACCGCGTGCCCGCCGGTCGAGCCGTAGCCACCCGCGCCGCGCTCGGTCGCACCGAGCGCGGGCACCTCCCGGAATACCGCGTGCTCGACCCGCTGCACAACCAGCTGGGCGATGCGATCGCCCCGGCGCAGCGAGATCGGGGTACGCGGGTCGTGGTTGACCAGGCACACCCTGATCTCGCCCCGGTAGCCCTCGTCGATCGTCCCCGGGGTGTTGACGACGCTGAGGCCCGTGCGGGCGGCCAGGCCGGACCTGGGGTGCACGAAGCCCGCGTGGCCGGGCGGCAGCGCGATCGCCACGCCCGTGCCGACCACCACCCGCTCCCCCGGCTCGATGACCACGTCCGAGGTGGTCACCAGGTCGGCCCCGGCGTCGCCGGGACGGGCGTAACCGGGCAGCGGGACACCCGGATCGAGCCGGGTGAGCAGGACCTCGACGCTGGACACGACCGGCGAGACTACCCTGGTGCCGTGGGACAGACCCCGAGCACCGTGCGCACGGCGCACGCCGAGCGCCTCTACGTGACCTGGTACTGGTGGCCGCTGCCGCTCATCGCCGCAGGCCTGCTGGCCGCCGAGGTGCACATGGGCTACCCCGGCGTGCGGGCGTGGCTGCCCTACGTCGTGCTTCTGCCGCTCGCCCTGCTGATGATCTGGCGGGCCGGGCGCACCCGGGTGGCCGTCGAGGACGGCGAGCTGCGCGTCGGCGACGCGCGGCTGCCGCTGGAGTTCGTCGGCGAGGTCGAGGTGTTCCCCAAGACCGGCAAGCGCGCGGCGCTCGGCCCCAACCTGGACCCGGCCGCGTACCTGCTGCACAAGGGCTGGGTCGGGCCGCTGGTCAGGGTCAGGGTCGACGATCCCGCCGACCCCACCCCCTACTGGCTGTTCAGCACCCGCCACCCCGAGCGCGTGGTCGCCGCCCTCAAGAAGGGCTAGCCGCGCTCCGGGCGGGCGGTGGCTCACGCGCAGTCGCGGCAGACGTAGAGCCCGCCGTTCTCCTCGGAGAGCCTGCTGCGGTGGTGCACGAGGAAGCACTTGGAGCACGTAAACTCGTCGGCCTGCTTGGGTACGACGCGGACCGTCAGGTCCTCGCCGGACAGGGCCGACAGGTCCGCGCCTGGCAGCTCGTAGCTTTCCGCAGTGTCCGACTCGTCGACATCGACGACGCCGGATTGCGTCTCGTTTCGCCGCGCCTTGAGCTCCTCGAGAGAGTCCTCGGCGAGGTCATCGGCCTCGCTGCGGCGTGGTGCGTCGTAGTCGGTCGCCATCTTCCTTCACCCCTGCGGTCCTTCAGGACGTAAGTCGTGTCGCTGGACAACGTTCCAGCGCCGCGTTTTGTGCCCGGCCGCCATCGTGACGGTCGTCTCCCCGCACCACCGGCCCGCCGGATCTTTCGGGATCGATTCGGCAGCGGCGGTGTGGTGCGGGAAGCGCGCAGAGGGTAGCCCATCCCTCCGGGGCGCATGCATCGGATTGGCAACCGCGGGTTTGCCGGCCGTACTTCGGTGGGACCCGAACACCACCCGCCTGGGTGGGATGGTGTTGCCGCCGCCTCGTCCGCGTGGTGCGATCTCGATGGAGCGTCACTGTACGCCATCGGATCATCGCTCGCGGCGATGAGGCGGCCCTGGTGGCCGCCGATTGTCACAGGAGCGTTGCACCGGGGTGGCCGAATGACATGACGATCTTGAGACCGAATAGGCTGAGCAGCAGCGTTGGCGCCAATCCGGGGGTGGGCCGCATGGGGCAGTCGAGGAGGGCCGGGACGTGTCCGGGCAAGGCGTGAGAAGGGTGGCGGCGGCACCGCGCTACCGCAAGCGGCGGCCCTTGCCCGCGCTGGCCTTCCTGGGCGTCCTGGCGATCGCCGCGGGCGTGGTGTGGATGCAGGTCCTCAACGGCGTCGACAAGAACCAGGCCGACGCGCGGGCGTGCCCGCCGTCCCCGGTGCCCGCCGAGGCCCTCAAGGACGTGGTGGCCCCGCTCGGCGAGGTGCTGCCGCAGGACGCGCTCGACGGCACCGCTCCGGCTCCCGCGCGCAACGCCCTCGTCCGGGTGCTCAACGCCAGCGGCCAGAACCGGCAGGCGACCTCGGTCACCGAGGCGCTGCGCGAGCAGGGTTTCTCGAAGCTGGCCGACCCCGACAACGACCAGCTGTACCCGGAGGGCGCGCTGGCCTGCCACGGCCAGATCCGCTTCGGCGCCCAAGGCGTGTCCGCGGCCAGGACGCTGAGCCTGATGGTCCCGTGCGCCGAGCTGATCCGCGACGACCGGCAGGACGCCACCGTCGACTTCGCCGTCGGGCAGCGCTTCGACCACTTGAGCCCGCGCCCGGAGGGCCGCAAGGCCCTGGAGCAGCTCGCCCAGTGGGCCAAGAGCAACCCCGACCAGCAGGGCGGCCTACAGGCCAACGGCAAGGGCCCGAAGCTCTCCGCCGACCTGCTGACCGCCGCCCGCGACGTCCGCTGCTAGGGCGCCTGGTCCAGGCGACTCATCCGCCTCGGCGCTCCGCGCCCATTCCGGCGTCGGCGCACGCGCGCGCCAGGTCGTCGGCGATGGCCGGGGCCGCGGCGAAGACCGCCGAGTCACCGAGGCCGTGCTCGCCGGGCAGCCGCACGACCGCGCCCGCCTCTTCGGCGATGAGCGCCCCGGCCGCCCAGTCCCACGGCGACAGCCAGCTCTCCACGTAGGCGTCGACCCAGCCCGCGGCCACCGCGCACAGGTCCAGCGCCGCCGACCCGCCCCGGCGGATGTCGCGGACCACGCCCAGCAGCTCGGCCACCACCGCGGCGTGCGCGAGCCTGCGGTCGCGGTCGTAGGCGAAGCCGGTGGCCAGCAGGGTCAACTCCAGCGACGCGGGCGCCGAGACCGACAGGCGAACCCCGTCCAGCCAGGCCCCGTGCCCGCGCGCGGCGCTCCACCGCCGCCCGCTCACCGGCTCCACGACCGCGCCCGCCACCGACCTGCCGCCGACCTGCGCGGCGATCGACACGCAGTGCGACGGGTGCCCGTAGAGGTAGTTCACCGTGCCGTCGATCGGGTCGACCAGCCAGGTGACGCCGTCACCGAGCGCGCCGCCGGTCTCCTCGCCGTACACGGCGTCGCCGGGGCGCAGCTCGGCCAGCCGGGCTTTGATCAGCTCCTCGGCCGCGGTGTCCCCCGCGGTGACGACGTCGGTCACCGTCGACTTGGTGGCGACGTCGCGGACGGCCTCGGCGCGCACGGTCCGCGCGAGCTGGGCGGCCTCGTCGGCGACTGTCAACGCGATGTCGGCGAGGTCCTGTTCCGTGATACCCACCCGGCTATCGGACCACAGACGCATCCCAGCGGCTAACCTCTGCGGAAAAGTGGTTCTGAATCGATTAGAAGGGACCCGCGCTGATGGCAGCACCAGCCCGCGGCTTCGGAGTGGATGTCGGCGGCTCCGGCATCAAGGGCGGCGTGGTCGACCTCGCGGCGGGCCAGCTCGTCGGCGACCGGGTCCGCGTCGACACCCCGCAGCCCTCGACGCCGGACGCGGTGGCCGACGTGGTCGCCGGGATCGTCGCCGACTTCGGCTGGGACGGCCCGGTCGGCGTCACGCTGCCCGCCGTCGTCAAGCACGGGGTGGCCCAGACCGCGGCGAACATCGACAAGGCGTGGATCGGCACCGACGCCGCCGCGCTGTTCGCCGAGCGGCTCGGCAGGCGGCCCCAGGACGTGGTCGTGCTCAACGACGCCGACGCCGCGGGCATGGCCGAGATCCGCTACGGCTGGCCGGGCGACCAGTCGGGCGTCGTCGTGCTGCTGACCTTCGGCACCGGCATCGGCACCGCGCTGTTCCTCGACGGCAAGCTCGTGCCCAACACCGAGTTCGGCCACCTGGAGGTCGACGGCCACGACGCCGAGACCCGGGCCGCGGCCTCGGTGAAGGAGGAGGAAGGCCTGTCCTGGGAGGAGTGGGCACCGCGGGTCTCGCGCTACATCTCGGTCCTGGAGAACCTGATCTGGCCCGACCTGGTGATCGTGGGCGGCGGGGTCAGCAAGAAGGCGGAGAAGTGGATTCCCATGCTGGACGTGCGCACGAAGGTCGTCGCGGCCGAACTGCGCAACGCCGCGGGCATCGTCGGCGCTGCCGCCGCGGCCGTTGAAGCGGCTCCGACCAGCGCGGATGCCGCGGTGTCCGTCAGCGGGTAGCCCCGTCCGCGGCGGGGGCGGGCCGAGCCGCCGCCCCCGCCGCGGACGTGCCGAGGGGGTCGGCTCGTCCCTCACCCGCCGGATGCGTCGCTACAATGGAACGCGGCCCTCCCGAAGGGCTCTCCCCGAACTCCGACCGAGACCAGGCGTGATCAGCTCTTTTCGCCTGGGATCGTCGCGATGGACCGTTCTGAAAGGGCGTACGTGGCAGCCGCACGAACCGCAACCCGGCGCTCGACGGCGTCGGCGAGCACCGCCAAGACGACCAAGGGCGCACCGGCTTCCGACGAGGAGCCGCAGGACGCCGCTGGCACAGCGACGACGGCGAAGAAGGCCGCCAAGCCCCGGGCGACGACCAAGAAGGCGGCGGGCCCCAAGACCGCGGCCAAGGGCAGCGCCAAGAAGGCCGGGGACGGCGCCGACGGCGATGAGCCCGAGGAGCTCGAAGGCTCCGACAACCCTGACCTCTCCGACCTCGAAGAGGTGGAGGTCGACCCGGTCGACGAGACCGTCGACGCGGTCGAGGTCAAGGAAGAGGAGAAGGAGACCAAGGACGGCGACTTCGTCTGGGACGAAGAGGAGTCCGAGGCCCTCCGCCAGGCCCGCAAGGACGCCGAGCTCACCGCCTCGGCCGACTCGGTCCGCGCCTACCTCAAGCAGATCGGCAAGGTCGCCCTGCTCAACGCCGAGGAGGAGGTGGAGCTCGCCAAGCGCATCGAGGCCGGGCTCTACGCCGCCGAGCGCGTGCGCAAGGCCGAGGACGAGAACGAGAAGCTCCAGCCGCAGATGCGGCGCGACCTGCGCTGGATCGTCCGCGACGGCGAGCGCGCCAAGAACCACCTGCTGGAGGCCAACCTCCGCCTCGTGGTCTCGCTGGCCAAGCGCTACACCGGACGCGGCATGGCGTTCCTGGACCTGATCCAGGAGGGCAACCTGGGCCTGATCCGCGCGGTGGAGAAGTTCGACTACACCAAGGGCTACAAGTTCTCCACCTACGCCACCTGGTGGATCCGCCAGGCGATCACCCGCGCGATGGCCGACCAGGCCCGCACCATCCGCATCCCGGTGCACATGGTCGAGGTCATCAACAAGCTCGGCCGCATCCAGCGCGAGCTGCTCCAGGACCTGGGCCGCGAGCCCACCCCGGAGGAGCTGGCCAAGGAGATGGACATCACCCCGGAGAAGGTGCTGGAGATCCAGCAGTACGCCCGGGAGCCCATCTCGCTCGACCAGACCATCGGCGACGAGGGCGACAGCCAGCTCGGCGACTTCATCGAGGACTCCGAGGCCGTCGTGGCCGTGGACGCGGTGTCGTTCACGCTGCTGCAGGACCAGCTCCAGTCGGTCCTGGCGACGCTGTCCGAGCGCGAGGCAGGCGTCGTCCGCCTGCGCTTCGGCCTCACCGACGGCCAGCCGCGCACCCTGGACGAGATCGGCCAGGTCTACGGCGTCACCCGCGAGCGCATCCGCCAGATCGAGTCCAAGACCATGTCGAAGCTGCGCCACCCGTCGCGCTCGCAGGTCCTGCGCGACTACCTGGAGTAGAGCGACCGCTGTTCACCGGAAGGGCCGTCCCGTCGGGGCGGCCCTTCCGCGCGTCTCGGTTCGGGGGCGGGGCGTAGCGGCAGGCCGGTGGCGGGCGATGTCGTGGGGGCAACCCGCTGGAGGTGCCCATGCGCGCGCTCGCCGTCGCCGCTGTGCTGTTCCTGGTGGGGGTCCCGCTCGCGGGAGCCCAGACCGCCGCCCCGGTGGAGGTGGTGGACGCGGGGACTCCGGTGGTGCTGAGCGGGGAGCCGGAGCCGGTGCGGCTGCTCAACACCACGGGGCGGGCGCTGTCGGTCGGGGTCGCGGCGACGGCTCGCTCGGCGGACCGCAGCGAGGTGGGGATCGAGGTCCGGCAAGGGGACTCGGTGGTCTCGGCGGTGGAGGTGGGGCCCGGCGGGGACGTGTGGCTCTCGCTCGACCTCGTCGGCGCGGCTCCGACCGAGGCGATCTCCGGATACTTCGTCGCGACCGCGGATCAGGTGGCGGTGCGCAGGCCGATCACGGTGCGGGCCGCGGAGGCCGCGGCAATCGTGCCGTCGGTCGAGTCGTGGGAGGTCGACTGGGCGCCGTTGCTACCCAGTTCCGACGCGCGGCCGCTGCCGGGGCGGGTGCCGTCGACGGCGTGCCCGGACGGGGCTGAGCGCAGCGCGCCGGTCGTCTCCGGGCACGACACGGCGACCGTGACGGCCCGCTGCGCGGGCGGCGCGCTGGTGCTGGACCTGTCGGGGGTGCCGTCGGGGTGGCCGTCGCTGGGCACCGGCGAGTACGCGGGCACGCTGGAGTTCGGCGACAAGAAGCTCGCGGTTTCCGTCGGGGTGTCGTCGTCGGTCGTGGCGGCGCTGGGCTGGCTGCTCGCGGGCATCGTCGCCGCCATCGCGGGGACCACCTACGCCGCCGACCGCAGCCCCTACAACGGGCGCAGGAACGCCATCAGAGCCATTCAGGAGCCTGGCGACGGCCCGCTCCGGGACCGGGTCTCGGTGGCGAAGCGGAAGCTCACCGACGAGCTGGCGGACACCCGGCCGAAGCTCCCGCGCAGGCTGCTTCCCTGGCCCGAGGGCCGCCACGCCGACCGCCTCACCGCCGTCGACACCGACACCAAGCGCCTGCGCGAGGCTGCCGCGCTCACCGGCCCCTACGAGGACGGCGCGCGGGCCTTGGCGGCGAACGGCCCCGCTCTCGCCACCCGGTTCCCCGGCATGGCCGAGCGCTTCGCCGCGCTGCTGGACCCACCGCCAGACCTCACCGCCGCCGCCCTCGCCGACCTGGTCGCCGACACCGCCGCCATCCCGGCGCTGCTCGCCCTGGTGGCCGACCTGGAGCGGATGCGCGGGGTCGTCGCCGAGACCGCGCCCCGCTCCCGGGCCCGGCACGAGGCCCGGCTGCGCCTCAACCAGCTCGTCGCTGCGCTCGGCAGGCTCGAACGCCCGACGGAGGTGGCCGGGCTGCGCGCCGATGTCGCCGAGACGACCGCGCTGGTGGACCGCCTGGTGGAGGTCGGCCCTCTCCCCCGGGGCGAGCTGGGCGTGCGGGAGATGGCACTGCCCGGAAAGGCGTTCGACGTCGTGCGGGCGGTGTTCGACGGCATCGGCGACATCGTCGCCGGGACCGGGAAGACCGCGATGGTGGTGCGCGACGCGGCGGCGGCCGTCGTCGCGGCCGTGGTGGCCCTGTGGAGCGGATTCGCGGCCCTGTACGTCACCGCCGACACCTGGGGGTCGCTGTGGGACGTGCTCGCCGCGGTCACGTGGGGGGCGGCGGCGACCGCCGTCAGCGGACCGCTGCTGACCGCGATCCGGCGGGTCGGGTCAAGTCGGCAACCGGGTGATTGACCAGTCGATTGTGTGCTCGACCACCGTTCGCCCGTGGTGAACGCAGGTCATCGTTCCCATTACCTGATCATGGTAGCGGTGCGTAGTTTTGCCAGGACCTGGGCTTACGCGGCTCAGCGCCTGTGCGTTAAGCAACCGTGACTCAGCGAATTCCAGGCATTGGGAACACTGCCATTCGCCCGCGCGTCTGTAAGAGTAGATGTGCGGGCACGGCGGCAACCGGACCCGCGCCGAAGGGCACCGGAGCCACCCGGTGCCGGGACGGAGGGAGATTTCCCATGACGACCACGACGCTCACCCGCCCCGAGCTGACCGCTGTCGACCGTTGCGACAGGTGCGGTGCGGCCGCCAAGGTCCGCGCCGTTCTCCCCTCCGGGGGCGAGCTCCTGTTCTGCAACCACCACGCCCGCGCGCACTCCGAGCGCCTGCGCGAGATGGCAGCGCAGATCGAGGGCTGAGAAGCCTCTTTCCTTCGTCCACCGATGGGCGGCATCCGGACACGGGTGCCGCCCATCCGCCTTCCAGGGTCCCCCGACCGCCTGACAGCCGGCCGGTCACGGCGCTGATCAGACCGTGTCCAGCACCGGCTCGAAAGCCAGCTCCGCCGCCCCGACGAGCTTGGAGTCCGCGCCCATCGTCGAGGACAGGATGCGGGTGCCGCCGATGGCCCTGCTGACCAGGCTGCGCCTGCCGACCTCGTCGCCGACCCGGGTCACCAGCCGCACCGGCAGCGAAGTGAACAGATCGCCCAGCACCACCAGCTCGGGGCTGAACGCGTTGACGATGTTGCCCAGCCCCAGCACCAGCCACTCGCCGAACTCGGCCAGCTTGCGGTCGGCCTCCGCGGGCTCGGCGGCCAGGGCGCGCAGCTCGGCGACGACGGCCCCGCGCGGCGAGCCCTCGGGCAGCTCCAGCGCGCGGCACAGGGCCAGCTCGCCGACCTCGGTCTCCCAGCAGCCCCGCGCGCCGCAGTGGCAGCGGCGCCCCGACGGGTTGACCACCATGTGCCCCAGCTCGCCGATGTAGCCCAGCGTGCCGCGCAGGGTCGAGCCGTCGGAGATGACACCCGCGCCCACGCCGATGTCGGCCGAGACGTAGACCGCGTCCTTGGCCCCGCGGGCCACACCGCGCAGGTGCTCGGCGAGGGCGGCGATCTCGGCGTCGTTGCCGATGCGGATCGGCATGCCCAGGGCCGCGCCGAGCCGGTCGCCGAGGGCCACCTCGGTCCAGCCGAGGTTCGGCGCCTCGTGCACGAAGCCGTCGGAGCGGCGCACCACTCCGGGCACCGAGACGCCCACCGCGATCATCCGCGCGTGCAGCTCGTCGGCCAGCACCCTGGCCGACTCGATCACGTGGGTGATGACCTCGTCGGGCTCGCGGGCCCGGCCGCGCAGGTTCCAGCTGTTGCGGCCGAGCATCTCCCCGCCGAGGCCGACCAGGGCCATGGCGACGTGCTCGACCTTGATGTCGACGGCGAGCACCACCGCGGCCAGCGGCTGCGGCAGCACCAGCAGGGAGGGCCGCCCCGCGCCGGACCGCGCGCGGGGCACCCGCTCCTCGACGATCCCGGTCTCGGCGAGGCCGTCGACCAGGGCCTTGATGGTGCTGCGGTTGAGCCCCAGCTCGGTGGCCAGTTCGGCGCGCGTGGTGGGGCCCTCGATGTGGAGCCTGCGCAGCAGGGCGGTGCGGTTGTGCCTGCGCACCTCGTCGGGTCGCGCGCCCGCCGTCGGTGTGCTGGTCACGTCCTGATCCTCCTGCTACCTGCTCGCGACCGCCGCCCGCCTGCGGGACAGCGCGTCCACGGTCGCCGCGAGCAACAGTACGAGCCCGGTCACGATGTTGACGACGGCCGCGGGCTGCGACAGCAGGCCCAGACCGTTCTCCACCGTGGCCAGCACGAGCCCGCCGATGACCGCGTGCACGACCTTGCCGCGCCCGCCGAAGAGTGACGTGCCGCCGATGACGGCCGCGCCGACGGCGAACAGCAGGGTGTTGAGCCCGCCCGCCTGCGGGTCGACCGAGCCGACCTTGGACGAGTACACGATCGCACCGAGGGCGGCGGCGGAGGAGGCGACAACGAAGACGCTGGCCCGGATCTTGCTCACATTGATGCCCGCGCGGCGCGCGGCCTCGGCGTTGCCGCCGACGGCGTAGATGTGGCGGCCGTAGCGGGTGCGGTTGAGCACGTAGGTGCCGATGACCAGCAGCGCGAGCACGATCGGCACGACGTAGGGCACGCCCTCGATGACCACGAGGTCGTTGGGCGAGCGGTTCAGGCACAGCGCCCAGGTGGCGAGGGCGCCGATCACCGCGACGGCGGCGACCTTGGCCGCGACCACCGGGGTGGGCGGGGTGACCAGGCCGCGGCTGGAGCGCAGGAAGTGCTCGCCCAGCACGACGGCGGCGTACCCGCCGACGGCGACGAGGAACAGCACCCAGCTGCCCCACACCGGGAGGTTGCCGTTGGCCACGGCGAACAGCGTCGGCTGGGTGCCGATGCCGAACACGCCGCCCTCGCCGATGAACTGCAGGATGACGCCCTGCCAGGTGATGAACAGCGCCAGCGTCACCACGAACGACGGCATGCCGATCTTGGAGACCAGGAAGCCGGTGATCACGCCGATCGCCGCGCCGACCGAGAGCGCCAGCAGCATCTCGATCCACGGGTTCGGCGGCGCGCCGACGAGCGCGATGGCCGCGGCGATCGCGGCGAATCCCGCGCCCGCCCAGATGCGCATGAGCACGGCGAGCGCGATGGCGGCGATCATGCCGCCGACGAAGACGTAGAAGACGGCGTCGCCCATGCCGCCGAGCAGGTTGCCCGAGCGCACGTAGTGCATCGCCATCACCGCCGCGCACACGCCGGAGGCGGTGCCTGCCGACAGGTCGATCTCGCCGAGGAGCAGGACGAACACCAGCCCCATGGCGATGATCATCTTGCCCGCGCCCTGGGCGAGCAGGTTGGCGACGTTGTCGAGGGTGAGGAAGTAGTCCGACATCACCGCGAAGGCGACCACGAGCACGGCGAGGCCCAGCACGGCGGGCAGCGAGCCGAGCTCGCCGCCGCGCAGCCGGGCGAAGTAGTCGCGCACGGCTTCGCCGGTGGACTGCTTCGTGGTGTCGATGCCGAAGTCGGAGATGGCGCCTTCCTTGGCGGCCACGGGGGTTTCAGACATGTGGGATGGCTCCGGCTCAGACGGTCGCGGATTCGGGGCGGGCCAGGCCCAGGTCCCCCGAGCGGCCCGCGGTGATCAGCTCGACGACCTGGGAGTGGGTGACGTCCCTGGTCGGGACCTCGGCGACCATGCGGCCGAGGTAGAGGGTGGCGATGCGGTCGGCGACCTCGAAGACGTCAGCCATGTTGTGGCTGATGAGGACAACGCCGAGGCCCTGCTCGGCGAGCCTGCGCACCAGGTCGAGCACCTGCCGGGTCTGCGCGACGCCGAGCGCGGCGGTGGGCTCGTCCAGCAGGACGACCTTGCTGTCCCAGAGCACGGCCTTGGCGATGGCCACGGTCTGGCGCTGACCGCCCGACAGCGACGAGACGGGGGTGCGCACGGACTTGACGGTGCGCACCGACAGCGACGCCAGGGTCTCCCGCGCGGCGCGCTCCATGTCGGCCTCGTCGAGCAGCCAGGCCCCGCCGCGCTCGCGGCCGAGGAACATGTTCTGCACGATGTCGAGGTTGTCGGCCAGCGCGAGGTCCTGGTAGACGACCTCGATGCCCAGCTGGGCGGCGTCGCGCGGGCCGTGGATGGTCACCTCGTCGCCGGCGAAGCGCACGTGGCCGCTGTCCATCGGGTGGATGCCCGCCACGCACTTGACCAGGGTGGACTTGCCCGCGCCGTTGTCACCGACGAGCGCGGTGACCTCGCCAGCCCGGACGGTGAAGTCCACGTCGTGCAGCACGTGGACGGGGCCGAAGCTCTTGTTGAGCCCGGTGATCTCAAGGATCGGGTCGCTCATGGCCGGTTCTCCTCAGGGGCCGCCCCCCGGCGCGCGTCGGGGCGCTGCGCCGGGGGGCGGTTGCTGGTGCGGACTAGCTGATGCCGAGCTCGGAGCAGACGGAGGCGAGCTCGCCGCCGCAGATGTCGGCGGCCGGGACGTAGCCCTGGTCCACGACGTCCTTCACGTTCTCCTTGGTGACCAGCACCGGCTCCAGCAGGACCGACTTGACCTTGCGGTTGCCCTTGGGGTCGTCGCTGCTCTGGCCGGCGAGCGCGTCGGCGCCCGCGGTGTCGCCCTTGGCCAGCGCGGCGGCCAGCTTGGCGGTGGCCTCGGCCTCCTGCTTGATCGGCTTGAACACGGTCATGTACTGGTCGCCGCGCAGGATGGCCATCAGGCCGTCCGGGGTGGCGTCCTGACCGGTGACCGGGACCTTGCCGTTGAGCCCGCTCTTGCGCAGCACGTTGATGACCGCGCCCGCCAGACCGTCGTTCGCGGCGACGACGCCGTCGACCTTCCCGCCGTTGGCGGTCAGGATCTGCTCGAAGGTCGTGCCGCCCTTCTGGTTGTCCCAGTTGTCGATCGCCTGCTCGCGGACCAGCTTGAGGTCGCCGGACTCGAACTTGGGCTTGAGAATGTTCTTCTGCCCGTTGGCGAAGAGGGTGGCGTTGTTGTCGGTGGGGGCGCCCTCGATCATGATGACCTGCGCGCCCTTCTTGTCACCGAGGGCGTCGACCAGGCCCTGCCCCTGCAGCTCGCCGACCTTCACGTTGTCGAAGGACACGTAGTAGTCGGAGGAGCCACCGAGGTTGAGGCGGTCGTAGTCGATGGTGGGAATGCCCCGCGCCTTGGCCTTCGCGGCCACGGAGGAGCCGACCTCGCTGTTGATCGAGGCGATGACGAGCACCTTGACGCCCTGGCTGATCATGCTGTCGGCGAGGGTCGTGAACTTCTGCACGTCACCCTGCGCGTTCTGCACGTCGGCGTCGAGGCCCTGGGCCTTCATCGCCTCTTCGATCATGGGCTTGTCAAAGCCCTCCCAGCGCGCCGAGGACGCGGTCTCGGGCAGGATCACCCCGACCTTGATCCCGTCACCGGCCGGTGCCTGCGTCTCGCTCTGCCCACCCCCCGCGGGCGGGTTGCTGGACTGGTTGGCCCCACACGCCGTCATGGCCAACGAAAGCCCAAGCCCCGCCGCCACCAGCGCAAGAGTCTTGCTGCGCATCGGAAGTCCCTTTCACGATGGGTACCCGCCGCTGCCGGGCCCAGGCGCCGTCGGGTGAAATGTTGTGCGGCACAACATATGCCGGGCGACCCGGTTCGGCAAACGGTACTGATTCGATTCAGACCCGGTTGGGCGGACACGTTTTGGCAACGGTCCCGGAACTTTGGCGCAATGTGCTGACTCTGCGTAGCGACTGCGTTGCCGAAAGGAGTTGCCCTACCGGCTTCCATCAGCCGCCCTGCGCCTCCAACCCCAACCCTCCACCGCAAGCCCCCTCCACCTCCGCCACGACCTGCCGCTACAAGCTCCCCCACCTCCGCCACGCCCCAGCCTCCGCCACAACCTTCCCCTCCTTGCCCAACCTCACCCCACTCGCAACCAGAACCCAAAACAACTCAACACCACCACCCACCCATCACAACGCGCCCCTGCCAAATGTCCGATGGGGTGGAGTGATTTCCGCGGGGAGAGAAGGGGGCGCTGCAGAAATCACTCCACCCCATCGGACACACCCCCCAACCCCGGCCCCCAACCAGCACAGGAACACCCCGCCGGGCCCCGGATCCGCGAGTGAGCGGCTGGTCCGATGGGCAGTTGAGCGGGGGCGTGTCACATTAGCGGGTCGACGGTAGCTGGAGGACCTGGAATACAATGCGAGGATTCTTGTAGCGCCTTTACCAAGAGCGCAAAGTGGCAATTCGCTCTTCCAGCTGTTCCACGGTGGCCATCGCCGTAGGCGGGCCGCCACAGACCCTGCGGAGTTCGTTGTGCAGCGATCCGTGGGACTTGCCGGTCCGGTGGTGGGCCATGCCGATCAGCGCGTTCAGTTCCTTCCGCAACGTCGCCAGGCGCTCGCCGACGCTCTGCGGACGAGCCACCGGGGCCGCCGGGGGAGGCGCCTCCGCGGCGGACTTCGAGCGGGCCGCCACCTGGGAGTCCTGGCGTTTGCGCAGCAGAGCGCGGACCTGGTCGGGTTCCAGCAGGCCCGGCAGGCCCAGGTACTCCTGCTCCTCATCCGATCCCGAGAACGCCGCCGTCCCGAACGATGAGCCGTCGTAGATGACCTGGTCCAGCTCGGCTGAGGCGCCCAGTGACGTGAAGGCCTTCTCCTCGTCGCCGAGTTCGTCCTTGGTGCGGTTGGCGTCGGCGAGCAGGCCGTCTTCCCAGCCGTCGTTCTCGCGGTGGGGTTTGCCGAGGACGTGGTCGCGCTCGGCTTCCAGTTGGCTGGCCAGGTCCAGCAGGACGGGCACCGACGGGAGGAAGATGCTGGCCGTCTCCCCCGGCTGCCGGACTCGCACGTAGCGGCCGATGGCCTGGGCGAAGAACAGCGGGGTCGATGCCGAGGTCGCGTAGACGCCGACCGACAGGCGGGGGACGTCCACGCCTTCGGAGACCATGCGGACCGCGACCAGCCAGCGGGAGGTTCCCTCGGAGAACTCCGCGATGCGGCCGGAGGCCTTGGGGTCGTCGGACAGCACGACCGTGGGGGGTTCGCCGGTGGTCAACTCCAGGATCTTGGCGTAGGCGCGGGCGGACTCCTGGTCGGAGGCGATCACCAGGCCGCCCGCGTCCGGGACGTGCTGGCGGACCTGGGTGAGGCGCAGGTCGGCGGCGCCCAGGACCGACGGGATCCACTCGCCGGTCGGGTCAAGGGCGGTGCGCCAGGCGCGGGCCGTCTGCTCGGCGGTCATGGGTTCGCCCAGGCGGGCGGTGAACTCCTCGCCCGCGCTGGTGCGCCAGGACGCCTCGCCGGAGTAGGCCAGGAAGATCACCGGGCGGACGACGCTGTCGCGCAGGGCGTCGGAGTAGCCGTAGGTGTGGTCGGCGCGGCTGCGCAGGAAGCCGCTGCCGTCGGGCTCGTAGTCGACGAACGGGATCGGGGAGTCGTCCGAGCGGAAGGGGGTGCCGGTCAGGGCCAGGCGGCGCACGGCCGGGGTGAAGGCCTCGCGGATCGCGTCGCCCCAGCTCTTGGCGTCGCCGCCGTGGTGGATCTCGTCCAGGATGACCAGGGTCTTGAACTGCTCGGTGCGCACCCGGTGCAGGGCGGGGTGGGCGGCGACCTGGGCGTAGGTGACCGCGACGCCGCGGAAGTCGCGGGAGGTGGCGCCCATGGAGTTGGTGAAGCGGGAGTCGATGGGGATGCCCGCCATGGCCGCCGACTGGGCCCACTGGTGCTTGAGGTGCTCGGTCGGGGCGACGATCACGATCCGCTCGACTGTGCGGTCGGCCAGCAGCTCGCTGGCGATGCGCAGGCCGAAGACGGTCTTGCCCGCGCCCGGCGTCGCCACCGCGAGGAAGTCCTTCGGCCTGCGGGTCAGGTACTTGGTCAGCGCGCGCCGCTGCCAGGCGCGCAGCGGACGGGCGGCAGGCACCGCCGCGACGTCCAGTTCCGCTTCCGCCTGGGTCACTCCCCGACCGCCCCTCTCACACCCCCGGACACGACAACGCCCTCAGCGGAGACCGACGAGGGCAACCACGAGAGTACCCGGGCCCGTTCGGACACGCGGAGCGGACTTTGCCCGTCGGTCGGGCCGAACCGCCGCCGATGGGACATGCTTGTCACCGAAATGACCACCCAGGACGACACCCAAGGCACGCCCGCGAAGCGCCCCGGCCTCGCGCGGCTCACCCTGTCCAAGGCGTGGAACGGCAACCTGTTCTCCGAGGCTGCCGAGGCCGCGTTCTGGCAGGTGCTGTCACTGCCCCCGCTGCTGCTCGGGCTGCTCGGCATGCTCGGCTTCGTCGCCGACTGGCTCGGCCAGGACGTCACCAGGGCCGTCGAGGCCGACATCATCGAGATCTCGCGCACGGCGTTCAGCGAGAGCGTCGTGACCCAGATCATCCAGCCGACGGTGTCGGACATCCTCACCGTCGGCCGCGGCGAGATCGTCTCCGTCGGCTTCCTCATCTCGCTGTGGGCGGGCTCGTCGGCCATGTCGTCGTTCGTCGACGCCATCTGCGTCGCGCACGGCCAGTACGGGGTGCGCGGCGACGTGTGGCAGCGGGTGTTCGCCCTGCTGCTGTACATGGCGAGCCTGGCGATCCTGCTGGTCGGGCTGCCGGTGCTGGCGCTGGGACCGGACATCCTGCCGAACTTCTTCCCCACGTCCTGGCGGCCGACGATCTCGGCCTGGCTGGACATCGCCTACTACCCGGCGATCGGGATCATCCTGGTGCTGGCCCTGGCCACCCTCTACAAGGTCGCCCTGCCCAGGAAGCTGCCCTGGCACCGCGGGCTGCCCGGCGCCGCCCTGGCGATGGCCGTCTTCCTGCTCTCCAGCATCGGCCTGCGCCTCTACATCTCGTGGATCACCACGACCGGCTACACCTACGGCGCGCTGGCCACGCCGATCGCGTTCCTGCTGTTCGCCTTCTTCATCGGCCTGGCGATCACCATCGGCGCCTACTTCAACGCCGCGATCCAGGACATGTGGCCCGCGAGGATGACCAAGCGGCAGCGCCGCAAGTGGCGGCGGCTGGAGATGGACAGGGCGAATGAGCGCAGGCGCTCGGAGGAGTCCGTCCGCGCGTGGGAGACCGAGGGCGGCGCGTCCGAGCAGGGGCCCGTCAACGGCGCGGGCGTCCCCGTGGAGGGGACCCCGCTGCCGGAGAGCAAGCCGGACAGCCCTCAGCGGGAACCGAGGGCCGAGAACCCGCGCAGGCCGAAGCGGGCCGAGGAACGGTCCTAGGCCTTCATCCGCTCGTAGATCTTCTTGCAGTCCGGGCAGACCGGGGAGCCGGGCTTCGCCGACTTGGTCACGGGGAAGACCTCGCCGCAGAGGGCGACGACCATGGTCCCCATGACCGCGCTCTCCACGACCTTGTCCTTGCGGACGTAGTGGAACATCTTCGGCGTGTCGTCGCCGGTGGTCTCGGTGCCCTCCGGACGGGTGTCGACCTCGGGGAGGGTCTGGGTCGGTGCGCTCACCCCACCATGATGCCCCACGTGCTGCCGGAGTCGGCCCGGTGCCCGATGATGCCGGTCGTGAGCATCGAACTGTCCGCCGAGGTCGCCGCCGCGGTGGCCGACGGCCGCCCTGTGGTCGCCCTGGAGAGCACCCTGCTGGCCCACGGCCTGCCCGCGGGCCGAAACCACGAGGTCGGGGTCCGGTTGGAGCGCGTCGTGCGGGACGCGGGCGCGGTTCCGGCGACCATCGCCGTGCTGGACGGCGTCGCCAGGGTCGGCCTCGACGCCGACCAGCTGGCCAGGGTGTGCGGGGGCGGGCTGGCCAAGCTGTCGCTGCGCGACCTCGGCGCGGCGGCGGCGCTGCGCCGCGACGGCGCGACGACGGTGGCCAGCACCGCGGCGCTGGCCGAGCGGGCGGGCATCGGCGTCTTCGCCACCGGCGGCCTGGGCGGCGTGCACCTGGGCATGCCCGGCGAGCAGGCCTGGGACGTCTCGGCCGACCTGGACGTGCTGGCCTCCACCCCGGTCACCGTCGTCTGCTCGGGGGTGAAGTCGGTGCTGAACATCGCCGCCACCGTCGAAGTGCTGGAGACCCGCTCGGTGCCGGTCCTGGGATACCGCACCGACCGCTTCCCCGCCTTCTACCGGCGCGAGTCCGCCTTCACCGTGCCGTGGCGGGTGGACACCCCCGCCGAGGCCGCCGCCGTCATCGCCGCGCACGCCGAGCTGTCCTCCAGCGGCGTGCTGCTGGTCAACCCGGTGCCCGCCGAGCACGAGATGGACGCCGAGCTGCACGAGCGCCTGCTCACCGGCGGGATGGCCCTGCTGCGCGAGCGCGGTGTGCGCGGCAAGGACGTGACCCCGGTGCTGCTGGAGCACTTCCACACCGCCAGCGAGGGCGTGAGCCTGGAGTCGAACGTCGAACTGGTGGCCGACAACACGCGGGTGGCCGCCGAGGTGGCGATCGCGCTGGCGGGCTAGATCCGGATCACCCGTACCGCTCGCGCGATGCGAACGACCTTCCTTGTCCGCGTGAACTGGCACGGTCGACCTAACCGCGGTACAGGCGGGCGATGACGTCGTCGATCTCCGGTTCCTGGACCGACAGGTCGCGCAGCGGCACGGCCTGGGCGAGGGCGGCGACGACCTCGCCCGCCGCCGCGCCGGTCAGGGCCAGCCGCACGCGCCTGCCGTCGTTCTCCACGGCGGTGACGTGCGCGCCCGGCAGCTCCACCCCCGGCCACACGGCGTCGAGGTCGGCGACGATCTCGCGGCGGGAGCCGTAGCGGGAGTGCAGTTCGTCCAGAGTGCCGTCGTGGACGACGCGGCCGTGGTCGATGACGACCAGCCGTTTGCAGAGCTTCTCGATGTCGGCGAGGTCGTGGGTGGTGAGCACGATCGTGGCCTCGCCCGCCTCGTGCACCTCGGCGAGGAATCCGCGGACGGCCTGCTTGCTGAGCACGTCGAGGCCGATGGTGGGCTCGTCCAGGAAGAGGACCTCCGGGCCGTGCAGCAGCGCGGCGGTCAGCTCGCCGCGCATGCGCTGGCCGAGGGAGAGCTGGCGGACCGGGGTCTCGGCGAACTCGTCCAGGCCCAGCAGCGCGGTGCAGCGCCGGAGCCGGGCGGCGTGGTCGGCGGCGGGCACCCGGTAGATGTGGCGCAGCAGGCTGAACGACTCGGCCAGCGGCAGGTCCCACCACAGCTGCGAGCGCTGCCCGAACACCACGCCGATGCGCCGGGCGAGCGTGGTGCGCCGCGGCACCGGCTCCAGCCCGCACACGCTGACCGCGCCCGCGCTGGGCGTGAGCACGCCGGTGAGCATCTTCAGCGTGGTCGACTTGCCCGCGCCGTTGGGCCCGATGTAGCCCAGCAGCTCCCCGCGCGCGACGGCGAGGTCGACACCGTCCACCGCGGACACGACGTGCTTCTCTCTGCGCAGCCTGCCCGCCTTGCGGCGGACGGTGAAGTCCTTGCGCAGCCCTGACGCTTCGATGATCACGATCCCGTGCTCCGGTAGTGGCGGACGCCGACGCGCCACGCGGCGGCGGCGAGGACGGCGGCGACGGCGGCGGTCAGCGGCGAGCACCAGCGCAGCCAGTCGGGCGTGCCGAGCGGGTCGGGCACGTCCAGCAGCGCCAGCGCGGGCAGGTAGGCCACGAAGGCGAGCCCGATGCCGAAGGAGAAGATCCGGGAGAAGGCGCTCTCCCCGTACATGGTCAGCGGGTAGGAGGTGTAGTCGCGGCCGCCGTAGGTGACGGAGTTGGCGACCTCGCCGGACTCCACCCACCAGAAGGCGATCGTGGCGCCGATGACGAACAGGCACCCGAACAGCACGCACGCCGCGACCGGGGCGATGACGGCCAGACCGACCTTCGCCGCGCTCCACTGGATGTCCGAGACGGCCAGCCCGATGCCGTAGACGACCAGGCCCTGCACGATGCGGCCGAACTTGCGCGGGGCGACGTTGCTCGCCAAGAGCTGCCCGAGCGCGGACAGCGGACGCAGCAGCAGCGCGTCGAAAGCCCCGCTGCGCACCAGTTCCCGCAGCCGCTCGGCGTTGCCGAAGGTCAGGTCGGCCAGCGCGAAGGCCAGCGAGGCCAGGCCCGCGATCAGCAGCACCGCCTGTCCGCCGAACCCGCCAAGGCCCCCGGTGACGGAGAACAGGATGAAGACCGTGGCGATGTCCAGCCCGGCGATGACGGTGCTGAAGACCAGGTCGACGGTGAACGACGTGCGGTACTGCGTCTGGCTGCGCACCTGCGCCTTCACGATCTGCCAGTAGACGCGCCGGTCACCCACCCTGGACCACCAGCCTCCCGGTCGCGCGGCGCTGCACCAGCCCGCACAGCGCCAGCAGCCCGATCGCCCAGGCGATCTGCCCGCCCAGGATGAGCGCGGCGTCCCCCCGCGCGACGACGATGTCGGCGGTGGCCTGCAGCAGCGACGGGAACGGCGTGCCCACCCAGAGCACCACCCGCAGCCACTCGGGCAGCACGGCGAGCGGGAAGTACAGGCCGCTGCCGACGGTGGCCAGCACGCCCCAGGCGGCCATGGCGCCCCGGGTGTCCATCAGCCAGAAGGCACTCAGTCCCACGAGGTAGCGCCCGGCGAAGCCGACGAAAGCGGCGGCCACGAGCGAGACAGCGGCGAGCAGGTAGGTGTGCGGACGCTGCGGCAGGTACATCTCGAAGAACACCAGCCCGGCCGCGAACGGCGCGGTGAACCGGATGAGCAGGGCGAAACCGACCCGGCCGAGGTCGGTGCACAGGTAAGTCCACATCGGATTCACTGGCCGGAACAGGTCGGTCACGACGTCGCCGGTGCGCACCCGCTCGGCGATGTCCAGCGGCGTCCAGAAGCTGACGGCGGCGAGCATGCCCTGCCCGACCCAGACGTAGGTGACCAGCTGCTCGGCGTCGTAGCCGCGCAGCGTGCCGCCCGCGGCGGCGGCGACGGACAGCAGGATGTAGCAGCGCAGGAAGCCGAACACGGTGTTGGTGACCGTCCCGGCGATGGTCGCCTGCCGGTAGGTGGCGTATCGGCGGAAACCGGCCCTGACCATTGCCCACGACGCGCGCGGCACGGCGATGGCCTCCTCGGCGTGGTGGTGGGGGACGGCCCGCGACGCCGGGCCGGGTAGCTTTCTACCGCATCGCGCCGGGCGGCGCAGCGGGTTTGTCGGGAGTGCTGATGGGCGGGTTTCCACCAGGGGCGGCGCCGAGGGTCGTGGTGGTCGGGGACACGGCGCTGGACGTCGTCGCGCGGCCGGACGGGCCGGTGCGGCACGGCCAGGACACCCGGGCGGCCATCGCGCTGACCCCCGGCGGCGCGGGCGCGAACACCGCGGCCTGGCTGGCCCACCTCGGCGTCGAGGTCACGCTGGTGGCCAGGGTCGGCGCGGACGCGGCCGCCGCTCAGGTGCGCGCCGAGCTGGGCGCGCGTGGCGTGCGGTGCGCGTTCACCGAGGACCCGGCCGCGGCCACGGGCTGCGTGGTGGTCCTGGTCGATCCCGAGGGCCAGCGCAGCATGCTCCCCGCGCGCGGGGCCAACGCCCGCCTCTCCCCCGCCGACCTGTCCCCCGACGTGCTCCCCGGGGCGGCCCACCTGCACCTGTCCGGCTACGTCCTACTCGACGCGTCCTCCCGCCCGGCGGGCCTGCACGCGCTGGCCGCCGCCCGCGCCGCGGGGCTGACCACCTCGGTCGACCCGCAGGCCGCGGCCCTCATCGAGGACCCGGCGGCGTTCCTCGAGTGGGTGCGCGGGGTGGACCTGCTGCTGCCGAACGCCGACGAGCTGGCCGCCATCGGCGACCCGGCCGACCTGCTCGGGTCGGTGCGCGCGGTGGCCGTGACCGCGGGCGCGGAGGGCGCGCGCTGGATCGACGCGGGCGGCGAGGTGCGGGTGCCCGCCGCGGCTGCGGAGTGCGTCGACACCACGGGTGCGGGCGACGCCTTCGACGCGGGTGTGCTCGGCGCGTGGCTCAGCGGCGCGGACCCGGAGTCCGCGCTGCTGGCGGGTGTCGCGGCGGGCGCCGAGGCCGTGAGCCGGGTCGGCGCGCAGCCGCTCAGCCCTCGATGACCTGCCGGGGACCGGCCTCGATCTGACCGACGTCGCGCTGGTAGCGGTTGACCGTCTCGGCCCTGCGCGGCGGGCGGTCGTTGGCGATGAGCACCGCCACCCACGGCAGCGGGATGGACAGCGCGACGAAGCCGAGGGCGAGCCACCAGGTCTCGTGGAAGATGCCGGCCAGCAGCAGGCAGGGCAGCCGCAGCGACATCATGATCATGTACTTGCGCTTGCGCGCGGCGAACTGGTCTTCGTACGAGGGTTCGGCCTCGGTGATCAGCACCGCGGTGTCGTCCCGTTCGGGATGCTTCACGACACCACCTCCGCACACCATGTTCCCACTCCACAGCCGAAGATGCGCCATCCGGGTGGAGATGCATGGGGAATCACCCCGATCCCGGTAGAAACGAGGTCATGACGCTCGATTCGGTCGAGACGAGACCGCGGGCGCCGCTGCCGCGCCCGGACGCGCCAGGGGTGCGGCTGCGCCACCGGGTGACGGAGGCGAACCTGCTCCGCCACGCCGGCGGGCCGCAGCGGGTCCTCGACGTCGCGGGCGGCGGGGGCACCGAAGCGGTGCGGCTGGCCCTCGCCGGGCACGAGGTCACGGTGCTCGACCCGGCGGGCGCGATGCTCTTCTCGGCGAAGGCGCACGCCGAGGAGCACGGCGTCGCCGACCGGGTGCACGTGGTGCAGGCCACCGCCGAGGACGCCCCCGAGCTGTTCGGCGAGCACGACTTCGACATCGCGCTCTGCCACAACCTCGTCCACTTCGCCGACGACCGCCTCGCCCTGCTGCGCGCGCTGGCCGCGCCGGTGCGCGAGGGCGGGCTGCTGTCGGTGCTGGCCCCCAACCCGGTCTCGACACCGCTCTACGCCGCGCTGAAGCGCCACGACCCCGAGCGCGCGCTGCGCGAGCTGGACGGCCCCCTCACCACGTGCACGGTCGAGGAGGTGCGCGCGGACCTGTCGGCCGTGGGCACACCGGTGGCCGGCTACTACGGGGTGTGCTGCGTCGCCGGCTACCTGCCCGTCGAGGAGCTGGCCGACCCCGAGTCCTTCGCCAAGGTGGTCGAGTTGGAGCTGGCCATGTCCGCCCGCGCCGAGTACGCGCGGACCGCCCGCTACTTCCACCTGGTCGCCCGCGTGTGAGCATGCGACCGTGAGAGCGGTCGTCGCCCGGGTCACGCGGGCCTCTGTTGTCGTCGCCGACGAGGTCGTCGGCCGGATCGATGAGCCCGGTCTGCTCGTCCTACTCGGCGTCCACGTCGACGACGGCCCGGACAAAGCGGACGTGATGGCGCGCAAGCTGCACGAGCTGCGGGTGCTGCGCGACGAGCAGTCCTGCGCCACGACGGGGTCCCCGCTGCTCGTGGTGAGCCAGTTCACCCTCTACGGGTCCACGCGCAAGGGGCGCAGGCCGTCGTGGACCGAGGCCGCCCGGCCCGAGTCGGCCGAGCCGTTGGTCGAGGCGGTGGTGGCCGCGCTGCGGGCGCGCGGCGCGGTGGTCGAGACCGGGCGCTTCGGCGCCGCGATGGCGGTCGAGAGCGTGAACGACGGACCCTTCACGGTTCTCGTGGAGGTGTGACGCGACGGAGTGCCCGGTTTCTCCTGTCCCGGGTGGACGGTCGCGGATTCTCAGCGAAACCTCAGCTGAAAGCCAACAACCCCCAGGTCGCGGGGAGCGTCATCACATCAGCGGCGGGAACGAAAACCCACCGCGGCACGTTGGGAGTGTCAGAACCACCGCGACAGGGGGAGGAGCACCATGACGATCCCGCACCAGCGCCAGTCGGCAACCGCCTTCGAGGCCGACCTCGACGCTCAGGGGCCTGCGGCCGACTTGGTCCGCGTGTACTTGAACGGGATCGGCCGCACCGCGCTGCTCAGCGCCGAGGAGGAGGTGGAGCTGGCCAAGCGCATCGAGGCGGGGGTCTTCGCGCAGCACATGCTCGACACCACCGACCCCGGCGCCGCCCGCAGGGGCGAGCTGCGCGCACTGGTCCGCGACGGCCACCAGGCCAAGAACCACCTGCTGGAGGCGAACCTGCGGCTCGTGGTCTCGCTGGCCAAGCGCTACACCGGCCGCGGGATGCCGCTGCTCGACCTGATCCAGGAGGGCAACCTGGGCCTGATCCGCGCGGTGGAGAAGTTCGACTACACCAAGGGCTTCAAGTTCTCCACGTACGCCACCTGGTGGATCCGCCAGGCGATCACCCGGGGGATGGCCGACCAGGGCCGCACCATCCGCCTGCCCGTCCACCTGGTCGAGCAGGTCAACAAGCTCGCCAGGATCAAGCGCGACCTGCACCAGCGCCTCGGCCGCGAGGCGACCACCGAGGAGCTGGCGGGCGAGGCGGGCATCGCCCCGGAGAAGGTCTCCGACCTGCTCGACCACGCCCGCGACCCGGTGAGCCTGGACATGCCCGTCGGCGCCGAGGAGGACGCCCCGCTGGGCGACTTCATCGAGGACGGCGAGGCCACCGACGCCGAGACCGTGGTCATCTCCGGCCTCCTGCAGGAGGACATGCGCCGCGTGCTGGGCACCCTCGACGAGCGCGAGCAGTCGGTCATCCGCCTGCGCTACGGCCTTGACGACGGCCAGCCCCGGACGCTGGACCAGATCGGCAAGCGCTTCGGCCTCTCCCGCGAGCGGGTCCGCCAGATCGAGCGCGAGGTCATGTCCAAGCTGCGCCAGGGCGAGCGCGCCGAGAAGCTGCGCGCCTACGCGAGCTGAGCCGCCGACGGGGGCCGGGAGCCGTTCCGGCCCCCGCGGCTGCCTGCAAGAAATCCGGTCGTCGCGAGCAACCCTTTCGGGGGCTGTTCCGTCACTCATATAGACGCGTTGACATGTGACTGGGCTCACGTGCACTGTCTACCTGCAGCGCAACGCTGGAGAAGCTTCGCGAGTCGGGCCTTCGGGTCCGCCTCGTCGCGACGGGAGGTCGGGGCGGCCGGGGGCCGCCCCGGCCTTCCGGCTTTCCGGGCTCTGACGATCCGCAGATCACACCGCTCCCCCGGCCTCGCCGCACCGGCCACGAGGTACGTTCAGGGACATTCCCCGGACGCGCGCAAGGGAGCCGCTGCACCGTGACCACCACCAGGACCACCGCCAAGACCACCGCCACGGATTTCGACTACACCGACGTCCTTCCGCTCGGGCCGGACACCACGACGGAGTACCGGCTGGTCAGCCAGGACGGCGTGCGGGTCGTGGAGGCGGCGGGGCGGCGGTTCCTGCAGATCGAGCCCGAGGCGGTCACCGCGCTCGCCAAAGAGGCGATCAAGGACATCCAGCACCTGCTGCGCACCTCGCACCTGACTCAGCTGCGCGCGATCGTCGATGACCCCGAGGCCTCCGGCAACGACCGGTTCGTCGCCATGGACCTGCTGCGCAACGCCTGCATCTCCGCGGGCGGCGTGCTGCCCATGTGCCAGGACACCGGCACCGCGATCATCATGGGCAAGCGCACCGAGAGCGTGCTGACCGGCGGGACCGACGAGCAGGCGCTCTCCCGCGGCGTGTTCGAGGCCTACCAGGAGCTGAACCTGCGCTACTCGCAGATGGCGCCGGTCACCTTCTGGGACGAGAAGAACACCGGCACGAACCTGCCCGCCCAGATCGACATCCACACCAAGCCGGGCACCGACCCGGTCTACGAGTTCCTCTTCATGGCCAAGGGCGGCGGGTCGGCCAACAAGACCTTCCTGTACCAGGAGACCAAGGCCGTGCTGAACCCGAAGCGCCTGGCCTCCTTCCTGGACGAGAAGCTGCGCGGCCTCGGCACCGCGGCGTGCCCGCCGTATCACCTGGCCGTGGTCGTCGGCGGACTCTCGGCCGAGCAGAACCTCAAGGTCGCCAAGCTGGCCTCGGCCCGCTACCTCGACACCCTGCCCACCGAGGGCTCCGCGCTCGGCCACGCCTTCCGCGACGTCGACCTGGAGCAGCAGGTGCTGGCGATGACCCGCGAGTTCGGCATCGGCGCGCAGTTCGGCGGCAAGTACTTCTGCCACGACGTGCGCGTCATCCGGCTGCCCCGGCACGGCGCGTCCTGCCCGGTGGGCATCGCGGTCAGCTGCTCGGCCGACCGGCAGGCCAAGGCCAAGATCACCCCCGAGGGGGTCTTCCTGGAGCAGCTGGAGCGCGACCCGGCCCGCTTCCTGCCCGACGTGCAGGGCGAGGACCTCTCCGACGAGGTCGTGAAGGTCGACCTGACCCGGCCGATGGCCGAGATCCGCGAGACGCTGTCGAAGCTGCCGGTGAAGACCAGGCTGTCGCTGTCGGGCCCGCTGGTCGTCGCCCGCGACATCGCCCACGCCAAGATCAAGGAGCGGCTGGACGCGGGCGAGCCGATGCCGCAGTACCTGCGCGACCACCCCGTCTACTACGCGGGCCCGGCCAAGACCCCCGACGGCTACGCCTCCGGCTCCTTCGGCCCGACGACCGCGGGCCGCATGGACTCCTACGTCGAGCAGTTCCAGGCGGCGGGCGGCTCCATGGTCATGCTGGCCAAGGGCAACCGCTCCAAGCAGGTCACCGACTCCTGCGCGGCGCACGGCGGCTTCTACCTCGGCTCGATCGGCGGCCCGGCGGCGCGACTGGCCCAGGACTGCATCAAGAAGGTCGACGTCCTGGAGTACGCGGAGCTGGGCATGGAGGCGGTCTGGCGCATCGAGGTCGAGGACTTCCCGGCCTTCGTCGTGGTGGACGACAAGGGCAACGACTTCTTCGCGGGCACCACGCAGCCGACGCTGCAGATCTCCTTCCGGCGCTGACTGGACGCGAACGGCCCCCATCCGCGGTTCTCCGGGTGGGGGGCCGTTCGCCGTCTCAGGTCAGCGGAGCGCCGCGCTCTGCCATCCAGGAGACCGGGTTGACCTTGCGGCCGCCGTCGACCCACACCTCGAAGTGCAGGTGCGGCCCGGTCGACTGGCCGCGGTTGCCCATCGTCGCGATCTGCTCGCCCGCGGCCACCTTCTGGCCCTCGGACACCAGCGACTCGTTGATGTGGCCGTAGACGGTGATGGAGCCGTCGTTGTGCTGCACGCGCACCCACAGCCCGAAACCGCTGGCCGGGCCGGACTCGATCACGGTGCCGGAGGCGGCCGCGCGGATCGGGGTGCCGATGGAGTTGGCGATGTCGACGCCGTAGTGCGTGGTGCCCCAGCGGGCGCCGAAGCCGGAGGTGAAGGTGCCGACGGCGGGCTTGACCCAGCCCTGCGAGGACAGCGCCTTCTTGCGCGCGGCCTCCTTCTTGGCGGCCTCGGCCTCGGCCTTGCGGGCCGCCTCGGCTTCGGCCTTCTTGCGCTTCTGCTCGGCGACGCGGGCCCTCTCGGCCTCGGCGGCCTTGCGCTGGCGCTCGCGGACGGCGTCGGCGCGCTCGACCCGGTCCAGTTCGGGGACGGCCATCCGCGCGGCGGCGGGGACCAGGGAGGGGAATGCGCTGACGGCCTGCGGGGCCGTGTCCGTGCTGAACGACATGGGGAGCACGTCGGGGATGGGGGACCCCGCCTGCTCGACCTCAAGGGCGTTCAGGAGGGGTGCGCCGACGGCGACGACGACGCCCGCCGCGGCGACGGTGGCCACCAGGTGGCCGGTGGGGAACGCGGATTTCTTGCGGTGCCTGCCCCCGGCGCGTGGCGCCGGGCTGGGACTGTGGCCCTCGCTGGGCATGGGTTGGTGCCTTCCGTCTCGGGGAGGTCCGGACGAGCACCGGGCGGGGGATCCCGGGTGGGCGGCAGGCGGGGGAACCCGCCGTCCACACGCTCGTTACCGAACCGTGACGAACGCCGAGACGCTAACCGAGCGTTCCCCGGTTAGGCAAACGTTGATGTGACCTACGCCATTTTCGCAGCTAGCCGGCGAGTGATTCGCCGACTCCGGCTACGCAGCGTGTGCTAGGTCCCGTCGAACGGGATCGTCCGATCAGGTGATATCGGTCGTGACCAGGCGTGACACCGCCCCCGCGGACACCAGCCCGCAGGGGCGACTCAGTGGCCATATCGGACGTTCCAGGCGGATTCAGGTTGCCTGTGACGTGACGACGATCACATCCTGATTAGCCCAGGGTGAGGACAACCTGACGGTCTCCCAGCGCGTCCGGGAGCGCGACCGAGACCGGCATGGGGGTCACGACGGTCGCGCAGACCTGCCCCTCCGGACCGCCCTGCGGCTGCGCCATCGGCGCGATCGCCAGGGTCACCCTGGCCGCGTCGGCGGACTCGACGGTGGCTTCCATGATCGTGCACGGATCCGGCGCCATCGCGAAGAACTGCACGGACCGGTCATCCTGGGACACCCAGACCCGCCGCTCGGGGTACTGATCGGCGGGCAACGCCTTCGCGTCGACCCGCTCGGGCGGGAGGACCTCCAACCCCGGCGGAACCACGACCCCCGACGGACCGGTGGTGATGACGGGCTTGGGCGGGTCGACCGGCTCGGTGGGAGGGTCGAGCGTGGGCTTGGGGGGCATGGTGAGGGACGGGGGTGCGGACGAGGCGTCACCGACCGGGATCTCCGGGGTGCCGCCCGCCTGCTGGGCGCCGCAGGCTGCGGTGGCCAGCAGGACCAGCAGCGCGGCGGGGATCAGGGAACGCTTCATGAGTGGAGGACGGTACTGGACGGCGGTCGCGTTGCAGGAACGGACTGATGAACCTATTCAGTGGATTGACTGCACCGGTTTCGGGCCTTGCCTGATCCTGCGGCGGTCCCTACTTCAGGTCCCGCTCGGTCCCTGCCCCGGTCCCGTTCGTCTCCGTCTCTCCGTTCCCTCTCTCCTGCCTCTGTCGGCCCTCCTACCCCAAGACAAGGCGGTGCCCCGGCCTGCAGGGGCAGTACAGGCCGGGGCACGAGGCGGTGGGGAGAGGGGTCAGGACTTGCGCTGCTCCGACTTCAGGACCACCTCGCGGTCCCCAAGCGGCTGGTCCAGCTCGACGGCGACCTTCACGAACCGGATGTCCATGGTGCACATCTCGGCCTTCTCCGGGGTCGTCTCCACGATGGTCAGGACGACCTGGTCGGCGGCCTGGGAGGTGACTTCGGCGCTGGCCTTGCCGCAGCCGCCCTCCTGGGCGCTGAGGCCGACCGTCTTGCCGCCGTCGGCGGTCCAGGCTTCGACCGGGTAGCCCTCGGGGAGGGCTTGCGCCTCGATCTGGGTGGCGGGGAGCGGGTCGGAGCCTGCCGGGGGGACTCGTCCGGGCTGGTTCGCCGGGTCGTCGGCGGGGGCGGACTGGGCGGGGGGGACCGGTGCCTGCTCGGGCGTGGTCTGCGGGGTGCCGCAGGCCGTGGCAACCGCGAGGAAGGCGGTCCCGACGAGGATGCCGATGCGTCGGTTCATGTGCTCAGGACGGAATGGCCCCGTGGCGGGGTTGCATGGCGGAGCCGGGCAGTACCGCGATGTCGCGGCCCGCCAGCGCGCCCGAGCACTCCGAGCAGCGCAGGAGCACCGAGAACGGGTGGTCGGAGTCGCGGTGTTGGAAGATCACGGCGGGGCCCTCGGGGGCCAGGAACCAGCGCTGGCCCCACTCGATGGCGGACATGACCACCGGGAAGAAAGCCCTGCCCTTGTCGGTCAGGTGATACGAGGAGCGGTCTCCGCGTTCCTCGCCGGTGGGGAGCAGGACGTCGATGGCCTGGAAGCGGCGCAGGCGGTCGGCGATGACGGTGGCGGGGGCGCCGAGGCGGCGCTGGAACTCCGAGAAGCGGTGGGCGCCCAGGTAGGCCGCGCCCATCATGGCCGCCGACCAGCGGTTGCCGACCAGGACCCTGGTCTGCGGGAAGAACCCGGGGCCCAGCGCCGACGAGCCGCTGGAGCGGCGGCGCATGGTGGTGTTCGGGGCCGAGCGCGGCCAGGAGCCGCTGGGGCCGAAGCGGCCGGTCACCTCGCGGGGCTCGACCATCTCCCCGCAGCAGGCGCAGGCCATCAGCGGGTCGAAGCGGCGGCCGCAGCGGCGGTGCACCAGCACCGGCACCGGCTCGGCCTGGCCGTGCGCCCAGGTGCTCTCCCAGCCGCAGATGGCGGCCATCATCGGCCACAGCGAGATGCCGCGCGGGGTGAGGCGGTACTCCTGGCGCAGCGGCTTGTCGGTGTAGGCGGCCTGTTCGAGGATGCCGACCTCGCAGATGCGCTTGAGCCGGTCGGACAGCACCGCGCTGGAGATCGGCAGCAGGTCCTGCCATTGCTGGAAGCGGGTGACGCCGTCACTGAGGGCGTAGCGCAGGATCAGCAGCGTCCACTCGTCGGCGGTGATGCCGATGGACCAGGCGATGGCGTTGTCGCCGCCCTCGCCGAGGGTGGTCGGGCTGTCCGGCGGGTGGATCACGGCAGCTCTGCCCCCGCGCGCCAGCCGGGCAGGGACTCCCCGGCCGCCCAGGTGCTGTGCGTGCCGCTGCTGACGCGCTCGGGCAGCGCGACCCTGGCGACCGGGCCGTCGCCGACGCGGGCGGCGTCGAACACCAGGCACTCCGAGCGGTCCTCGGCCATGTCCGTGGTCATCGTGATCAGGTACCCGTCGTCCTCGTCGCGTGCACCCGCCCGGGGTGCGAACGCGGCCTCGCTGCCGAACACCCCTGGCCCGTAGCGGTATCCGTCTTCGGCGCCGGTGCGCAGGTCGTGGCGGACCAGGCCGTCGAAGAGGAACCAGCCGGGCGCACCGGTCGAGGCGTACACGTAGCGGTACGGCTTGGCGGCGAACCCCGGGTTGATCATACCGAACTCGGTGACCGACTCGCTGAGCCGCTCCTCCTTGACCTGCCCGGTCGCGAGGTTGAGCCGCCAGCGGTGCAGCCGGGTCTGCATGGCGTCGAAGGAGAGCATGCGGAACATGCGCGCGTAGCGCTGGTCGCCCCCGAACGGCGCGCCGCGCCCGTCGGGGCTGCCCTGGAAGAAGCCGTCGAGGACGATCTCGTCGCCGTCCTCGTAGGCGTTGGTCCAGTGCAGGACGTAGGTGGTGTCGGCCTCGAACCACCGCACCTCGGTGCCCTTGCGCGGGATGACGCCCAGGCGCATGGGCATGTCGCGGTGGTAGCGGGCGGCGTACTTGCCGTGCCGCAGCGCCTCGGGGTCCCAGAACAGCGGGCAGTCGTTGAGGATGGCGTAGTTCTCGGTGTAGGCCATGTCGTGCGGCAGGCGCGGTCCGGGCAGCTCGACGGGGGTCTGGTGCACAAGTCGGTTATCGGCGTCGATGACGCCGTAGTTGAGGTAGGGGGCCTCGGTGCCGTAGTTGAAGAACAGCATCTCGCCGGTGCCCTCGACCACTTTCGGGTGAGCCGAGACGCCCATGGCCGGGAAGTCACCGTGCCAAGTGGACTTGCCGAGGTCGTCCAGGGTCATCGGGTCGAGGCGGTACAGCTCGCCGCACTGGTAGAAGCTGGTCAGGGCCACCCCGGCGTGCACGACGATGTCGGTGCTGGAGGCGTCCTTCATCCGGCCCCTGGCGCCCCAGCCGTCCGGGCGCAGCGCCGACTCCGGCTTCTCGGCCAGGCCCGCCCATAAGGAGCGGCCCGCCTCCTGCTCGGCGCGGAAGCCGTCGGTGCGGACGAACCGGTTGCGGTAGAACGCCTCACCGTCGCGGAAGCCCACCAGATGGACCAGTGCGTCACCATCGAACGGGTGATAGTTGGTGATGGCCGGGTGAACCGGGTTCTCGGTGTTGCGCAGGTAGACGCCGTCGAGGTCGGCGGGCAGCTCGCCGACGACCTCCAGGCCGACCGCCGAGCGCTCCACCGCCTGCGGACGCCATGGTCCGCTGCGGTAGGGGTGGTCGTCATCGTCGGGCAGGGTGCTCAGCACCCTGCCAAGGACCTCAACGTCCACTCAGGACTCCTCACTTGCCCGCGCCGGAACTTCGAGACTACAACTGTCGAAGTGAGCAGGCCAGGGCGCATGAAGGAGGACTTGTGAACCAGGCGTACGTCCTGGACTACGTCCGCACCGCCCGCGGCCGGGCCACCCCGCGCGGCGGGCTGCACCACCTGAGCCCGTTGGAGCTGGTCACCGGCCTGCTGCGGGCCCTGGCGGCGCGCACGCCGGAGCTGGCCGACGGCCTCGCCCAGGACGTGGTCCTCGGCTGCGCGCACCCGCACGGCGAACAGGGGTCGAACCCGGCCCGCGCGGCGACGCTGCTGGCGGGCTGGGCGACGGGGTCCCCGGCCTGGTGGTGAGCCGCTCCTGCGCCTCGGGCATGGACGCGGTCGCGATCGCGGCGGCCCGCGTCCGCGCCGGGGACGCCCCGCTGCTGGTGGCGGGTGGGGTGCAGAGCGTGTCCAGGGTTGCCGCCGACAGCGGTCCGCTGCGCGCCGACGTCGGCGTGGTGCGGCGGGTCGGGGCGGTCGAGCCGGGCGTGGCCGCCGACCTCAGCGCCACCATCGACGGCTTCGGGCGCGCCGAGCTGGTGCGCCCCGCCACGACGGCCGGAACGCTCGCCGCGCTCCCGCCCGCCTACACCGACGCGGGCGCCGACGGCCAGGACGAGCTGGCCCTGTCGACGCGCGCGTGGCCCGGCCGCGTCGAGCACCGGCACACCGCGGGGACCTCTCCCCCGCCCGCCGACGCCGCCGCGCTGCTGCTCATCGGCGACGAGCGCGCCGCGCGCCGCCTGGGGATCGCCCCGCGGGCGCGGATCACCGCCACCGCGGTCGCCGCGCACGACCTGGTCACCGCGCTGACGGCGGGCCAGGAGGCGATGGCCGAGGCGCTGCGCCGGGCCGGGCTGCGGCCCGCCGGGGTCGACGTCGCGGGGGTGAGCGCGCCCGCGGGGCTGGGGATCGGGCTGACGCTGGACCGTTCCGGCTGACATCATCAGGGTCCATGGGGTGTGTGGGGGAATGAGGCTGTGGCCCGCGGGGGTGGCGGCGCGCTGGGCGAATCCGGACCACGCGCGCAGCCGTCGGTGGTTCTGGCCGGAGGACCGCCTCGGCGCGCTGGGCTTCGCGCGGTCGGTCATCGGCATCGCCACGATCGTCGCCGTCAGCTGGGGCACGCGCCCGCCGTTGGAGGTGGTGCAGGACGAGTGGTGGGGCAAGTCGGTCACCAACATCGTGGTCGCGCTGGGCCTGGTGCCGGTGCTGATGCTCCTCGTGCGGCTGGCCAACCGGGGACGGGACGTGCGACTGCGCTGGTGGGAGGTGGTGAAGCGGGTCCTGCTGATGGCCGTCACCACGTTCGCGCTGATGGCGCCGATCATCCTGGGCGTGCAGAACCAGCACAGGCTCGACGAGCTGACCACGTGGGCACAGGGGCAGTCGGCCGGGGTGAAGCTGGTCGTCGGGCTGAGCGGCCTCGCGGGCACCCTCCTGGCGATCGCCTACGCGCTGTGGGTCGCCGCCTACGTCATCACCGTCGCGGTGTGGGCGCTGCGGACCAGCCTGTGGTCGGGGGTGTTCCACCCGCTGCTGGCCCCGGTGACCGCCGCCGCCCTGGTGGTGCTGACGACCGGCTACCAGCTCATCGAGGCCGACACCAAGGGCCTGGAGCGCGGGACGTGGCTGGTGCTCACCCTCGGCGGCCTGGCCACGACGCTGGCCCTCGCGGCGGCGGAGTACTCGGCGCTGCGCCGCGGCGGCGCGCGCTGGCGGGTGGCCTGACCCGCGCCCGGCTGCCGTGGGCTCAGACCCGGGTGCTGAGATCCCGCAGCCTGCGCGGCCCGGTGTCGTGGCGCGACGGCGGCGGCCCGACGGTGACGCGCCCGCTCGTGGCGTAGGCGCCCGCGGGCGAGGCCAGGATCGGCTCCAGCTCCAGTCCGCGCACCTCGGGCACGTCCTCGGCGAGCGCGGCCACGCGCAGCACCAGTTCGGCGAGCGCGTCGAGGTCGGCGGGCTCGCCGCCGCCGTAGCCCGCCAGCAGCGGCGCGGCCTTGGGCGCGCGCACGAGCGCGGCGGCGTCGGCGTCGGTCAGCGGCAGGGCGCGGTAGGCGCGGTCGCCGAGCAGGTCGCTGATGAGCCCGGCGAGCCCGAAGGACACCAGCGTGCCGAACGACGGGTCGTCCTGCAGTGCGATGCTGCACGAGGTTCCCTTGGGCGCCATGCGCTGCACGTACACCTCGTCCACACCGGACACTTCGCGCAGCTCGGCGTAGGCGTTGCGGATGCCGTCCTCGGTGGTCAGGTCGAGCCGGACGCCGACGAGGTCGCTGCGCCTGCGGTACTGCCTGCTCGCGGTCTTCATCACCACCGGCAGCCCGAGCGAGGAAGCCGCCCCGACCGCCGCCGCGGCGTCGGAGACCACGCGGAAGGGCATGACGCCGATGCCGTAGGCGGCCAGCAGCGCGAGCACCTGCTCGTCGGGCAGCTCGACCTCGGTCCCGCCGGAGTCCTCCAGCGCCCGCGCGACGATGGCGAGCGCGGCGTCGCGGTCGACCTCGGGGCGGGTGAACTCCCCGCGCGGGGTGGTGCGCCAGCGCGCGTAGTTGGTGGCCCTGGACAGGGCCAGGACGGCGCGCTCCGGGCTCGGGTAGCTGGGGATGGAGCCCTTGCCGGGCGCGCCGTCGGGGCCGGGGACGGCCAGCGACGCCGGGATGCCCTCGGCGGCGAGGAAGGTCGAGACGATCGGCTTGCGCGCGCCGACGGCGGCCTCGCGCAGGGCGGCGGCGTAGGCCGTGCCGGGGATGGCCAGCGGCGGCACGAACACCACGATCAGCGAGTCGACGTCGGCGCGGCCCAGCTCGGCGGCGACGGCGGCAGCGAAGGCGTCCGGCCCGGCCTGCGCGCCGACGTCGACCGGGTCGCCCGCCAGGCGCATGCCCTGGGCCAGCGCGGTGTCGGCGGCCAGGACGCCGATCGCGGTGGAGTTGCCGACGACGGCGACCCGCTCGCCGTCGGGCAGCGGCTGGTGGGCCAGCAGCAGCGCGGTGTCGAAGAGCTGGGCGATCGACTCGACCCGGATGACGCCCGCCTGCTCGAACAGCGCCTGCACGCTGGCGTCGTCCACCGCGACCCCGGTCGCGGCGAGCGCGGGCAGCACGGCGTTGCGCCCGGACTTCACCGCCACGATCGGCTTGCCGCGGCCGAGCCTGCGGGCGAGCCGGGCGAACTTGCGCGGGTTGCCGAAGGACTCCAGGTAGAGCAGCACGACGTCGGTGTTCGGGTCGGTCTCCCAGTACTGGAGCAGGTCGTTGCCGGAGACGTCGGCGCGGTTGCCCGCGCTGACGAAGGTCGACAGGCCCAGCCCGCGCGCGGCGGCGTCGGCCAGGATCGCGGTGCCGAGGGCGCCGGACTGGCAGAAGAAGCCGGTGCGGCCGGGGCCGGGCAGTGTGGGGGCGAGGGTGGCGTTGAGCCGCACGGCGGGGTCGAGGTTGACCACGCCGAGCGCGTTGGGGCCGACGACGCGCATGCCGTGCGCGCGCGCCTCGTCGACGAGCCTGCGCTCCGCTCCGCGCCCGTCGGGCCCGGTCTCGCCGAAGCCGGAGGACACCACGACGAGCGCCTTGACCCCCTTGGCCAGGCAGGCGTCCATGACCTCGTCCACCCCGGCGGCGGGCACGGCCACCACCGCGAGGTCGACCGGGTCGGGGATGTCGAGCACCGACGGGTAGGCCCGCACGCCGCGCACGGACGGGTGCTCGGCGTTGACCGGGAACACCGGCCCGGCGAAGTCGGCGGCGAGCAGGTTCGAGAACACCGCGTACCCGATCTTGGTCGGGTCGGTGGACGCGCCGATCACCGCGATGGAGCGCGGGTGCAGCAGGTTGTGCACGCTGCGCGCCTCGGCCCGCTGCTCGCGCGCCCTGGCCACCGCGACCGAGGCGTCGGTCTGGTCCACGGCGAACTCCAGGTGCAGCACACCCTCGTCGAACTCGCGGCTGACCTGGTAGCCGGCGTCGCGGAACACCCGCACCATCTGGGCGTTCTCGGCGAGCACCTCGGCCTCGAACCCGGCCAGCCCGCGCTCGCGGGCGGCGGCGGCGAGGTGCTCCAGCAGGATCGAGCCGAGCCCGCGGCTCTGGTGGGCGTCCTCCACGACGAAGGCGACCTCGGCGGAGTCGCCGCCGGGCAGCCGCTCGTAGCGGCCGACGGCGATGATGTCGTCGCCGAGCATGGCGACGAAGGCGACGCGGTCGTGGTGGTCGACGGTGCTGAAGCGCCGCAGGTCCTTCTCGGGGATGCGCGGGTAGGGGCCGAAGTAGCGGAAGTAGCGGGTGCGCTCGGAGAGCCTGCCGTGGAAGGCGAGCAGCGCGTCGGCGTCGGACGGCACGATGGGTCGCAAGTGGACGGTGCCGCCGTCGGAGAGGACGACGTCGGCCTCCCAGCGGCGCGGGTAGTCGTAGGGGTCCATCAGTCGCGGGGGTCGTCGGGGTCGAGGCCGTGCAGCGGGAACACCGCGCGGCGCACGTCGCGGATCACCGCGTCGACCCGGTCGTCGGCGCCGCCGCTCCACGGGGTGAAGGACGGGTCGGCGCCGTCGCCCATGGTCAGCGGGAGTTCCGCGCGCGGGGCGACCTTGCGCACGGTGTTCAGCCACTCGGTGGGCAGGCGCGTGTCCGGGGCGAGGTCGCGGTCGAGGACGGCGGCCAGCAGGTGCGTCCAGGAGCGCGGCACGACCCGCAGCAGCTCGTACCCGCCGCCGCCGGTGGCCAGCCACTTGCCGCCCGCGTAGCGCTCGGCCAGGTCGCGCAGGGCCAGGTAGGTGGCGCGGTGGCCGTCGACCGACAGCGACAGGTCGGCCAGCGGGTCCTCGGCGTGGGTGTCCACCCCGCACTGGGTGACGAGCACCTGTGGCTCGAACGCGGCCAGCAGCGAGGGCACGGTGGCGTGGAAGGCGCGCTGCCAGCCCGGGTCGGTGGTGCCCGGCGGCAGCGGGATGTTGACCGAGGTGCCCTGGGCCGCGCCCGCGCCCAGCTCGGTGACCGCGCCGGTGCCGGGCCAGAGCGTGGCGGGGTGCTGGTGCAGGGAGACGGTGAGCACGCGCGGGTCGTCGTAGAAGGCGGCCTGCACACCGTCGCCGTGGTGGACGTCGACGTCGATGTAGGCGACCTTGTCGAAGCCGTTGTCCAGCAGCCAGGAGATGGCCACGGAGCAGTCGTTGTAGACGCAGAACCCGGCGGCGTGGTCGCGCATCGCGTGGTGCAGCCCGCCCGCGATGCTGACCGCCCGGTCGGCCGACCCGCTCGCGATCGCCCGCGCCGCCCGCAGCGATCCGCCCACGACCAGCGCGGACGCGGCGTGCATCTGGCCGAACACCGGGTTGTCGGCGGTGCCGAGGCCATGCCCGACGTCCCACCCGACCATCGGCGCCTCGCGGACGGCGTCGACGTAGGCCATGGTGTGCGCGCGGGCCAGGTCGGCGTCGTCGGCGGGCTCGGGGGGCAGCGGGGTGACCCCGTCGAGCACCCCGAGCGCGCGGGCCAGCCGCATGGTCAGTTCCAGCCGGATCGGGTTGAACGGGTGGTCCCCGCCCATGTCGTACCCGAGCAATGCGGCGTCCCAGACCACGGCGGCGCGTTCACCCATGCCCCGACCCTAGTGCCCTGGCGGTTCCTCGGCCGTCGGCGCGGGGTCAGGGGTTGGGGCCGGTGGCGACCGGGCGCCCGGCGTCGGCGCACCAGTGCGACCACGAGCCCGCGTAGAGCGCGGCGGGGGCGTTCGGGGCGGTGACGCCCGCGACCTCCAGGGCGAGCACCAGCGAGGCCGCGGTGATGCCGGAGCCGCAGTAGGCGCCGATCTCGCCGCCGCTCACGCCGAGGGCGGTGAACCGCTGGGCCAGCTCGGTCGGGGAGTGCCAACGGCCCTCGGCGGTGGTGTTGCCCGCGAAGGGGGCGTTGAGCGCGCCGGGGATGTGGCCTGCGCGCGGGTCCATCGGCTCGACCTCGCCGCGGTAGCGCTCGGGGGCGCGGGCGTCGAGGAGGGTGCCATTGGCCGGGAGGGCGGCAGCGTCCTCGGCGGTCAGGACCGGCATGGCGCCGGGGCGCACGGTGATGTCGCCGGGGGCGGGGGTCTCCTCGCCGGTGGCCACCGGGAGTCCTGCCGCGGTCCACGCGGCGTAGCCGCCGTCGAGGACGGCGACCTGGTCGTGGCCCGCCCAGCGCAGCAGCCACCAGGCGCGGGCGGCGGCCATCGCGTTGTCGGCGTCGTAGACGACCACCGGGCGGTCCTCGCGCACGCCCGCGGCGCGCAGCGCGGCCTGCAGGTCGGCCGGGTCGGGCAGCGGGTGGCGGCCGCCGTCGCCGGGCGGGGCGGCGAGGTCGGCGTCGAGGTCGACGAACGCGGCCGCGGGCAGGTGGCCGGCCAGGTAGTCCGGGCGGCCGTGCGGGCCGCCGAGGCGCCAGCGGACGTCGAGGAGGACCGGGGCGGTGGGACCGTCCAGTCGGGACGCGAGGTCCGCCGGGCTCACGAGGCTGCGTGTCACCCCGCCATCCTGCCGGCGGTCGCGGACCGCGCCTGTTCTGACAACGATTAAGATGTGGGGGGACGAAGGGGACAGGCGTGAACGAGCTCATCGACACCACCGAGATGTACCTCCGGACCATCTACGAGCTGGAAGAGGAGGGCGTCGTCCCCCTGCGCGCCCGCATCGCCGAGCGCCTGGGCCAGAGCGGCCCGACGGTCAGCCAGACCGTGGGGCGCATGGAGCGCGACGGCCTGGTCGTCGTCGCGGGCGACCGCCACCTCGAACTGACCGATCATGGCCGTTCCCTGGCCATCGCCGTCATGCGCAAGCACCGGCTCGCCGAGCGGCTGCTGGTCGACGTGATCGGCCTGGAGTGGGAGCAGGTGCACGCCGAGGCCTGCCGCTGGGAGCACGTGATGAGCGAGGCCGTCGAGCGCAAGCTCGTCACCCTGCTCGGCCACCCGACGACCTCCCCGTACGGCAACCCGATCCCGGGCCTGGACGAGCTGGGCGCGGGCGACCCGGCCCCGCCGGTCGAGGCGGGCCTGGTGCGCCTGGACGAGGTCGCCCGCCGCGGCGGCGGCAGCGCCGAGGTGCGCCGCATCGCCGAGCACATCCAGCCCGACTCCGAGCTGATGTCCACGCTCAAGCACGCGGGCGTCGTGCCGGGGCACGTGGTCGCCGTCACCGCCACCCGCGGCGACGGGGCGGCCATCGAGGTCACCGGGGACGGCGGCACGGGGACCTTCTCCTCGGCGGTGCTGCACGCCGTCTTGGCGCTGCCGAAGTGACGGGCGGTCCTCGCCTGGGTGGCGGTTTCCCCACCCAGGCGGACCGGGCCGCCGCCGCGTTCTCCCGTCAGTACGGACGATCCCCCGAAGGTGTCTGGTCAGCCCCCGGCCGGGTGAACCTGATCGGCGAGCACACCGACTACAGCGACGGTTTCGTCCTGCCGTTCGCGCTGCCGTTCCGCTGCGCCGTGGCCGCCTCCCCGCGCACCGACGGGATGCTCGCGGTGACCAGCGTCGGCGACGACGGCCACCCGCAGGTGGCGCGGCCGGTCGCCGTCGCGGACCTGGAACCCGGCCTGGTCACCGGGTGGGCGGCGTTCCCCAGCGGCGTGGCGTGGGTGCTGCGCTCCCACGGCGTCGCCCGCGGGGCCGACCTGGTGGTGACCGCCGACGTGCCCGCGGGCGCGGGCCTGTCGTCCTCGCACGCGTTCCAGTGCGCGGTCGCGCTCGCCCTGCTGGGCCTGGCGGGCCGCTCCCCCGGCGCCGCGGGCGGCCCGACCCTCGACGAGGTGGCCCGCTGGGTGCAGCGCTCGGAGAACGACTTCGTCGGCGCGCCGACCGGCCTGCTCGACCAGACGGCGTCGCTGCGCTGCGTCGCCGCGCACGCGCTGTTCCTCGACGTGCGCTCCGGCGCGGGCGAGCAGGTGCCGTTCGACGCCCCCGCGCACGGCATGGAGGTGCTCGTCATCGATACCCGCGCCAAGCACTCGCTGGCCGATTCCGCCTATGGCGACCGGCGCAAGGGCTGTGAGCGCGCCGCCGACCTGCTGGGCGTGCCCGCCCTGCGCGACGCGGTGGCCGCCGACGTCGACCGGGTGCCCGACGAGCTGAAGCCGCTGGTGCGCCACGTCGTCACCGAGAACGAGCGGGTGCTGCGCGCCGTCGCGCTGCTGCGGGCGGGCGAGCTGGCCGCCATCGGCCCGCTGCTGAGCGCCTCGCACGCCAGCCTGCGCGACGACTACGAGGTGTCCTGCCTGGAGCTGGACGTCGCGGTCGACGCGGCGCTGGCCGCCGGGGCGCTGGGTGCGAGGATGACCGGCGGCGGCTTCGGCGGGTCGGCCATCGCGCTGGTCCCGCTGGAGCGCTCGGCCTCCGTCCGCGCCGGGGTGCGCACGGCCTTCGCCGAGCGCGGGCTGACCGAGCCGCGCCTGTTCGCCGCGTCCCCGTCAGCGGGCGCGGGACGCGACCACTGATCTTGGGAGTGCAACCGTGAAGCTGCTCGTGACGGGCGGGGCGGGCTACATCGGCAGCGTGTGCGCCGCGCGGCTGGTCGAGGCCGGACACGAGGTCGTCGTGGTGGACGACCTGTCCACCGGCCACGAGGACGCGGTGCCCGAAGGCGCCCGCTTCGTCCACGCCGACTTGGCCGAGGCCGCGCCCGACCTGCTCGCCGACGGCTTCGACGGGGTGCTGCACTTCGCGGCGAAGTCGCTGGTCGGCGAGTCGATGCAGGACCCGGCCAAGTACTGGCAGGGCAACGTGGTCACCTCGCTGCGGCTGCTGGAGGCGATGAAGGAGGCGGGCACCCCCCGCCTGGTCTTCTCCTCCACCGCCGCCACCTACGGCGAGCCGGAGTCCGTCCCCATCGAGGAGACCGCCCCGACCCGCCCGACCAACACCTACGGCGCCTCGAAGCTGGCGATCGACCACGCGATCACCTCCTACGCCGCCGCCCACGGCCTGGCCGCGGTGAGCCTGCGCTACTTCAACGTCGCGGGCGCCTACGGCCGCTTCGGCGAACGCCACACCACCGAGACCCACCTGATCCCGATCGTCCTGCAGGTCGCCTCCGCCCGCCGCGACCGCATCGCCATCAACGGCGCCGACTACCCCACCCCGGACGGTACCTGCGTCCGCGACTACATCCACGTGGTCGACCTCGCCGACGCCCACCTCCTGGCCATCGACCACGCCGCCGCGGGCCGCCACCAGATCTACAACCTGGGCAGCGGCACCGGCTTCTCCAACCGCGAGGTGGTCGAAACCTGCCGCGAGGTCACCGGCCACCCCATCCCCACCGACTTCGGCCCCCGCCGAGCAGGCGACCCGGCAACCCTCATCGCCTCCTCAGCCGCCGCGATGGCGAACCTCGGCTGGAAGCCCGAACGCACCGACCTCCCGACGATCGTCGCCGACGCGTGGGAGTTCACCCAGAAGCACCTGGGCTAGCCCATCGCCAGAGCGGCGTTCGGCCACGATGGTCTTCATCGTGGGATCACCCGCCGAGGCCAAAGCGCCTGACTTCGCCGAACTCGCGACCATCGCGGCAGCCGTACCCGCCGCGATGGTCGCGAGTTCGCCGTGGTGTCCGGTCTGAACTCGGCAATCACGAGACTGCTCTGCGGCGTAAGGGAAACCAGGCACGGGTCTACCGTGCGCCGACCAGCTTCCCGGTCTGCCGACGCCTTGCCGCGGGTCCGGTCGGGCGGGCGCGAGAACGAATCAGTGACGCCGCGCGGTGGCGGGTGAGGGCGCGCGGCTCAACGCATCCGTGGCGTCGCATCCGACCGCATGGTCGTTCCGGCCGGGGCACGCCTGCGCGGGTACCTCGCGCAGGCGTGCGCTGGACGCCGACTACCCGGCGGACGCGCGGGACGTCCTCAGGAACTCGATCACGCTCACCTCGGGACCGCCCGGGACCGGCGTTCGTCACGCCAGCGGGCGCCGTGGTCAGGTTTCGCCTGCTTGGGTGAGGATGGTGCGGAGTTCTCGGGGGGTCATGGCTCCGTCCAGGGCGGCGGTGAGGAGGCTGGCGAGGGTGTGGGCCGGGCGGGACTGGAGGGCGATGTCCAGGGCTACTCGGGCCAGGGAGCCGTTGCCGCGGAGGTAGGCGGAGACGGCGAGGAAGCAGGCGGGTTCGGCGCGGTCGGGTGGGGGTAGGGCACGGACCAGGTAGGTCCAGAGGCGTTCGGCGGCGGGGGCTTGGGGGGTGAGGGCCAGTTGTTGGCAGTGGCCGCGGATCTCGCTGTCGTAGAGGGCTACGGCCAGGTCGGCGAGGGTCTCGTCGGGGAGGGTGGGGAGGTTGTCGGCGGGGGGTGCGTGGACGTGGAACATGTCCAGGACCATGTCGTCGTAGGCGTCGATGGGGTCGTCGTCGGGGGGATCGGTGGTGAAGGCGGCCAGGGCCGCGTCCACAGTGGAGCGGGTGGGGGGATCGGCGTCGGCGCGGGTGTCGATGAGGAGTTCGCGGCGGTCGAGGGCGTCTTGGGGGTCGGGGGCGAGGGTGGCGGCCAGGGCTTCGCGGCTGGCGTACTTGACGGCGCCGCGGACGAGCATGCCGACGCCGAAGGGGGAGGTGTCAGGGTCGGGGACCTGGCCTGCGCAGCCGCGGTGGTCGTAGCAGCGCCAGTGGATGTCGCGTTCGACCTCGGCGACCCAGATGGCGTGGTCGAGGGAGACCGACGAGCGGCGGAAGGTGCGGGCGAGGTCGGCGACGAAGCGGCGGTGCGGAAGCGCTTGCGGTGAACCGCCGCCACCGACGACGACGGCCACCGCGCTCGCGGCGCCGTGCCCGGCGGCCAGCCTGGCCACGTGCCCGGCCATCTGGGCGCGGTGGCGTTCCGGTGGGAGGTCCAGGCGCAGGACGGCGCCGATGTGCGGGGACTCGGTGTCCACCAGGGTGATCAGGACCAGGGAGTCCTTGGGGTGGAAGCCGAGCAGGTGCGGGATGGCGGCGATCAGGTCGCCGCCGTCGAGGGGCAGGGTCGCGTCGAGTGCGGTGGTCATGCCTCCACAGTGACGACGCCGCGCACCCGCTCGCCACGGCGATCCGCGCCTGTGGACAACTCAGGAAACACCTGTGGACCGGCCCGAACCGGGCCGGTCCACAGTGGAAGCAGCAGCGGCGGAATCAGCCGCAGTGCTGGAAGGGGCTGGTGAAGGACTGGCCACCCGCCGAGCCGCCCCACTTCACGCACTTGCCCGCCGCGGATTTGACCACCGGGCCGGCGTAGTAGGAGAACGACCCGGAATCCGTGCTCCGGGTCCCGCCCTGCACCTCAAGGAACGCCGACACCGCCGACGCCGAGCCGACCGACGTGTGCTTGATCGTCACCACGCAGTTGTTGCCCGACTTGTACAGCAGGTACACCCGCCCGGCCGTGCCCAGTGCCGCCGAGTTGATGACCGAGTACCCGCTGCCGCACACCTCCTGCGGCGTGTACGGGTTCGAGCTGCCCCCGCCGCAGTTCTGGCTGGTGTAGTTCTTGGTGCCCCAGTACAGGGCCGTGGCGCCGTTGAACTTGATCCGCTGCGGCGACCCGTTGAGCAGCTGCTCGAAGTGCAGGTGCGGCCCCGAGGAGCCACCGGTCGTGCCGACGTCGCCGATGCGCTGCCCACGCGAGACCTGCTGGCCGACCGACACCCGCTGCGCCGACAGGTGCGCGTACCGGCTGCGCCAGCCGGAGCCGTGGTCGATCTCGATCCAGCGCCCGTAACTGCTCGACCCGGTGTTCTCCACCCGGGCCACCCGCCCGCCCGCGCTCGCCACGACGGGGTCGCCGTCGTCGTTGGCGCGGTTGAAGTCGATCGCGTTGGCGGGGCTGTGGGCGGTCCTGGTCTGGCCGGACCACACCTGACCGCACGGGAAGGGCAGTTGGAACGCGGGCGCCGCGGATGCGACGTTCCCCCCGGTGAGGAGGAACGTCGACACCAGCGCCGCGGCGCCCGCCAGGGATAACAGTCTGCGCATCAGCTACCTCCGGTTCGATGAGGACAGCCGATCCGACCACGGATTCCCCGTGGAGTGGAAGACCTCCCGGGCAATCCTGTGGTGCGCTTGTTTCCAACTAGGGGTTACCCCAGTGCATCGATAAGGGCTCCCCGACCGCCCACCACGGGCAGGGTGATGCCGCTCTTGCCCAGATCGACGGTGATCCCCGCGCCCGGCAGGGGCCGCAGCGTGTAGTCGTAGTCGCTGGACAGCACGACGATGCCCACCTGGTGACCGGCGGCGAACACGTAGTCGTCAGGCTCGAAGTTCACCCGGATGCCGTAGGCGTGCCCCGGCTTGACCGCCGTGGTGCGCCAGTGCGAGTTCCGGTTCTGCGGGTCGGCCCAGCCCCGGGTGACGACCTTGGCCGTGCCGTCGGGGGCGCGGTCGACCAGCAGCACGGTCACGTTGGCCGCCGGACGGCTAAAGGACAGCCGCAGGTCGGCGCGCACGGTCCCGCTGATGCGCAGAGCGCCGTCCAGGGCGGGCGTGGCGTAGGAGAGCCGGTGCGGCGAGGTCGCCGCGGCGGCGAGCTCCTCGGCCTTCTTGGACGAGTCGTCGGTCAGCGACTCGCGGCCCTTGCCCTTGCGCAGGGCCAGGCCGCCGGTGGTGACGCCACCTGCCGTCGGATGCACCTCGACGCCGCGGGTGCCCGGGGCGGGCCACTCGGCCTCCGAGGTCCACGTGCGGTCTTCGCGCTGGATGGTGGACTTGTTCTCCCGCTCGACGCCGTTGTCCACGTCGTAGAGGTAGTGCGACATCCACCGGTTCAGCAGCACCAGCCACGGGTCCCGGTTGACGCTGTAGGGGTCCGAGTGGCCGAACTGGTGCAGCCAGATGCGGTGCTCGACACGGTGCTTCTTTAGCGCCTCGTACCACTGGCTGACGTGGCGCATCTTCACGTTCCAGTCGTTGAGCCCGTGCACGGCGAGCACGGACGCGCGGACCTTGTGCGCGTCGTTGAGGTAGTTGCGCTCGTCCCAGAAGGGACTGTAGTCGCCGGTCACCCGATCCTGCTCTGCGACAAGCTCGTCGACGACCGCCCGGCAGACCTCGCGGTTCTCCCTGGTCAGGACGTACTCGGCCAGCACGTCGGCGTCCTCGCCCTGGTAGCCGCCGGGGGCGACGACGGCGCCATCGGAGCGGTAGTAGTCGTACCAGTTGGAGATGGCCGCGATCGGGACGATGGTCTCCAGCCCGCGCACGCCCGTGGAGGCGACCGCGTTGGGCAGGGTGCCGTTGTAGGACACGCCCATCATGCCGACCTTGCCGGTGCTCCAGCGCGCGCTCACGCGCTCACCGGCGGCGTCGGTGCCGCGGGCGCGGCCGTTGAGCCAGTCCACGACCGAGCGCGCCCCGATCGTCTCGTTCTCCCCGCCCGTGGTCGGGCAGCCGGTGGACTTGCCGGTGCCGAGCGACTCGGCGTAGACCACGGCGAAGCCGCGCGCGGTGAAGTACTGCTCGTAGCGCCACGTGATCGCCGGGCTCGGCCCGACCGACGAGCGGACCTCGCCGCGGCCCGCCTTGGGGCCGTGCCTGCCGGGCACGTGCAGCTCGACGTCGACGTTGTGGTTGGCGACGTCGTTGCCGCCCGAGTAGTAGGGACTGGCCTGGTAGACGACCGGGACCTTCATCCCGGCCTCGGTCGCGCGCGGCCGGACGACCTCGACGTAGACCTGGTCGTGGCGGCCGTCGGCGTCGCTGTCGACCGGGGCGGTGACCCACAGCGACTCGCGGACGACGTCGGCGGGGTCGAACACGGGCTGTGCCTGCCCGTCGGTGAACACGGGGGCGGGTGGGTCGGCCTGCGCCGTCGCGGGCACCGCGGGCAGCGATACCAGGGCGGCGATGGCGATGACGGCGGATCTCGCGCGTCTCATAACCAGCTCCAAGCAGGGGTGGACAGGTCGAACAGCACCTTCACCGGCCCCGGGAGCGGTGTCAAGGGGCCGACCGGCTGGTCCACAGAGGACTAGGCCCGCGGAGCGGGTAGCCTCGCGGACGTGATCCGACTCGACGCGCCGATCGCGGCTGTGACCGTCTACCCGGGACAAGCCAGGGTGACCAGGCGGGGCAGGGTGACCCTGCCCGGCGAGGACACCCGCGTGCTGGTCACCGGCCTGCCCGCGCTGCTGCACCCGGACTCGGTCCGGGTCGCTGGATCAGGTGAAGCCGCGGTGCTCGGCGTCGACGTGGTGCCCGAGCGACACGCCCGCCCGAGCACCGCCCCCGAGCTGCGCGAGCGCGCCGAGGCCCTGGACGCCGCCCTGGCCGAGATGGCCGACACCGACACCGCCTACGGCACCCGCGTCGACCTGCTCACCGGCGTCGCCCGGCGCTCCTCCGGCGCGCTGGCGACCGCGCTGGCCAGGGGCGACGCCGACCCGGCCAGGGTCGCCGCCGCGGGCGCGGGCCTGGCCGAGGAGCTGAGCCGGGTGCTGGCCGAGCGGCGCGACCTGGCGCTGGCCCGCGAGCGGGTCGCCGAGGAGCGCGCCGAGGTGCAGCGGCTGCTGGCCGACGTGTCCAGCGAGCCCGACAGGGTGGCCGTCGCGGTGGACCTCTCCGGGTCCGGCGAGGTGGACCTGGAGGTCTCCTACGTCGTCGACGGCGCGGGCTGGGAGTCGACCTACGACGTGCGCCTGACGGGCGAGCGGCTCACGGTGACGTGGTTCGCCCTGGTCAGGCAACACTCCGGCGAGGACTGGCCGGAGTGCGAGCTGGCGCTGTCGACCGCCCGGCCCGCCGCCGGGGTGGCGGTGCCCGAGCTGGACCCCTGGTACCTGGACGTGCTGAGCCCGGTGGTGCCGATGGCGCTGAGCGCGCCCGCCCCCGGCATGTACGCGGGCGCGGCGGTGTCCAAGCGCTCCGCGGTCGCCGAGGTAGCCCTCGACACCGCCGCCGTCGAGCACGGCACGACGGCGACGACGTACCGCCCGCAGCGCCCCGTCGCGGTCCCCGCCGACGGCTCCTCGCACCGCGCGACGGTCGCGGTGCTGGAGGTGGACGCGCGCGTCGACCACGTGACGGCTCCCGTGCAGGGCCCGGAGGTCTACCTGCGGGCCACGGCGGTCAACACCTCCGAGCACACGCTGCGCCCCGGCCGCGCCGGGCTGTTCCACGACGCCGAGTACGTCGGGGTGACGGCGCTGGAGCCGTGGGCGCCCGGCGAGGAGCTGGAGCTGGCGCTGGGCGTGGACGACCGGGTGCGGGTGGAGCGCGAGCTGGTGCGCCGCTCGGCGGGCAAGGCGGTCCTGGGCGGCACGCGCAGGCTGGAGGCCGCCTACCGGACGACAGTCGCCAACCACGGCCCGCGCGCGGCCAGGGTCGCTGTGGTCGACCAGGTGCCGGTCTCGCGGCACGAGTCGGTCGTGGTGCGGGATGTGACCCTGCGCCCCGAGCCCGCCGAGCGCGACGACCTCGGCCGCCTCACCTGGCGCCTCGACCTCGCCCCCGGCCAGCGCGCCGAGCTGGAGCTGGCCGTGCGGGTCGACGTCGCCAAGGGCACCAACCTCTCCGGCTGGCGGGACTAGGCCGTGTCCCGCGTGCCCCACATCGGAAACACGGCCTAGCAGCTCACCCCGCCCAGCAGGGCGCGGCAGGTGATCGAGGCGGTGTCGTTGGCCGGGTTGGCGTCGGCGGGGGCCGAGGTCGTCCTGGTGACGGTGACCGCGCCGGTGCCCGAGCCCAGCAGGGCCGAGGAGAGCCGGACGGTGCGGGTGGCGGTCGTGCCGTGCGGGATGGCGGCGATGTCGCAGGTCACGGTGCGCGCGCCGGTGTCGACCGCGCAGCCGGAGGCGACCGGGGAGCGCAGGAACGACGGATAGCTCAGCCGCAGCCTGGCCGAGGTGAAGCCGCCGTCGGCGGTCGCGGTGATCGTGAAGGTGAGCGAGTTCGCCGTCATGGCCACGCGCAGGTCGGCGCGGACCTCGCTGGTGTTGCGCAGCATCGAGACGTGGTTGGCGAAGGCGTTGGCGACCAGGACGTCAGGGGTGCCGTCGCCGGTCAGGTCGCCGACGCGCACGCCCTGCGCGCCCGCCCCGGCGGCCAGGTCGGTGCGGCCGGAGAGGGTGCCGTCGCCCGCGCCGAGCAGGGCGGTGACCGTGCCGGTGACCGCGTTGGCGACGACGACGTCGGTGTGGCCGTCGGCGTTGAGGTCGCCGGTGGCCAGGCCGCGCGGCGACTGCCCGACCTGGTGGGCGGTGCGCGCGGTGAACGTCCCGTCGCCGCGCCCGCGCAGCACCGACACCGTGCCCGCGGCCGCGTCGGCGGTGATCAGGTCGGTGCGGCTGTCGCCGTCGAGGTCGGCCGCGGCGATGGCGAAGGGCTGGGCGCCGACGGCCGCGGTGGTGAACGCGGCGAACCCGCCGCCGCCCGTGCCGCGCAGGACCGACACCGCGTTGGCGCTGACGTTGGCCGCGACGATGTCGGGCACCTGGTCGGCGTTCACCTGCGCGATCACCACGCCGAACGCCGCACCCGCGACGGCGTGGTGGACCGGCGGGGCCAGGGTGCCGTCGGCGCGCCCGGCCAGCACCGAGACGGTGGCCGCGCCGGTGTTGGCGGTGACCACGTCGGCCCGGCCGTCGCCGGTGACGTCGCCGACGGCGATGGCCTGCGGGATCGGCCCGGCCGCGTGCTCGCGCTTCTGGCCCAGCGTGCCGTTGCCCGCACCGGGCAGCACGACGACGAGCCCGCGCACGTTGTCGGTGACCGCGACGTCCGGGCGGCCGTCGCCGGTCAGGTCGGCCACGGCGACGTCGGAGAGGCCCGTGCCCGCCGGGTAGGACACCGCGGGCGCCATGCCGGAACCGGCGTTGAGCAGCACCGACACGGTGCCCGCGCTGGCGTCGGCGGTCACCGCGTCGAGGTCGCGGTCGCCGTCGAGGTCGCCGACGGCCACTCGGAAGGGGTTGCTGCCGGTGGTGTGCTCCGACGCCGCCGCGAACCGCGCGGGTGGCGGCGCCGCCGACGCGGACGGCCCGACGGCGGCGAACACCGCGAGCCCGGACAGCGCCAGAACCCAACCCCTGCGCATCGGCGCTCCTCCCTGGTGACTCCCGGGAGGAGTCGGGCGGGCACGGAGCGTTGTTTCTAGACCGAACGGGTGGTCACGGAGCGAGACCGGCGAGGACGTCCTCGGCGCGGCGCAGCGATTCGGCGGGATCGGCGTCCGGCGAGCCGATCGACGGGTCGAAGTTGAGGTCGACGAACACCTCGGTCACGCCCTGCCCGGCGAGGTCGGCGAAGTCGCCGCGGATCTGCTCGACCGAGCCGGTCAGCGGCTTGTCCCGCTCCCCCACCCGCACCACGCCCCGGCACACGAAGCGCAGCGCGGCCGGGTCGCGTCCGGCGTCCTCGGCGGCGGCGCGGACGACGCCGATCGAGGCGCCGAGTTCGGTGAGGTCGGCGCGGCTGCTGCTCACCCAGCCGTCGGCCAGCCTGCCCGCCCTGCGCAGCGCGGGCTCGGCGGTGCCGCCGAGCAGCAGCGGCGGACCGCCCGCGCGCACGGGGCGCGGGGCCATCGTGGTGGGCGGGACGCGGTAGAACTCGCCGTCGTGCTCGACCACGTCGTCGGTCCAGAAGCGGCGCAGCAGCGGCAGGTACTCGTCCGCGCGCCTGCCCCTGGCCCTGCGGTCGGCGCCGACGGCGACGTACTCCTCGTCGGCCCAGCCGATCCCCACGCCCGCGTCGACCCGGCCGCCGCTGAGCACGTCGAGCGTGCCGAGCTGCTTGGCCAGCAGCGGCGGGGCGAAGAACGGCAGGTTGAGCACCGCGATGCCCAGCCGGACCCGCGACGTGCGCGCGGCGAGGTAGGCCACGGTCGAGACGGGGTCCAGGACGCTGCGGTACGTCTCGCCCCAGGACCCGTCGGGCGGGGAGAGCAGCCGCTGGAAGGTCCACAAGGAGGCGTAGCCCAGTTCCTCGGCCCGGGTGGCGACCCTGTCGATGGTCTCGGGCGTTGCCCACGAGCCGGACACCGGCGCGGCGAATCCGATCAGCACGCCCGCCACGTTACCTCCGCGCTGGTCAGCGCGCCGGTGGCAGACTGGCGACCATGACGAACCTGGACGACCCCTTCCAGTGGCTCGAGGGCGTGACCGACGCCGACGCCCTGGGCTGGGTCCGCGAGCGCAACGCCGAGACCACGGCCGAGCTGACCGGAGGCGAGCGCTTCACCGACCTGGAGCGGGAGATCCTGGAGGTGCTGGACGCCGACGACCGCGTCCCGTACCCGCGCAGGCGTGGGGACTTCCTCTACAACTTCTGGCAGGACGCGGCCAACCCGCGCGGCGTGTGGCGGCGCACCACCCTGGAGTCCTTCCGCACCGATTCCCCCGAGTGGGACGTGCTGCTCGACATCGACGCCCTGGGCAGGGCCGAGGACGAGAACTGGGTGTGGAAGGGCGCGGCCGTCCTGCGCCCGGACTACCACCTGGCGCTGGTGGAGCTGTCGCGCGGCGGCGCGGACGCCACCGAGGTCCGCGAGTTCGACCTGCGCACGCGCGCGTTCGTCGACGGCGGATTCACCTTGCCCGAGGCCAAGACCCGGGTGGGCTGGATCGACGCCGACACCATCTACGTCGGCACCGACTTCGGCGAGGGGTCGCTGACCACCTCCGGCTACGCCAGGGTGATGAAGCGCTGGACGCGCGGCACCCCGGTGACCGAGGCCGTCACGGTCTTCGAGGGCAAGCCGGAGGACGTCTCCGCCTTCGCCTACCGCGACCACACCCCCGGCTTCGAGCGCGACTTCGTCGGCCGCTCCCCGGACTTCTTCACCAGCGAGGAGTTCCTGCTCGGCCCCGGCGGCGAGCTGTCCCGCATCGAGGTCCCCGACGACGCGTCGACGTCGGTGCACCGGGAGTGGCTGCTGATCCACCCCCGCACCGACTGGACGGTCGGCGGCACGACCTATCCCGCGGGCTCGCTGCTGCTCGCCGACTTCGACGCCTACATGGCGGGCGGCCGCGAGATCACCATGGTCTTCGAGCCCGACGCGCACACCTCGCTGCAGGGGTGGTCGTGGACCAAGAACTACCTGGTGCTCAGTGAGCTGCAGGACGTCAAGAGCCGCCTTGAGGTGCTGACCCCGGGCACCTGGGAGCGCGCCGAGCTGCCGGGCGCGCCGGAGGTCGGCTCGGCGCACATCGTCGACACGGACCCGGACAGCTCGGACGAGTACTTCCTGGAGTCCAGCGGCTACCTTCAGCCGACGACACTCGTCTACGGGGTCGTCGGCGGCGACGCGGCCGTGGTGAAGCAGGCGCCCGCGCTGTTCGACACCTCGGGGCTGACGGTGTCCCAGCACTTCGCGACGTCGGACGACGGGACGAAGGTGCCGTACTTCGTGGTGGGCGACGGGACGCCGGGCCCGACGCTGCTCTACGGGTACGGCGGCTTCGAGATCGCCCTGACGCCGGGCTACAGCGCGTCGATGGGCCGGGCGTGGCTGGCTCGGGGCGGGACGTACGTGGTGGCCAACATCCGCGGCGGCGGCGAGTACGGGCCCGCGTGGCACCGGGCGGCGCTGCGCGACAAGCGGATGCGCGCGTACGAGGACTTCTCGTCGGTGGCCAAGGACCTCGTCGCACGGGGGGTGACCACGGCCGCGCAGCTCGGCATGCAGGGCGGCAGCAACGGCGGCCTGCTCGCGGGGGTGATGCTGACGCGGTACCCGGAGCTGTTCGGGGCCGTCGTGTGCCAGGTCCCGCTGCTGGACATGCGCCGCTACCACATCCTGCTGGCCGGGGCGTCGTGGATGGCCGAGTGGGGCGACCCGGACGAGCCCGCGGACTGGGAGTACCTGCGGCACTACTCGCCATACCATCTTGTCCAGAGTGGACGGACGTACCCGCCGGTGCTGTTCGAGACCTCGACGCGCGATGACCGGGTGCACCCGGGGCACGCGCGGAAGATGGCGGCCCGGATGGTGGAGCAGGGGCACGCGCCTTGGTACTACGAGAACATCGAGGGCGGGCACGGAGCGGCGGCTGACAACAAGCAGCGCGCGTTCATGGCGGCGCTGGCGTGGGAGTTCCTGCTGCGGTCGCTGGCGGATTAGGGCGGGGAACGGGTCGCTCGACCGCCGGTGGCGGTCGAGCGACCCATGTCCCGCGCACGCCGGGCTGGATGCTCGACGCGGCCTGTCGGGGGCGTTGGTTACAGTCATCGGCGTGTTGGCGTTGCACTGCATCGGGACGGCCGATGGCCGGATCGTGCTGTGGGCCGAGGACGCCGCACGCCCTGATCGGCGGCCTGGGAAGGCCGGTCGCCAGGCCGCCCCGCACCCCTTCGCGGTTCCCGGAGGTGAACTCGCGGAGCGGCTGGGGGTCAGCGGCGAGGAGGTGTCGGTGCGAGCGCTGCTGCCGTCGTACCCCTCCGCGCCGGTCCCCTCCCCCGAGCTGGTGCGCGATCCCCTCGCGGGTCACGGTCAGCCGCGAGGAACAGTGAAGCTGCGGCCGTGGCTGGTCAGTGGCCTGGCCACCACCGCGACCGTGCCCGAGCCGGAGGACGTGCGCCTCGGCAGCGGCGCGCGCTACCTCTGCGCCGTCCGCGAGCTGGCCGAGGACCTGGTCAGCCGGGGCCGGGTGCTGCCCGCGATCACCGCCACCGGCGCCGCGCGCTGGCGGCCCGCCCCGACCGGGGCCGACTCGGCGCGGCTGGCGCGGTTGCGGGAGTCGATGCCGCCCGCCGTGCGCGCCGACGGGACACCCGCGCCCGCCGTTCTCACCGCCGTGCTCAACACCCTCGTCGACGCCATCGCCCGCGAACGCCTGGGCGAGCTCGACCTCGCTCCCGGCGGGCTGGTGCCCGACGCCGCCGTCGCGGTGCACGCGCTGTTGGAAAGCCTCACCGGCGACCCCGTCCTCGGCACGCCGAGCCTGCCCACCGAGCGGCTGGCCGGCGCGCTCGACAGCTGGCGGGCCAGCGCCTCGCACGACGGACCCGTGCGGGCCTGCTTCCGGCTGCGCTCCCCCGAGGACGAGCGCGGCGACGACTGGGCGGTGGAGTTCCTGCTCCAGGCCGCCGACGACCCGAGCGTGCTGGTGTCCGCCCGGCAGGTGTGGGACGGCGCGGAGAACGTGCTGCGGCGGTGGGTGCCCCAGCCCGCCGACCTGCTGCTGGCCGAGCTGGGCCGGGCGGGCCGGATCGTCCCGGAGGTCGACCGGGCGCTGCGCGGCACGCACCCCACCGGGCTCACCGTCGACACCGCGGGCGCGCACGCCTTCCTGACCCGCGCCGCCGAGCTGGACCAGGCCGGGTTCGGGGTGCTGCTGCCGTCCTGGTGGCAGACCGAGGCCGCGCAGGTCGGGCTCAGGCTGACGACCAGCCAGCCCGGCCAGCCCGGCGTGGTGTCCGGGCAGAGCGCGATGGGCCGCGACGAGCTGGTCGAGTACCGCTGGGACATGGCCGTCGGCGACGCGACGCTCACCGCCGCCGAGCTGGACGCGCTCGCCAAGGCGAAGGTGCCGCTGGTGCGGGTGCGCGGTCGCTGGGTGCACCTCGACCAGCGCAGGCTGGCCGCGGGCCTGGAGTTCCTGCGGCACCAGGCCGAGGGCAGCACGTCGGTCGCCACCATCATGACGCTGGCCGCCCTGCCCGCCGACGACCCGCTGCTGCCCGCCCCGGTCGTCGGCATCGACGGCGACGGGTGGCTGGCCGACCTGCTCAACGGGCGCGTCGAGTCGCGCCTGGAGCCGGTCAAGGCCCCGCCCGGCTTCGGCGCCGACCTGCGCCCCTACCAGCAGCGCGGCCTGGCCTGGATGGCGTTCCTCGACCGGCTCGGCATGGGCGCCTGCCTCGCCGACGACATGGGCCTGGGCAAGACGGTGCAGCTGCTGGCGCTGGAGGCCATGGCCCGCGCCGACGGCCCGCGCCCGCCGACGCTGCTGGTGTGCCCGATGTCGCTGGTCGGCAACTGGCAGCGCGAGGCCGAGAGGTTCGCCCCCGACCTGCGCGTGCACGTCCACCACGGCGCCGACCGCGGCAGGCTCGCCGACGCCGAGGCCGACATCGTGATCACCACCTACAACCTGCTCGCCCGCGACAACGCCAAGTTCACCGAGGTCGAGTGGGACAGGGTCGTGCTGGACGAGGCCCAGAACATCAAGAACAGCGCGTCGCGGCAGTCGCGGGCGGCGCGCGCCGTGCCCGCCCGCCACCGCATCGCGCTGACGGGCACGCCGGTGGAGAACCGCCTCGCCGAGCTCTGGTCCATCATGGACTTCGCCAACCCCGGTCTGCTCGGCTCGGTGCACCGCTTCCGCGCCCGCTTCGCCGTGCCGATCGAGCGCTACGGCGACGAGGACGCCGCGACCCGCCTTCGCCGGGTCACCGGCCCGTTCGTGCTGCGCCGGGTCAAGACCGACCCGACCATCATCAGCGACCTGCCCGACAAGGTCGAGATGAAGCAGCTGTGCAACCTCACCGCCGAGCAGGCTTCCCTCTACCAGGCCGTCGTCGACGACATGATGGGCAAGGTCGAGGAGTCCGAAGGCGTGCAGCGCAAGGGTTTGGTGCTCTCCACGATCACCAGGCTCAAGCAGGTCTGCAACCACCCCGCCCAGTTCCTCGGCGACGGCTCGCGCATCGCGGGCCGCTCCGGCAAGCTCGCCCGGCTGGAGGAGACCCTGGAGGAGGTGCTGGCCGACGGCGACCGCGCGCTGGTGTTCACCCAGTTCGCCGCGTTCGGCGGGATGCTCGTGCCGCACCTGGCCGCCCGCTTCGACACCGAGGTGCTGTTCCTGCACGGCGGCACCCCGAAGGCGCGCCGCGACGCGATGGTCGAGCGCTTCCAGTCCGGCGAGGGGCCCTCGATCTTCCTGCTGTCGCTCAAGGCGGGCGGCACCGGCCTGACGCTGACCGCGGCCAACCACGTGATCCACCTGGACCGGTGGTGGAACCCGGCGGTGGAGGACCAAGCGACCGACCGCGCGTTCCGCATCGGGCAGCGCAAGGACGTGCAGGTGCGCAAGCTGATGTGCATCGGCACGCTGGAGGAGAAGGTCGACGCGATGATCGAGCGCAAGAAGGCGTTGGCCAAGCTCGCCGTCGGGGCCGGCGAGGACTGGCTGACCGAACTGTCCACAGCGGACCTGCGCGAGGTCGTGTCCCTGTCCGCGGAGGCCGTCGGTGAGTGAGGACGAGTGGTGGCGGGACGGCCCGCCCGCGCGGCTGATCAAAGTGGAGAACGGGCTGCGCGCGCGCAGCCTGCGCGGCGACATCGCGCGCACGTGGTGGTCGCGGCGGTTCATCGAGGTGCTGGAGGGGCTCGGCCTCGGCGGGCGGCTGGAGCGCGGCAAGCGCTACGCCCGGCAGGGGCAGGTGGTCAGCATGGCGCTGTCGCCGAGCATCGTCGTGGCGACGGTGCAGGGTTCGCGCCCGGCTCCCTACCGGGTGCGGATCGGACTCAAGGCGTTCACCGCCGAGCAGTGGCGCACGGTCGAGCAAGCGCTTGCGGGTCAGGCGCTGTACCTGGCGAAGCTGCTGGCGGGCGAGATGCCGACCGGCATCGAGGAGGTCTTCGAGTCCGTCGGCCTGCGGCTGTTCCCGACCAGCTTCGCCGAGCTGTCGATGGAGTGCTCCTGCCCGGACTGGGAAGTCCCGTGCAAGCACCTCGCGGCCACCTGCTACCTGCTCGCCGAGTCCTTCGACACCGACCCGTTCGAGATCCTGGCCTGGCGCGGCCGCGCCCGCGACGAGCTGCTCGACGCCCTGCGCTCGCGCCGCGGCCAGGCCCCGCCCGCCGAGCCGGAGACCGACCCGCTGCCCGATGACCCGGCGGCGTTCTGGGCCGCGGGCCCGGTCGTGCCCGCCGCGCAGCCGCCCGCGCCCACCGCGCCCGGCGCGGTCCTCGACCGGCTCGACCCGCTGCCGGTGCTGCTGCGCGGGCGTCCGCTCACCGAGTACCTGCGGCCCGCCTACCGAGCGTTCGCGGAGGAGCGGTGAGCGCGCTGTCGACCCGGGTGCGCACGGTCGCCGAGGAACTGGTGCGGCGCAAGGGAACAGTCGCCCCCGTCGAGGTGCTGGTGGGCATCGGCTGGCTCTCCACGCGCACGGTCGACGCGTGGCGCCACGGCAAGGTGCCGCGGCTGGACGCGGTCGCCGCGGTGCCGCCCGCCCGCCTCGCCGAGGCCCTCGACCTGCTGCGCGACTGGGCCCGCGGGCGCGGCCTGGAGCCGTCGCTGGTGGACTACGCCGCGGCCACGCTCGGCGCGGGCGCGCTGCGCTTCGCCGACGACGACACCCCGTTCCGCACCCACTGGACCGATCCGTCGCTGACCCCCGCCCGCCGCGCCCGCATCGAGGCCCGCGCGAACGCGGTGCCCGACCCGGTGGCGCACAAGGCCGACAAGCGCTGGCACTGCGCGCTGTGCCGCGAGAGCGGCGACTACCACTTCACCGAAGACGACCAGCCGGTCTGCCTCACCTGCGCGGACATGGACCACCTGGTCTTCCTGCCCTCCGGCGACGCCGCCCTCACCCGCAGGGCCCGCGCGGCCAGCGGTCTCGCCGCGATCGTCATGACCTGGCACAAGCCCCGCAAGCGCTTCATCCGCTGCGGCACCCTGGTAGAACGCGCCGCCCTGGAAACCGCCGAGGTCCAGTGCCTGGCCGACGAAGACGCCCGCGAGCGCCGCAGGCTGCGCGACCGGGCCCGCCGCGACCTGGCCGACGTCGCCCTCACCGCGGCCTTCGCCGCCCGGGTCGCCGAACTCTTCCCCGGACTGCCCGCCGAGCGCGCCCACGCCATCGCCGAGCACGCCGTCGTCCGCAGCAGCGGCCGGGTGGGCAGGTCAGCCGCGGGCAAGGCCTTGGACGAGCACGCCGTCACCCTCGCCGTGGTCGCCGCCATCCGCCACGAGGAGACCGACTACGACGCCATGCTCATGGCGGGCGTCCCCCGCGCCGTGGCCCGCGAACGCATCCGCGACACCGTCGAGGTGGTCCTCTCCCGCTGGCGGGGCACTAGCTGATCGCCGACCGCGGCGCCGACCACGTGTCGCAGTCGGCCGCGGAGGCGCCCTGGTATCCCGCCTGGGCCCAGAACAGCTGGTTGTCGGCGCTGCCGTGGCTGTCGGAGTCGTCCACCAACGAGAAGCCCTCGACGGCCAGTTCCGCCAGGTCCCCGTCGATGTCGCCCCGGTTCGCCGCGGCCGCCAGGAACAGCCCCGCGAAGCAGTTGGCCTGCAGCTCGACCCGGCGTGAGAGCTCCAGCGACTCGGACTCGTCCGCGCGCCGCTCCCGCCGGTCGGAGGTGCTGAGGATGCCTGCCAGCGCCTGCACGTGGTGGCCGTACTCGTGCGCCAGGACGGCAAGGTGCAGGGCGGGCTCGTCGCCCGCGTCGGCGACCAGCCTGCTCCTGGGCATCGAGATGACCTCGTCCTCGGCGCAGTAGAACGCCACGGCCTCGTCCTCGTCCGGCGCGAAGCCGCACTCGCCGCTCGGGGAGTCGTCCACCGTCAGCTCCGGGGTGCGCACCGGCTTGCCCGCCGCCTCCAGCGGCCCCGCCCAGGCCTGGTCCAGGCACTCGATCGCGTCCCGGTAGTAGCCCGCGAGCGCGGTCGCGTCGGTCGCCAGCTCGGGCAGCTCGCAGGCCACCTCGCCCAGCGGCGTGGCCTCCTGCATGAGCCGGTTGCGGGCGTTGGTGTCGAGCGTGGCCCTGGCCTGACCCTCCTCGGGCACCACCTGGCCCCCCACCGCCACCGCGACCCCCTCGACCACGGTGCCGAACCCCACCGACGTCCCCCGCCCCACCACGGCGATCGCCAGCACCCCGACGATCACCGCCGCGAAGATCGTGACCAGCACGATCGGCCGGTTCTTCTCCACGGGCTGCCCGATGTGCGCGGTCTGCACGGGCGGCATCCCGCCCCACCCGCCCGGCTCGCTCATCTCCACCCCCACGTCCACCGGCGATGCTACAGCCGGGAAACGCCCGTCCCGCGCGCGAGCACAGCGGCGTACCCCTCCGCCAGGTCCCCCGGCCACCGCGTTCCCCCAGCGGCCAGATGAGCGGCGATCACCGAGGCGGTGTCGAATCGGGCGCGGGTCAGTTCCCGGTGGGCGAGCTGGCGCAGATGGGCGCGCAGCACCGGCACGGCGTGCTCGTATCGATCGAGGGTGGCGCCCATGTTCTCCGCCTCGGCCATGGTGGCCAGGACCGTCCCGAGGTGGTCGGCGAGGTCCGGGTCGTCGGCGACCTCGTGCAGTGCCGCCGCGACCGCGACGGTCCCCGCGTAGTAGCGGCCGAGATGGTCCCCGACCACCGCCCGTCGTCGCAGCCACCGGCGGATCACCGGGTCGTCGGCGAGCGCGCACAGGGCCTCGACGGCGTGGACCCTCCCCCACCCGCCGACCCGGTCGGCCAGCCACAGCAGCGCGTGCGGGTCCAGCCGCACCAGGGCGCGGACCGCTCCGGGGCCGAAGTGGTGCGACAGCAGGCCGATGGTCTGGATCAGCGGCACGTCCGCGGGCTTCGCGACCGTGCCCAGCACCGCCAGGCCGACGGAGACCGCGCACCGGTCCGCGCTGTGCCGGACGAGCCACCGACCCGTGCGCCGGGCGCGAGCCGGATCGGCGCGACCGACCACGGCGGCGATGCCCTCCCCACTGTCCGGGTGCCACCCGGCGGTGTGGAGGGCTCCGACCACGCCGGCGGGCCGCGCGGAGGGGTCGGCGAAGTACGCGGCCACCACCGCGGGTGCGGCCGACGACCTGTCACGGCTCCTGTCACGGCTCCTGGGGTGGTCGGCGAGGTCCGGCAGCGGACACCCATCACGGTGGAACGGGGCGTCGGGGGACGCCAGGTGCAGGCGCATCGCATGGTCGTACAGCGGGATGCCGGACTCACCGGCGGCGGCGCCCATCAGGCGGCGGGGAACTCGATTCGCTGGTCCATGCGCGGCATGGTGCCAGACATCGCGGCCCGCGGACAAGGAAAGGGGAGCCGGTCGGATGACCGGCTCCCCCTCACCACAGGACGGCTAGCTGCACCCGGAGGTCGAGCCGCAGCCCTCGCACAGGTAGCAGGAGCCCGCGGGGCGCATCTTCGTGCCGCAGGTCATGCACAGCGGGGCGTCGGCGACCTTGCCGAGGTGCAGCTCCAGGAGTTCGGTGGAGCTGTGCGCCTCCTGGCCCTTCGGGGACTCGATCTCGGCGACCGGGGTCGCGTCGACCGACGTGCGCAGGCCCTCAAGATCCACATCGGACTGTCCGCTGTAGTCGGAGGCGACCTGGGCGGTGCGCTCGGAGGCGGTGAAGATGCCGAGCTGGGCGCGCTTCTCGTAGGGCAGGTAGTCCAGGGCCAGCCTGCGGAACAGGTAGTCCAGGACGCTGGTGGCGATGCGGACGTCGGGGTCGTCGGTCATGCCCGCGGGCTCGAAGCGCAGGTTCTGGAACTTCGAGACGTAGAACTCCAGCGGGATGCCGTACTGCAGGCCCACCGAGATCGACATCGAGAAGGCGTCCATGACGCCCGCCAGGGTGGAGCCCTGCTTGCCCAGCTTGACGAAGATCTCGCCGAGGCCGTCGTCGGGGTAGGAGCCCGCGTGCAGGTAGCCCTCGGCGCCGCCGACGGTGAAGGACACCGTCTGCGACGGGCGCTTCTTCGGCAGGCGCTTGCGGACCGGGCGGTACTCGACGACCTTCTCCGGCTCGGCGGCGGCCGTGGACTTGGCGCCCTTGCCCGCCGAGAGCGGCTGGCCGACCTTGCAGTTGTCGCGGTAGATCGCCAGCGCCTTGAGGCCCAGCTTCCAGCCCTGGAAGTAGATCTCCTGCACCTCCTCCACCGTCGCCGACTCCGGCATGTTGACGGTCTTGGAGATCGCGCCGGAGATGAACGGCTGCACCGCGGCCATCATCCGCACGTGGCCCATGGGCGCGATCGAGCGCTCGCCCATGGCGCAGTCGAACACCTCGTAGTGCTCGGTGCGCAGGCCGGGCGCGTCCACGACGTGGCCGTGCTCGGCGATGAACTCCACGATCGCCTCGACCTGCTCGGCCTGGTAGCCCAGCGCGGACAGCGCGCGCGGCACGGTCTGGTTGACGATCTGCATGGAGCCGCCGCCGACCAGCTTCTTGAACTTGACCAGCGCCAGGTCGGGCTCGATGCCGGTGGTGTCGCAGTCCATCATCAGGCCGATGGTGCCGGTGGGGGCGAGCACGCTGGCCTGCGCGTTGCGCCAGCCGTTGCGGGCGCCGACCTCCAGCGCGGCCTGCCACTCCCGGGTCGCGACGCGGTGCACCGCGGCGTCGTCGCGGTGGTAGGTGCGCACGAGGTCGTTGGCCGCGGCGTGCTTGCGCATGACCCGCTGGTGCGCGTCGGCGTTGCGGGCGTAGCCCTCGTACGGGCCGACGACGCCCGCCAGCTCGGCGGAGCGGCGGTAGGCGGTGCCGGTCATCAGCGAGGTGATCGCCGCCGCCAGCGCGCGCCCGCCGTCGGAGTCGTAGGCGTGGCCGGTGGCCATCAGCAGGGCGCCGATGTTGGCGTAGCCGATGCCCAGCTGGCGGAACTTGCGGGTGGTGTCGCCGATGGGCTCGGTCGGGAAGTCGGCGAAGCAGATCGAGATGTCCATCGCGGTGATGACGAACTCGACGGCCTTGACGAACTTCTCCGCGGCGAAGGTGCCCTCGTCGGTCAGGAACTTCATCAGGTTCAGCGACGCGAGGTTGCAGCTGGAGTTGTCCAGGTGCATGTACTCGCTGCACGGGTTCGACGCGGTGATCCGGCCGGACTCGGGGCAGGTGTGCCAGTCGTTGATGACGTCGTCGTACTGGATGCCCGGGTCGGCGCACTCCCACGCGGCCTTGGCGAGCTTGCCGAAGAGGCCCTTGGCGTCGATCTTCTCGATCGTCTCGCCGGTGGTGCGCGAGCGCAGCCCGAACTGGCCGCCCTGCTCGACGGCGTTCATGAACTCATCGGAGACGCGGATGGAGTTGTTGGCGTTCTGGTACTGCACCGAGGTGATGTCGGAGCCGCCGAGGTCCATGTCGAAGCCCGCGTCGCGCAGGACGCGGATCTTCTCCTCCTCGCGGGCCTTGGTCTCGATGAACTCCTCGACGTCGGGGTGGTCGACGTCGAGGACGACCATCTTCGCCGCGCGCCGGGTGGCGCCGCCGGACTTGATGGTGCCCGCGGAGGCGTCCGCGCCGCGCATGAACGACACCGGGCCGGACGCGGTGCCGCCGGAGGACAGCAGCTCCTTGGAGGATCGGATGCGGGAGAGGTTCAGGCCCGCGCCCGAGCCGCCCTTGAAGATCAGGCCCTCTTCCTTGTACCAGTTGAGGATCGAGTCCATCGTGTCGTCGACGGCCAGGATGAAGCAGGCGCTGACCTGCTGTGGGGAACTGGTGCCGACGTTGAACCAGACCGGCGAGTTGAAGCTGAACACCTGGTGCATCAGCATCCAGGTCAGCTCGTGCTCGAAGACCTCGGAGTCGGCGGGCGTGGCGAAGTAGCCGTGCTTGTCGCCCGCGGCGGTGTAGGACTTGACGACGCGGTCGATCAGCTGGCGCAGCGAGTGCTCGCGGACGGGGGTGCCGACGGCGCCGCGGAAGTACTTGCTGGTGACGATGTTGGTGGCGTTGACCGACCAGAAGTCGGGGAACTCGACGCCGCGCTGCTCGAAGTTGACCGAGCCGTCGCGCCAGTTCGTCATGACGACGTCGCGGTGCTCCCAGGTCACCTCGTCGTAGGGGTGGACGCCCTCGGTGGTGAAGACCCGCTCCAGGCGCATCCCGCGCGCCGGTGTGGTCGTCTCCGCAGGCGTCCCCACGGTCTCCGTCATGACAACTCCCTCGTGTGCGGCCACGTCCGGGCTCCCCGTCCGATGCGGCCTGGTCTGCTTGTGTGCCCGGGTCTGGGGGCGTCGCCGCCTACTCACCTCGGGCTTCGTCTTCCCCGCCTGCCTGGCGCAGCATCACGGCGCGCAGGTCGGCGATCTCCTTCTCGAAGTCCTCCACCGACGAGAACGACCGGTACACCGAGGCGAACCTCAGGTAGGCGACCTCGTCGAGTTCGCGCAGCGGTCCGAGGATGGCCAGGCCCACCTCGTGGCTCGGCACCTCCGCCGGGCCCGTCGCGCGGATCGTCTCCTCCACCTTCTGGGCCAGCACCTGGAGCTGGTCCTCGTCCACCGGCCTGCCCTGGCAGGCCCGCCGCACACCGCGGACGACCTTCTCCCGGCTGAACGGCTCGGTGACCCCGGAGCGCTTGACCACGGCGAGCACGGCTTCCTCGACGGTGGTGAACCGCCTGCTGCACTCCGCGCACGAGCGGCGCCTGCGGATGACCTGGCCCTCGTCGACTTCCCGGGAGTCAACGACCCGCGAATCGGGATGACGGCAGAACGGGCAGCGCATCCGAACCCTCCCAGCACAAACAAGCCCTGCCGGGAACGACCACTCTTGGTGATCGAGATGTGGACAGCGCTTCTTCTTCGGTGGACAACCTGTGGATAACTACACCGATGTAACCACTAGATCTAGTGGTAGACCGTAGCCACACACCGAAGATGGAGCAACTTAGGGCGTGCCGTGTCCCACGAGAGAGAATGTATCGAATTGATAACGTGAGACCCGTTGCCGGGCCGTCACTTTTAGTCACAAGTCCTGCGTCGGCGGACACTTCATACAACGCACACCGACCGCTATCCATGCCGGGCGTCGGCCACACGGAAGCTCGACGGCGCGACACGCCGGAGCGGGCACTACAGCACCAGATGGTGTGATTCAGCTAACAAGCGGCCTACGCCGCGGTGGACATCCGATGAACCGGTCAGCCGCGCGCCGAAGGGACCGTCAGGGGCTGGCCGGCGTAGACGACCGTCTCGGACAGGCCGTTCAACTCGATGATGCGCTCGACCACAGCGGACACATCGCTGCCCGGCGCCATGCGCACGGCCACATCGGACAGCGACTCACCCACTCCGACCCTGGCCACCGCCGTCGTCTCGGGAACGGTCGACTCGGCCATCGACCCGGCGAAGGCGCCGAAGCCGTAGACCAGGGCGGCGACCGTGAGCGCCACCGCGACGAGCAGCGCCACCGGCATCGACGAGCGGCGCGGCCCGCAGTCGGGCGCGGCGACGACGCGCGGGGCGCCGACCGGGCGGCGCCGGGTCGGCGGCCTCGGGCGCCCCAGCCCCACCCGCCGCGCGGGCGCGACGTGCCGCGCCGGGGCATCGCTCCTGGCCGGAGAACCGGTGGTCAGCATCGCCGCCATGGCAACCTCCTCGAACTGCCGTTCGATCGAACGTCCGTGCGAATGTGTACCACCAGGCACCGACAATTTCCAGACTTGCGCGGCGTGTCGCTCGAACAGGTGTTTGATCTCCGCAGGTCATCGGACTACCGTCGAGACCGGACATGATCGCCGGGTGACCGGCAGCAGGAGGAGGACAGCGCAGTGGCAGGCACGAACGGTCGCACCGGCACCCCGAAGCGCAAGCCCACGGCGCGCGGCGCGGTGCGCAAGTTCCCCGAGCCCGATTCCGACGGCGCTGAGCTTCCGCTTCGCCAGCGCCAGGTGCTTGAGGTCATCAGGTCCTGGGTCCAGCGCTTCGGCTACCCGCCCAGCGTCCGCGAGATCGGCGAGGCCGTCGGCCTGACCTCCACGTCCTCGGTGGCCTACCAGCTGCGCGCGCTGGAGGAGAAGGGCTACCTGCGCCGCGACCCGAACCGGCCGCGCGCGATCGGCGTCCTGCCCGCCGACGCCTCCGCCGCCCAGCTCGCAGGCGAGACCCCGGTGGAGGCCGAGCGCGGCCCGGCCCCGACCTACGTCCCGATGGTCGGCCGCATCGCCGCCGGTGGCCCGATCCTGGCCGAGCAGGCCGTGGAAGAGGTCTTCCCGCTGCCCAAGGAGCTGGTCGGCGAGGGCTCGCTGTTCATGCTCAAGGTCGCGGGCGACTCGATGATCAACGCCGCGATCGCCAACGACGACTGGGTCGTCGTGCGCCAGCAGCCCGCCGCCGAGAACGGCGACATCGTCGCCGCCATGATCGACGGCGAGGCCACGGTGAAGACCTTCAAGCGCCGCGACGGCCACGCCTGGCTGCTGCCGCAGAACGACGCCTACGAGCCCATCCCGGGCGACGAGGCGACCATCCTCGGCAAGGTCGTGGCGGTGCTGCGGCGCCTCTAGAAGTCCCTAGGCCCTCCTGGTCGAGCGGCGGTGCATGACCAGCAGCAGCAGGCCCACCACCACGGCCGTCACGCCGATGGCGGGAATGGTGGCCAGGCCGTTGTCCTCGGTCGCCGGCGCCGCCCTCGGTTCGTCCCCGCTCGCGGGCGCCTCGGGGGTCGGCTCAGCGCTGGTCTCCGCCGAGCTGGTCCCCTCAGCCGGCTGGGGTTCGGGCGCTTCGACACCGGAGACCGTGCGGACCGGTGAGCCGACGCCCTCCGACATCGAGACCAGCGTGCCGTCCGGCTCGATCGCGATCGCCTCACCCTGCGCCTCGTTCGGCAGCGGCACGCGCACGGGCTCGTTGCCCAGCGCCGCGACGACGTCGCCGTCCCGGGCGGGGTAGACGTAGGCGTCGGTGTAGGTGCGCAGCACGACGACAGTCCCATCAGGACTCACCGCGCCGCCGGTCACCAGCACCGAGCCGACCGCGCTCGGCACCGGTCCCCCGGTGGTGTCGGTGGGGCGCAGGGTCAGCGAGCCGACGTGCTCCAGCGGCGTCGGTCCCGGGCTGGCCAGCTCGCCCTGGGGCCGGTAGATGTCGGCGGTGCCGAACGGGTTCTTGGTGACCACGTGCGGCACACCGTCGCGGGAGAGCAGCAGCGCCTCGGCGTCGCGCGCGCCGTCCGGGTAGGTCAGCCGGTGCACGGTGGACTTGCCCGCCGGGGTGAGCGAGATCAGCGCGATCGTCTTGCGCTTCTTGTCGTTGTCGCCGATGTCGGCCAGCCACAGCGTGCCGTCCTGCGCGCGGGCCAGGTCCTCCACGTCATAGGGGTCCGACGGCCCGGAGATCACGTCCTCCACATCGCACGAGCGGTTGAGCACGTACACCGTGGACCGCGTTCCGCCGTCGTTGACGACGTACCAGCGCTCGCCGTCGGAGACCGCCCCCGAGACCTCGGCCAGCCGCTCGTCGGCCAGCGTGCACGCCTCGACCGGCTGACCCGGCGCCATCACCGTCCCGGCGAGCGCCACCGCCACCGCCACCAGCACCGTCGTACCTCCCCTGTCGCCACCACCGTACGCGGAAACGACGAAGGCCCCGGCCGGAGCCGGGGCCTTCGATGCCAGGTCAGGCGCGGGTGCGGTCCACCGTGTACGCCGCGAGCACGCTCGCGAGGTCGGGCTTCACCCGGACGCGCAGGTGGGTTCCCACGTCCGTGTGCTCGGTGGAGAGCACGGTGCCCTCGCGGTGGATGCGGGCGGACAGCTCGCCGCGCTCGTAGGGCACGAGCACGTCCAACTCCTTGTCCGGGCGCGGGATCAGCTCGGCCACGCGCTCGCGCAGCTCCTCGATCCCCGCGCCGGTGTGCGCCGAGACGAACACCGCCCCCGGGATCAGGTGCCGCAGCCGGGCCATCGCGAGGTCGCCCGCGGCGTCGGTCTTGTTGACCACCACCAGCTCCGGCGGCATCGCCGTCTCGTGCTTGCTGCCGATGTCGCCGAGCACCTCGCGCACGGCGTTGATCTGCCACTCCGGCATCGGGTCGGACCCGTCGACCACGTGCACGATGAGGTCGGCGTCGGCCACCTCGTCGAGCGTGGTGCGGAAGGCCTCCACCAGCTGGTGCGGCAGGTGCCGCACGAAACCGACGGTGTCGGTCAGCGTGTAGGTGCGCCCGTCCGGGGTCTCGGCGCGGCGGGTCGTCGCGTCGAGGGTGGCGAACAGCGCGTCCTCGACCAGCACACCCGCGCCGGTCAGCGCGTTGAGCAGGCTGGACTTGCCCGCGTTGGTGTACCCGGCGATGGCCACGCTGGGCACCTCGTTGGCGACCCGGCGCCCGCGCTTGGTGGCGCGGACGGTGCCCATGGCCTTGATCTCGCGGCGCAGCTTGGCGATCCGGGCGTGGATGCGCCTGCGGTCGGTCTCCAGCTTGGTCTCACCGGGACCGCGCAGACCCACACCGCCGCCCGCGCCACCCGCGCGGCCACCGGCCTGCCGGGACAGCGTCTGGCCCCAGCCGCGCAGCCTGGGCAGCAGGTACTGCAGCTGCGCCAGCTCGACCTGCGTCTTGCCCTCCTTGGAGCGGGCGTGCTGGGCAAAGATGTCCAGGATCAGCGCTGTGCGGTCGATGACCTTGACCTTGAGCCGCGCCTCCAGCTGCTGCAGCTGCGACGGGGACAGCTCACCGTCGCAGATCACGGTGTCGGCGCCGGTCGCCACGACGATCTCGCCGAGTTCGGTGACCTTGCCCGAGCCGATGTAGGTGGCCGAGTCCGGCTTGTCGCGCCGCTGCACGAGCCCTTCGAGGACCTCAGAACCCGCCGTCTCGGCCAGCCTGGCCAGTTCGGCGAGCGAGGCCTCGGACTCCAGCGCCGTCCCCTCCGTCCACACCCCGACGAGCACGACCCGCTCCAGGCGGAGCTGCCGATACTCGACTTCGGTGATGTCCTGGAGTTCGGTGGACAGGCCCGCCACGCGGCGCAGCGACGACCGCTCCTCCAGCTCCAGTTCACCGTGGGAGAGGTCAGCCGGGACATCCGGGAAGCGGCGGTCTTCTGGCTGAATGAATTCCTCTGTCACTAGGGTGAACACGTCCTTCGCGGTCGGTGCCGGATCGGTTCCGGCGGTCTTTCCATGGTCGCACGGTTCTACGCCCATTACGACCGCATTATTCCCCCGGATAGAAGGACACGTATACCGCTGTGCGCGGCTCACCTGGAGCTAGGGGCCGCGAGGCGAAGTCGTCGAGCACTTCTCCGATGCGCCTGGACAGCTCGTCGCGGCCCGCTTGGTCGACCTGCACCACCAATCGGGACTGGCGCAGGTCGGCGAAGTCGACGGCGGCGACTTCGGCCAGGAATGCCTGCAGTATCGCCTCGGCCACGGGGCTGTGCGCCTCCGCCGGGTCGTCCAGGGTCCACGAGCGACCGGTCGAGCGGTAGGGGATCTCCCGGGCGCCCCGGTTGCCCCGGCGGGCGGGCAGCGCCTCCAGGAATCCGGTGTCGACCAGTTTGCGCACGTGGTGCAGCGTCGTGGCGGGGTCGCGGTCCAGGCGGGTGGCGATCTCCCGGTTGGTCAGCGGGCGCTGGTGGGTCAGCCGGATGATCCGCAGCCGCACGGCTGAGGCAAGGGCGGCGACCTCCGCGTCGGTGGCCATCGTCCGGGCTGGTCGGGATTCGCTCACGGAGGTGATCCTAGGTGCCGCCGCCCGGTGCCACCACGAAGTGATTGACACTTTCCAATCACTTGGGCCATCCTGGCCGCCATGGCTGCCACCCTGCGTCACCACACCGACTTCAAGCGCCTCTGGGTGGGCGACACGATTGCCCAGCTCGGGACCAACGTCGGCACGATCGTGCTGCCGCTGCTGGCCGTCGGGCTGCTCAACGCCTCGGCCTTCGAGATGGGCCTGCTCACGGCCGCGGAGTACGCGGCGTTCCTGCTGATCGGTCTACCGGCGGGCGCCTGGGTGGACCGGATGCGGCGCAGACCGATGATGATCAGGATGGACCTGGCGCGGGCGGCGCTGCTCATCACGGTGCCGGTGGCCTGGTGGCTGGACGCGCTGACCTTCGGCCACCTGGTCGTCGTCGCGCTGCTGGTCGGCGCCTGCACGGTCTTCTTCGACGTCGGCTACCAGTCCTACCTGCCCTCGCTGGTGGGCCGGGAACTCCTGGTCGAGGGCAACGCGAAGCTCCAGGCCAGCCACTCGGTCGCCTTCACCGCGGGCCCGGCGCTCGGCGGCGGCCTCGCCCAGCTGATCGGCGCGGCGTCGGCGCTGGTGACCACCGGCGTCGGATACCTCGCCTCGGCGTTCTTCCTGAGCCGGATCAGCGCGGCCGAGCCGGAGCCGCCGCGCCCGGCGACGCGCGACCTGCGGGTGGAGGTCATGGAAGGCCTGCGGTTCGTGCTGGGCAACCGCTACCTGCGCTCGATCGTGGGCTGCACGGCCACCTGGAACCTGTTCAACGGCGTGAACGCGGCCGTCATGGTGCTGTTCCTGGTCAACGACATCGGGCTCAACGAGGGCTCGGTCGGCCTGGTGGTGGGGCTGGCGGGCGTCGGCGGCATCCTCGGCGCGCTGCTGGCGGGCCGGATCGGGCGGCTCCTCGGCCAGGCCAGGACGATCTGGGTGGCCGCGGTGGTCAGCGCGCCGTTCGGCCTGCTGTTCCCGCTGGCCGAGCCGGGCCCGATGCTGGTGGTCGCGGTGGCGGGCTTCCTCGTGGTGCAGGCGATGGGCGTGGTCTACAACGTGGCGCAGGTCAGCTTCCGGCAGACCATCTGCCCGGACCGGCTGCTGGGGCGGATGAACGCCAGCGTGCGGTTCATCGTGTGGGGAACGCTGCCGCTGGGCGGGCTGCTGGGCGGGGTCCTCGGCGAGTGGGTCGGGGTGCGCGAGACGGTGTGGGTGGCCGTCATCGGGTGGGCCGCCGCCGCGCTCTGGGTGGTGCTGTCCCCGCTGCGCGCGTTGCGCGACCTGCCAGGTCAGCAGGACGAGCCCGCGGACAAGGTCGCGGGCTAGCCCGCGAGAACGGCGATGGGCCCCGGTCGGTGTCGACCGGGGCCCATCGCCGCTGACTGCTAGCGGGTCGCGACCGCCTGCTCGGCGGCGGCCAGCCACTCGCGCCACTGGGCGGCCTGCGACTCCGCCTGCTCGGCGCGGCGCTTGTCGCCGGCGGCGCGGGCCTTGGCCGCCTGCGCCTCGAACTGCTCGACCCGCTCGCGGAACTGCGCGGCGCGGGCCTCGGCCTCGGGGTCGGTGCGCCGCCACTGCGCGTCGGCGGCGGTGCGGACCTTCTCCTCGACGGCGCGCAGCCTGCCCTCCAGCTCGCGGATGCGCTCGCGCGGGACCTTGCCGATCTGCTCCCAGCGCTCCTGCACCTTGTGCAGCGCGGAGCGCGCGGCCTCCAGATCACCCTGCGGGTTGATCTTCTCGGCCTCGGCCAGCAGCTCTTCCTTGAGCTTGGCGTTCTCGGCGAACTCGGCGTCGCGCTCGTCGAAGACCGCGGAGCGGCGGGAGAAGAACTTGTCCTGCGCGGCCCGGAACCGCTGCCAGAGGGCGTCGTCGGCGTCCTTCGGGGCGCGCCCGGCCGCCTTCCACTCCAGCATCAGGTCCTTGAAGCGGCCCGCGGTCGGGCCCCAGTCGTCGGACTCGGAGAGCTCCTCGGCCTCGGTCACCAGCTCCTGCTTGCGCGTCTTGGCGGTCGAGCGCTGGCGGTCGAGGTCGGCGAAGTGCGAGCCGCGGCGGCGGCTGAAGGTGTCGCGGGCCTTGGCGAAGCGGCGCCACAGCTGCTCGTCGGTCTTGCGGTCGACGCCCTTGATCGTCTTCCACTCGTCCAGGATGGCGCGCAGGCGGTCGCCCGCGACCTTCCACTGGGTGGACTCCTCGGAGATCTGCTCGGCCTCGGCCACCAGCTCCTGCTTGCGGGCCACCGCCTGCCCGCGCGCGGCGTCGCGGGCCACCTTGGCGTGCTCCATGGCCACGCCCGCCTTGGCGAGCAGGTGGTCGATGCGCGCCGACAGACCGGCCAGGTCGCCGACCACGTGAGCCTCGGCCAGGGACTCCTGGATGTGCTTGGCCGAGGTCGCGGCCTGCTTCGGGTCGCCGGAGCCCGAGGCCAGTCGCGCGGCCAGCAGCTCCACCTCGGTGCGGATGTCGTCGAAGCGGCGGGCGAAGTGGGCCAGGCCCTCTGCGGGCTCACCGGCCTGCCAGGAACCGACCGCGCGCTCACCGTCGGCGGTGGTGACGTAGACGGTGCCGTCGGCGTCGACGCGGCCCCACTTTCCGGGGTTGTCGGAGGCGAGCGCCGCGGGCGGCACCTCGCCCTCGGCGGCCGGAGCCGGGGCCGGGGCGTGCGCGATCGCGGCCACCGCGTCGGGGGCGGGAGCCGGGTGCGACTCGGCGGCGGCGACCGGGGCGGGGGCGACCGGGGCGTGTGCCTCCGGGGCGGCGGGCTCGACGGGGGCCGGCAGGTCCGCCGCCGGCGCTTCCGCCGGTTCGGCTGCGGGTTCGGCCACCGGCGCCGCGGTGGCCTCGGGTGCGGTGGCGACCGCGACCTCTGCCCTCGGCGCGTCCGCGCTCGGACCGCTCTCCGTGACGGCCTGGGGGTTCTCCTGCTCGTCGGTCATGTGGCCGGCTCCTCCCGCCTGCGTGCCCGCTGCGTCCGCGGGCGCCCCGCTCGCGCGGGGCCCAGCACTGTGCGTACGGCCTTGTGGGGCCGAACTGCCTGGGCGCATTCAAACAGGTCAGCCGCCACCTGGGTATCCCGAGGGCCGCACTGGTGGACATCGTGCCGCAAAGTCGCGCCCGCGTGGGTCGCGAACGGGGAGATTCTGCGGCGGTCGTACCCTCGGGCCGTGATCTCGCGCGTCGCTGTGCTGCCGCATCCGCCGCTGCTGGTGCCCGAGCTGCTCGGCGGCGGCGACGCGGAGGCCGACGCCGTCCGCGCGGCCTGCCTGGCCGTCGCCGGGGAGCTGGCGGCCTGCTCCCCGAGCTGGACGGCCGTCGGCGTGGGGGCCTCACCCCCCTCCGGGGTGGGCACCTTCGCCCCCTTCGGCGTGGACGTGCGGGTCACGCTGCGTGACGAGGACGGCGCGCCGGACCCCGGCTGGCCGCTGTCGGCGCTCATCGCTGGCTGGCTGCGCGGGCAGGTCGGCGCCCGCGAGGTCGACCTGCGCACAGTGGCCCCCGACCTCTCCCCCGACGCCTGCGCCGAGCGCGGCCGGGAGCTGATCGGCGCGACCGCGCTGCTGGTCCTCGGCGACGGCTCGCACCGGCACGGTCCGCGCTCCGTCGGCCGCCCCGACGAGCGCGCCGCGGCCTTCGACGGCCGCGTCGCCCGCGCCCTCGCCGACGCCGACCCGCACGCCCTGCTGGCGCTGGACCCGGCCGAGGCCGCCGAGCTGGGCGCGGTGGGCCGCGCGCCCTGGCAGGTGCTGGCGGGCGCGGTGCTGGCCGACGGCAGGCGCTGGCGGTCCACCCGCGCACAGGCGCTGACCCCGTTCGGCGTCGCCTACCACCTGGCCGTCTGGGAGCCGGTGTGATCGCGGTCGTCGGCCCGACGGCCACCGGCAAGACCGACCTGGGCGTCGCCCTGGCCGAGCGCTTCGGCGGCGAGGTCGTCAACGCCGACGCGATGCAGCTCTACCGCGGCATGGACATCGGCACCGCCAAGGCCACCGCCGCCGAGCGCCGCGGCGTGGCGCACCACCTGCTCGACGTGCTCGACGTGCGCGAGACGGCCTCCGTCGCCGCCTACCAGCGCGACGCGCGGGCCGCCGTGGCGGACATCGCCGCGCGCGGCGGGGTCCCGGTGCTGGTCGGCGGCTCCGGCCTCTATGTGCAGGCCGTCCTGGACGACCTGGAGTTCCCCGGCACCGACGCGGGCCTGCGCGCCGCGCTGGAGGCCGAGCTGGCCGAGGTCGGGGCCGCGGCGCTGCATGCCCGGCTGAGCGGCCTCGACCCGGTCGCTGCGGGGGTGATCCTGCCCAGCAACGGCCGCCGGATCGTGCGCGCGCTGGAAGTCATCGAGCTGACCGGCCGCCCCTTCTCGGCGACCATGCCCCGGCCCGGCCCGGCCCGCTACGGCGCGGTGCTCATCGGCGTCGACCGCGACCCCGCCGAGCTGGATGCCCGCGTCGACACCCGCGTGACCCGCATGTTCGCCGCCGGCCTGGCCGAGGAGGTGCGCACCCTGGAGTCCCACGGCCTCCGCGAGGGTCGCACCGCCTCCCGGGCCCTGGGCTACCAGCAGGTCCTGACCGCCTTCGACACCGACGGCGACCTGACCACCGCCGCCGAGGAGACCGCCCGCGCCACCCGCCGCTTCGTGCGCCGCCAGCGCTCCTGGTTCCGCCGCGACAAGCGCGTCACCTGGCTCGACGCCGCCCGCCCCGACCTCCTCGACGCCGCCAGCGCCCTCGCCCACCGGTAAGCTCGACCCCGCCCGCCCGCGGCGCACACCCCTCCCGCCCGGGGGCAGACCCCCAGGTCACAAACCCATCGGCGGGGCACCGACAGAAACGGACCACGCTCGACATGCCCATCCCGTTCCGCAAGGGCCACGGCACGCAGAACGACTTCGTGCTGCTGCCCGACCCCGACGGCGAGCTCGACCTGACCGAGGCCCGCGTGCGCGCCCTGTGCGACCGCCGCCGGGGGCTCGGAGCCGACGGCGTGCTGCGGGTCGTGCGGACCAAAGCCGTTCCCGACGCCCCGGAGGGCATGGACGGTGACGTGTGGTTCATGGACTACCGCAACGCCGACGGGTCGGTCGCGGAGATGTGCGGGAACGGGGTGCGGGTGTTCGCCCGGCACCTGGTCGAGCACGACCTGGTCGAGGCGGCCGAGTTCCCGGTGGGGTCGCGGGCGGGGGTGCGCGCCGCGACCGTGCGCCCGGACGGCCAGGTCACCGTCGAGATGGGTCCGGTGCGGCTGCTCGGCACGTCGACCGCGACCGTGGGCGGGCGGGCGTACGAGGGCGTCGGCGTGGACGTCGGCAACCCGCACCTGGCCTGCGCGGCCGAGGACGTCGCGGGCCTGGACCTCACCGCCCAGCCCGGTTTCGACGCCGACGCCTTCCCGAACGGGGTGAACATCGAGTTCATCGCCCCCGCGGGGCCCGGCGCGATCCGCATGCGCGTGCACGAGCGCGGCGTCGGCGAGACCCGCTCCTGCGGCACCGGAACCGTCGCCGCCGCGGCCGCCGCGCTGGGCGGGGCGGGCGAGCTGACCGTGCACATCCCCGGCGGCACCGTCCACGTGACGGTCACCGCGACCGGCTCGACCCTGACCGGGCCCGCCGAGTTCGTGGCCGACGGGGAGATCAGCGACGAGTGGTGGGCGGCCCAGTCCTGAGCAGCCCAGTCCTGAGCAAGCCCAATCCTGAGCAGGTCAGTCCTGAGCGGCGTGGGTGGCCGACGGCTCGGGGCGTGACCAGGCCGTCTTGAACCACAGCGTCGCCACCACGGCCATCGCCGCCGCGGTGATGACCATGCCGATGCCGGGGCCGGGCGAGTCCAGCCCGGCCGCGGACTGCCGGGTCCAGATGGCCAGCATGCCGTCCACGGTGGCGAACCAGCCGCCGATCGCGCACACCCAGGCCAGCACCCACCGCCGGGTCACCAGCGCCAGCACGGACGTGCCGATGCCGAAGGCCAGCGAGGTCGCCGCGAACAGCCTCGGCACCATGCCCGCCTTGCCCGCCGCGTCTCCGGTGCCGAAGAGGACCTCCCAGCCCGCCGCCGAGCCCATCCACGGCAGCAGATGGCCGATCATCAGCGCGAACACCCCGACGGCCAGGACGACCGCGCGCCCGCCCAACTCGTCCATGGTGCGCGCGGCGCGGCGCTCGGCGGCGCTCACCGGGGTGCGCAGGTCCTCCGGACGCGGGCCGGGGACGCGGCGCTCCCCGGGGCGGACGTCCTCCTCGGGGGTCATCGGAGCGCACATCCCGTCGTCTCGGCCGCAGCGGGCGGGGGCGTGCCGAAGCCCGGCAGACCGAGGCCGACGCCGTTGGTCTTCGGGCGCAGTCCCGCCTCGTGGTTGTCGCCCGCCCTGGTGCGCCGGTGCGAGACCAGCGGGCCGTCGGCGACCAGGTGGTGCGGGGCGGCGTAGGTGACGGCGACCTCGACGATGTCGCCGGGGCGCACGTCGTCGGCCCTGGTGAAGTGCACCAGCCGGTTGTCGCGGGCACGGCCGCTCATCCGGCGGGTGTCGGCGTCCTTGCGGCCCTCGCCGGTGGCGACGAGCACCTCCAGGGTCCGGCCGACCTGCTCCTTGTTCAGCTCCCAGGCGATCTCGCCCTGCAGCTCCACCAGGCGCTCGTAGCGCTCTTGCACGACCTGCTTGGGCAGCTGGTCGGGCAGCTCGGCGGCCGGGGTGCCGGGTCGCTTGGAGTACTGGAAGGTGAAGGCGCCGGAGAAGCGGGCCTGGCGGACGACGTCGAGGGTGGCCTCGAAGTCGGCGTCGGTCTCGCCGGGGAAGCCGACGATGATGTCGGTGGTGATCGCCGCGTCCGGCATGGCCGCCCTGACCTCGTCGAGGATGGCCAGGTAGCGGGTGGAGCGGTAGGAGCGGCGCATGCGGCGCAGCAGGTCGTCGGACCCGGACTGCAGCGGCATGTGCAGCTGGTGGCAGACGTTCGGCGTCTCGGCCATGGCGGCGATGACGTCGCTGGTGAAGTCCTTCGGGTGCGGCGAGGTGAACCGGACCCGCTCCAGGCCGTCGATGTCGCCGCAGGCGCGCAGCAGCTTGCCGAAGGCGTAGCGGTCGCCGAACTCCACACCGTAGGAGTTGACGTTCTGCCCGAGCAGCGTCACCTCCAGCACACCCTCGGCGGCCAGCGCCTTGACCTCGGCGAGCACGTCGCCGGGCCTGCGGTCCTTCTCCCGGCCGCGCAACGAGGGCACGATGCAGAACGTGCACGTGTTGTTGCAGCCGACCGAGATCGACACCCACCCCGCGTAGGCGGAGTCGCGGCGCGCGGGCAGCGTCGACGGGAAGGTCTCCAGCGACTCCAGGATCTCGACCTCGGCGCGCCGGTTGTGCCGGGCGCGGTCGAGCAGCACCGGCAGCGAGCCGATGTTGTGCGTGCCGAACACGACGTCGACCCAGGGCGCGCGGCGCACGATCTCGCCGCGGTCCTTCTGGGCCAGGCAGCCGCCGACGGCGATCTGCATGCCCGGGTTCGCGGTCTTGACCGGCGCGAGGTGCCCGAGGTTGCCGTAGAGCTTGTTGTCGGCGTTCTCGCGGACCGCGCAGGTGTTGAACACGACGACATCGGCGACCCGGTCGGACCCGGCCGCGACGTAGCCAGCGTCCTCCAGCAGCCCGGAGAGCCGCTCGGAGTCGTGGACGTTCATCTGACACCCGAAGGTGCGAACTTCATAGGTGCGCATCTCAATCGCCGAGGGTACGCGTCGGCGCATCGCGCCCCGGTGGCCACCCGCGTCTGGCACGATCAGCCGATGAGCAGGTGGCGGCTGGCGGGAGCCCTCGTGGCTGTGCTGGCGCTGCTGGCCGCCTGCAACACCGGCTTCGAGGACGTGCGGCTGCGCATCTCCGGGGGCCCGGAGCGGGGCGTCTACTCCTCGCTGTCCGGCGCGCTGGCCGACGCCTGCGCCGCGCGTCTGGGCATGCCGCGGCCGGAGGTGATGGTCTCGGCGGGCTCGCCGGAGAACCTCGACCGCCTGGTCAACGGTGAGGCGGACGTCGTCTTCAGCGCGGCGGACGTGGCCACCTCCGACCGGCCGGGCCCGCGCAAGCCGATGGCGCTCGCCCGCCTCTACAACGACTACCTGCACCTCGTGGTCGGCGACGACCAGAGCCAGGCGCGCGAGCCCATCGCCAAGGTCGGCGACCTGCTGGGCAAGCGGGTCTCGATCGGCGGGCGGACCTCGGGCGTGGCGGTGATGGCCGGGCGGGTGCTGGAGACGGCCGGGCTGACCGGCGACAACGCCCCCGAGCTGCACCACCTCACGTTGAACGACTCGATCGAGGCGTTCAAGCGCGACGAGATCGACGCGTTCTTCTGGTCCGGCGGCCTGCCCACCGAAGGCATCTCCAAGATGCGCGCGGACAACGTCGACTTCCGGCTGGTCGACCTCACCGATGTCCTGCAGCGCCTCACCGACCGCTACCCGGTCTACAACGCCGAGCTGATCCCGCCGTCGACCTACCGTCTGCAGGGCAGCGCGGTGAACACCCTGTCGGTGCCGAACTACCTGCTGGCCACCGACGCCATGTCTGATGACCTGGCCACCGCGCTGGTCAAGACCCTGTTCGACGCCCAGCCCGCCCTGGTCGAGGCCAACAAGGCGGCCACCGCCATAGACATCCACTCCGCGATCGAGACCCACCCGGTGCCCCTGCACCCCGGCGCGTTCCGCTACTACCGGGAATCGAAGATCTAGAGAGCGCGGGCGGGCAGCAGCGCGGTGACCCGCAGCCCGCCGCCGTCGGGCAGCTCCAGCCGCAGCTCGCCGCCCGCGTTGGCCACGATGCGGCTGACGATCGCCAGCCCCAGGCCGGAGCCGGGCACGTTCTGGTGGGCGTGGCTTCGCCAGAACCGGTCGGTCGCGCGCTCCAGCTCCTCCGGCCGCAGGCCCGGCCCGTGGTCGCGCACCGACAGCTCGACGCTGTCGTCCGCGCAGGCGACCAGCACCCGCACCTGCTCACCGGACGGGGTGAACTTGAGGGCGTTGTCGAGCAGCGCGTCGAGGATGGCGTCGACCCCGCGCGGCGGGGCGAGGGCGAGCACGTCGCCTGCCAGGCCCTCGATGTCCAGGTCGATGCCGCGGGCCGCGGCGACGACGTCCCAGTCGCTGACCCGCTCGGCCACCACCTGGTCGACATCGATGGGCACCAGGTCGCCGCCCGCGCCCTCGGCGCGGGCCATCGCCAGCAGCTCGTCCAGGATGCGCTTGAGCCGGTCGGCCTCGGCGGCGGCGGCCACCCGGTGCACCTCGGCGGTCTCGTCCACGTGGCCTTCCAGGTTGGCCAGGCGCAGCTTGAGCGCGGTCAGCGGGTTGCGCAGCTGGTGGGAGGCGTCGGCGACGAAGGCGCGCTGGGCGGCGAGGGTGTCGGCGACGCTGGCCGCCATCTGGTCGAAGGAGCGCCCGAGCTGGCGCAGCTCGGGCGGGCCGTGCGCGCTGCCCACCTGCTCGACCTCGCGCCCGCCGACGACGGAGCCGACCAGCGCGCCGGTGGCCTCGTCGAGCCTGCGCACGGGCCGCAGGATCCACTGGATGACCGGCACGGCGACCAGCAGCGCGAGGGCGAACGCGGCCACGCCGCCCGCGGCGATGAGCAGCCACGTCCAGAGGACGCGGCCGCGGCTGCGGTCGGTGGGCGAGACGGTGACGACCGCTCCCCGGACGTCGGTGTCCACCAGGACCGGCGCGGCGAGCACCAGCGGGCTGTCGTCCCAGGGCATCAGCAGCTCACCGGCGTTCGGCCGCCGCCCGGCCAGCGCCTCGCTGAGCTGGCTCTGCACGACCGGGTCCCCGATGTCGACCTCGCTCTCGCCGTTGCGCCCCGACCCCACCTGGACGCCGCTGTCGCGGTCGACCACGACCACATCGATGCCGTAGATCTCGTGATAGCGCCGCAGCTCGTCCTGCATCGAGGCGGGCTGGCTGTCGATGAGCGGGCGCTGGGCCATCGAGGCGTAGTGGTTGATGTCGGTCAGCCGGTCGAGGAACAGGTCGCGCTGCTCGGCGCCCGCCACCGACAGCGCCAGCGGCACGCCGAGGCCGAAGACGACGAGGGCGACCAGGAACCAGACCATGCCCAGCAGCCGGGTCCGCATGCCACCCCCCGATCTCCGACGGCCGTGTCAGCGCCCAGGATGCCTCACTCGGACCGCTCGGGTTTGTCCGCCAGTCGGTAGCCGACCCCGCGCACGGTCTGCACCAGGTCCATCCTGCCGAGCTTGGTGCGCAGGTTGGCCACGTGGACGTCGAGGGTGCGGTTCTCCGCCGCGCCCGAGCGGCCCCACACCTCGGCCAGGATGTGCTCGCGCGAGCAGACCGCGCCGCCCGCGCCGACGATGAGGCCGAAGACGTGGAACTCCTTGCGCGAGAGCGCGACCGGCTCACCGTCCACAGTGACTTCGTGGCGGTCGAAGTCGATGCGCACGCCGCCGATGCTCGCCGAGCCGCCCGCCCCGGTGGCCGCGGGCGCCTTGCGCCTGCGCACGGCCTGCACCCTGGCCACGAGCTCGTCCACGTCGTAGGGCTTGACCAGGTAGTCGTCGGCCCCGGCGCGCAGCCCGAGGATGCGATCGTCCACCTCGCCGCGGGCGGAGACCACGATGACGGCGACGTCGCTGGCCGCCCTGATCTGTCGACACAGGACGATGCCGTCCACGTCGGGCAGGCCGAGGTCGAGCAGCACGACCTCGACATCGGCGACCGCCTCCAGCACGCCCGCGCCCGAGGCCAGCCTGCGCACCGCCAGCCCTCGCCGGGTCAGCGCCGGGACGAGGGCATCGGCCACCCGGTCGTCATCCTCCACGAGCAGCACTCGCAACGCGTGTCCCTCCTGATCGCCGCACCCGGGTGTGACAGAGTTGAGACCCTAAGTGTTGCTCAAGCCTGGTGGACTAGGACGGCCGTCGGAGTAGGTTTCCGACAATCCGCCCGCCCACCATCGCCAGAACGCGCTCGTGGAGGACCCGCATGACCGCCCAGAACCCCGCTCCGCCGATGATCCGGATGGAGTCGGTGAACAAGTTCTTCGGCCCGCTGCACGTCCTCAAGGAGATCAACCTGGAGGTCCCCCGGGGCCAGGTGGTGGTCGTCCTCGGGCCGTCTGGATCGGGAAAGTCGACGCTCTGCCGGGCCATCAACCGGCTGGAGCCGATCAACTCCGGCACCATCGAGGTCGACGGCAAGCCGCTGCCCGCCGAGGGCAAGGAACTGGCCAGGCTGCGCGCCGAGGTCGGCATGGTGTTCCAGAGCTTTAACCTCTTCGCCCACAAATCGATCGTCGAGAACGTCACGCTCGGCCCGGTGAAGGTGCGCAAGCAGCCTGCCGCCGAGGCGCGCAAGACGGCGATGGAGCTGCTGGAGCGCGTCGGCATCGCCAACCAGGCGGGCAAGTACCCGGCGCAGCTCTCCGGCGGCCAGCAGCAGCGCGCGGCCATCGCGCGGGCGCTGGCCATGAAGCCCAAGGTCATGCTCTTCGACGAGCCGACCTCCGCGCTGGACCCGGAGATGGTCCAGGAGGTGCTCGACGTGATGACGACGCTGGCCAAGGAGGGCATGACCATGCTCGTGGTCACCCACGAGATGGGCTTCGCCCGACAGGCCGCCAACCGGGTGATCTTCATGTCCGACGGCGAGGTCGTCGAGGACAGCACCCCCGAATCCTTCTTCACCGCCCCCAAGTCCGGGCGCGCGAAGGACTTCCTCGGCAAGATCCTGACCCACTGAGGACGCACCCCAGGCGTGCCCCCGCACGCCCGAACATTCTGGAGTGGAGATCGATGAAGTTTCGTAGCCTGGCGGCGGGCCTGCTGGTCAGCGCCCTCGCGCTGACGGCGTGCGGCAAGGAGGGCTCCCCCTCCGGCGGCGGCACCAACCCCGCCCCGTCCGCCGACGCCGGCGTGACCGTCGAGGGTTCGCCGACCTTCGACAAGATGAAGTCCGCCGGCAAGGTCGTCATCGGCGTCAAGGAAGACCAGCCGAACCTCGGCTACAAGGACCCGACGACCAACGAGTACTCCGGCTTCGACGTCGAGATCGCCCGCCTGATCGCGGCGAAGCTCGGCTTCGACGCCTCGAAGATCGAGTACAAGGCCATCCCGTCGGCCGGTCGCGAGCAGGCGATCATCAACGGTGACGTCGACTACTACGTCGGCACCTACACCATCAACGACAAGCGCAAGCAGCAGATCTCCTTCGCCGGACCGTACTTCGTCGCCGGCCAGGACCTGCTGATCAAGGCCGACGACACCGCGATCACCGGCCCGGAGACCCTCAAGGGCAAGAAGGTCTGCTCGGTCACCGGCTCGACCCCGATCCAGCGCGTCCGCGACGACAAGCTGACCGAGGACGCCAACATCGTCGAGCTGCAGACCTACTCGCAGTGCGTCACCCAGCTCGACCAGGGCCAGGTCCAGGCCGTCACCACCGACGACGCCATCCTGAAGGGCTACGCCGCCCAGGAGCCCGACAAGTTCAAGGTCGTCGGCAAGCCCTTCTCCGAGGAGCCCTACGGCATCGGCCTGCCCAAGGACGACAAGGCCCTGCGCGACAAGGTGAACGACATCCTGGAGGCCGCCTTCACCGACGGCACCTGGAAGTCGATCTACGACACGACGCTGGGCAAGTCCGGCTCCCCCGCCGAGCCGCCCACCCTCGACCGCTACTGATCACCCGCTGAGCGGCGCCCGCGGTTCGCGGGCGCCGCTCAGTCACACTTGGACCGGGGAGTCCGATGGACGTTCTGCTCGACAACACCGACATCTTCATTCGGGGTTTCCAGAACACTCTGCTGCTGTTCGCCTTCTCCGCCGTCGCGTCGTTGATCCTCGGCACCGGCCTCGCCATGCTGCGGGTCAGCCCGGTCCCGGTCTTCCGCGCCGCGGGCGCCACGTACGTCACCATCGTCCGCAACACCCCGCTGACGCTGGTCTTCTTCTTCTTCGTCTTCGCGTTCCCGCTGCTGAAGATCATCAGCCAGGACGACTTCACGCCCTTCCTCGGCGCGGTGATCGCCCTGTCGCTCTACACCGCCGCGTTCGTCTGCGAGGTCATCCGCTCGGGCATCAACACCGTGCCCGCGGGCCAGATGGAGGCCGCGCGCGCGGTGGGCCTGACCTTCGGGCAGACCCTGACCTCCGTGGTGCTGCCGCAGGCCACCCGCTCGGTCGTGCCGCCGATGATCAGCACCTTCATCGCGCTGCTGAAGAACACCACGATCGCCTCCGGCTTCTCCGTGGTGGAGGCGGGCGCGATCCGCGACTACCTGTCCGAGCGCGGTGAGGACGTGCTGGTCGGGCTGCTCTGGGTCGCCGTCGCCTTCGTCGTCCTCGTCATCCCGCTGACGCTGCTGCAGCGGGTTCTGGAAAAGCGCTGGAGCGTGGCCCGGTGAGCGTGAACACCGCACTGTTCGACTTCCCCGGCCCGAAGGCGCGCACCCGGCACCGGCTCTACGCCGTCGTCGGCATCTCCGCGATCGTGGCGTTCGTGGCCTTCGTCGTCTGGCGCTTCGCCGACTCCGGCCAGTTCGAGGCCAGGCGCTGGGAGTGGATCCAGTACGAGGCCATCCAGGTCGCCCTGCTCGAAGCGCTGCTCAACACTCTCCGGGCGTTCGCGGCGGGCGCCGTGCTCGCCCTGCTGTTCGGCGCGATCATGGCGGCGGGCAGGCTGTCCGACCACGCGATCCTGCGGGTGCCCGCCACGGCGATCGTGGAGTTCTTCCGCGCCGTGCCGCTGGTCATCCTGATCTTCGTCTTCCACTACGGCCTGAGCCTCGGCAGCCCGTTCTACTCGGTGGTGCTCGGCCTGACCCTCTACAACGGGGCGGTCTTCGCCGAGATCTTCCGCGCGGGCATCCTGTCGCTGCCGCGCGGGCAGAGCGAGGCCGCCTACGCCGTCGGCATGCGCAAGACCCAGGTGATGAACCTGGTGCTGCTGCCGCAGGGCCTGCGCGCGATGCTGCCGGTGATCGTGAGCCAGATGGTCGTCCTGCTCAAGGACACCGCGCTCGGCTTCCTGATCACCTACGAGGAGTTGCTGCGCTACGCGCGCTACCTGGGCAGCTTCGCCGAGTTCGGCAGGCCGCTGGTCCAGCTGACGTTCGTGGTGGCCGCGATCTACATCGTGATGTGCCTGCTGCTGACCTGGCTGGCCAACTACCTGGGCAAGCGCGAGCGGCGCAGCAAGAAGCACGTCGACCACGGCGACATCCTGGACAAGGAAGTCGAGCGGGTCTGACGGACGCGGAAAGGCCCCCGGGGAAGATCCCCCGGGGGCCTTTTCCATGCTGGGTTAGCGGCGGAACAGCTTGTTGCCCAGCCACACGATCGGGTCGTACTTGCGGTCGGCGACGCGCTCCTTCATCGGGATCAGCGCGTTGTCGGTGATCTTGATGTGCTCAGGGCAGACCTCGGTGCAGCACTTGGTGATGTTGCAGTAGCCGAGGCCGTGCTCGTCCTGGGCCTGCTGGACCCGGTCGGCGGTGTCGAGCGGGTGCATCTCCAGCTCGGCCATGCGCATGAGGAAGCGGGGGCCCGCGAAGGCCTCCTTGTTCTCCTCGTGGTCGCGGATCACATGGCAGGTGTCCTGGCACAGGAAGCACTCGATGCACTTGCGGAACTCCTGCGAGCGCTCCACGTCGATCTGCTGCATCCGGTACTCGCCGGGTTGCAGGTCCTTCGGCGGGGTGAACGAGGGGATCTCCCGCGCCTTGGTGTAGTTGAAGGACACGTCGCACACCAGGTCGCGCACGACCGGGAAGGTGCGCATCGGGGTCACCGTGATGACCTCGTCCTCGGTGAAGGTCGACATGCGGGTCATGCACAGCAGGCGCGGGCGGCCGTTGATCTCCGCCGAGCACGAGCCGCACTTGCCCGCCTTGCAGTTCCAGCGCACGGCCAGATCGGGCGTCTGCGTGGCCTGGAGCCGGTGGATGATGTCGAGGACGACCTCGCCCTCGTTCACCTCGACGCTGTAGTCCTGCAGCTCGCCTGCGTCCGCGTCGCCGCGCCAGACCTTGAACTTCGCGGTGTAGGCCACGTCAGGACGTCCTTCCGGGGTGCTCGACCAGCTCGGCGTCGGTGTAGTACTTCTCCAGCTCCGGCAGCTCGAAGAGCTCCAGCAGGTCCTCGCGCATCGGCACCTGCTCCTTGGGCGTCACCTCGACGTCGGGGACGAGGCCCTCGCCGCTGGTGGAGCAGACCAGCAGCGTGTTGCGCCACTTGTTGTCCATCTGCGGGAAGTCGTCGCGGGTGTGGCCGCCGCGGCTCTCGGTGCGCAGCAGCGCCGCCCGCGCCACGCACTCGCTGACCAGCAGCATGTTGCGCAGGTCGATGGCCAGGTGCCAGCCGGGGTTGAACTGGCGGTGGCCCTCGACGACGACCTTGTCGATGCGGGCGCGCAGCGCCTGCAGCGTGGCCAGCGCCTGCTCGATCTCCTCGGACTTGCGGATGATGCCGACGAGGTCGTTCATGGACTGCTGCAACTCGTTCTGCAGCGTGTACGGGTTCTCCGCGTCCTCGCTGGGGTCGAACGGGGCCAGCGCCGCCTTCGCCGCGGCATCCACATCGGACTGCGCGACGGTGGGCCGGTCGGCGAGGGACTGCACGTAGTCCGCGGCGCCGAGCCCGGCGCGGCGGCCGAACACCAGCAGGTCCGACAGCGAGTTGCCGCCGAGGCGGTTGGAGCCGTGCATGCCGCCGGAGCACTCACCGGCGGCGAACAGGCCGGGCACGGTGGCCGCGGCGCTGTCCGGGTCGACCTCGATGCCGCCCATGACGTAGTGGCAGGTCGGACCCACCTCCATCGGCTCGGCGGTGATGTCGACGTCGGCCAGTTCCTTGAACTGGTGGTACATCGACGGCAGCCGCTTGCGGATCTCCTCGGCGGGCAGCCTGCTGGCGATGTCCAGGAACACCCCGCCGTGCGGTGAGCCGCGGCCCGCCTTCACCTCGGAGTTGATCGCGCGGGCGACCTCGTCGCGGGGCAGCAGGTCCGGGGTGCGCCGGTTGTTCTCCTGGTCGGTGTACCAGCGGTCGGCCTCGTCGGGCGCGTCGGCGTACTGTCCCTTGAAGACGTCCGGGATGTACTCGAACATGAACCGCTTGTCGTCGGAGTTCTTCAGCACGCCGCCGTCGCCGCGCACGCCCTCGGTGACCAGGATGCCCTTGACGCTGGGCGGCCAGACCATGCCGGTCGGGTGGAACTGGACGAACTCCATGTTGATCAGCGTCGCGCCCGCGCGCAGGGCCAGCGCGTGGCCGTCGCCGGTGTACTCCCAGGAGTTGGACGTGACCTTGAAGCTCTTGCCGATGCCGCCGGTCGCCAGCACCACGGCGGGCGCCTCGAACAGCACGAACCGGCCGGACTCGCGCCAGTAGCCGAAGGCGCCCGCGATCCGGTCGCCGTCCTTGATCAGCTCGGTGACGGTGCACTCGGCGAAGACCTTGATGCGGTGCTCGTAGTCGCCGAACTCGGCGTGGTCCTCCTGTTGCAGCGACACGATCTTCTGCTGCATCGTGCGGATCAGCTCAAGGCCGGTCCGGTCGCCGACGTGCGCCAGGCGGGGGTAGGTGTGCCCGCCGAAGTTGCGCTGGCTGATGCGGCCGTCGGCGGTGCGGTCGAACAGCGCGCCGTAGGTCTCCAGCTCCCAGACGCGGTCCGGGGCCTCGCGCGCGTGCAGTTCGGCCATGCGCCAGTTGTTGAGGAACTTGCCGCCGCGCATCGTGTCGCGGAAGTGGACCTGCCAGTTGTCGTTCGCGTTCGCGTTGCCCATCGACGCCGCGCAGCCGCCCTCGGCCATCACGGTGTGCGCCTTGCCGAACAGGGACTTGCAGACGACCGCGACGCGCAGGCCGCGCTCGCGGGCTTCGATCACGGCTCGCAGTCCGGCGCCCCCGGCACCGATCACTACAACGTCGTACGGGTGCCGCTCGACCTCGGTCATGCCTCAGTAGCTCTCTTCTGATGTGGTGGGGTGGGCGCTCAGGAGATGATGCGCAGGTCGCTGATGGCGCCGCTGGCCACGAGCATCACGTAGAGGTCGGTGATGACGAGGGAAGCCAGGGTCACCCAGGCCAGCTGCATGTGGCGGACGTTGAGCTTGGAGATGACCGTCCACAGCTTGTAGCGCACCGGGTTCTTGGAGAAGTGCTTGAGCCGCCCGCCCGCGACGTGCCTGCACGAATGGCACGACAGGGTGTACGCCCACAGGAGCGTCACGTTGACCAGCAGGATGATCCCGCCGAGACCCAGGCCGTGGGTCAGCGCGAGGATCATGTCGTAGGTGTTGAGGATCGAGATGAGGACCGCGACGTAGAAGAAGTAGCGGTGCGCGTTCTGGATGATCAGCGGGAACCGCGTCTCACCGGTGTAGCGCTCGTGCGGCTCGGCGACGGCGCACGCCGTCGGCGACTGCCAGACCGAGCGGTAGTACGCCTTGCGGTAGTAGTAGCAGGTCAGGCGGAAGCCCAGCAGGAACGGCAGGGCCAGGAAGCCCAGCGGGATCCACCCCGGCAGCTCCGGCAGCGGAGTGCCGAGGTGGCTCGACCCCGGGAGACAGCTCTCGCTGATGCACGGCGAGTAGAACGGCGTCAGGTACCCGTACTCGGGGACCCAATAGGCCGATCCCCAGAACGCGCGGACTGTCGCGTACACGACGAATGTGGCCAGGCCCAGGTTGGTCAACAGCGGTGGCAGCCACCACCGGTCCGTCCGCAGGGTCTTATCCGGGATGCGGGCCCTGGTGGGGGCGCCGACGCCTGACTTCATGCGCGTCCTCGTCGTTGAGTGGTGGGGAAGGGAGCTAGCGCTGATAGCCCCCGACGCCCTCGTCGTCCGCGCCCTGCCACAGCGCGGGGTCATAGGGCGTGTCCGGCACCACGACGACGTCCTCGGCTTGCCTGGGCGACGGAGTCGCGACTGGCCGCACCAGTTCGCTCGCGTCGATGTCGAGCCGGTCGACGTCGTTGGCCAACCTGCGCACGGCCGGGACGTCGCCGTACCGCGCCCGCAGCGCGCCGACGCACTGCCGCAGCTGGCCGATGGTCCGCTGCAGCTCCGTGTACTCCGTGCTCGACATTGTCCGCACCTCCGTAGACCGGTCGGGTCGTGGTGGCCGCGCCCGGTTGCCCGGGCCCGGCACCCGCTTGCCGCCGACTCTGCCGTGCCGATGCCAGGTGTGACAAGTACCACAGGGTGCGCGCCAGAGCGTCACCGAACGGCTACGAAGCCGCCTTCGGGGCCTGTGATATCACTCACAAACCCCCGTTGGGCTGGGAAAACACCGAACCCTCATGATCAATCCTCGGGCTCGTCCAGCCCCTCGGCGCCGAGTTCGGCGCGCACCACCCGATAGGCCATCCCCTGGCCGTACCCCTTGCGCGCGAGCATGCCGACGAGCCGCCTGATCTTGGCCTGCTCGTCCACTCCGGACATCGCCCGCAGCCGCTTGCGCACCAGCGCGGCAGCCCGCTCCTCTTCGGCGTCGTCGTCCACGGCGTCGACGGCCTCGGTGACCACCGAGCTGTCGACCCCGCGCCGCTTCAGCTCCACGGCCAGCGCCCGGCGGCCGAGGCCCTGGTTCTCGTGGCGGGAGCGCACCCACATCGCGGCGAACGCGGCGTCATCGATGAGTCCCGCGGTGTCGAACTTGCCCAGGACCACCTCGGCGACGTCGTCGGGGATCTCCTTGCGGCGCAACGCCTGCGCCAGTTCCAGGCGGGTGTGGGCGCGCATGGCCAGCAGCCGGTAGCAGATCTCCTTGGCCTTGACCGCGGGGGCGACGTCCTCCTCGCGCTTGGCCCTGCGCTCGGCGCGCTCCTGCCCGCGAGAACCCCAGCGCTTCCCCGCCCCGGCGGACTTCTCGGCGGACGGCTCGTCCGCGAGCGCTCCCCCGGCGGACGGCTCCCCGGCAGCCGGCTCCTCGGGCGCGCGGCGGCGTGTCTTCGGGCCGCCACCGCGCCGCTCGGCCCGTTTGCGCGGCGCGGCGGGATCGGCCCACCCGTCGTGCGCGGGCGCGGCCTTCCGCGCCACCTCCCGCGCGCCCCCCTGGGCGCGCACGGACTCGACCCACGCCTTGGCGTCGACCACGGCCCGCTCGCCCCCAGCGCCCCGCGCGGACGCGCCTCCAGCGCCCTCCGCGACCCGAGTACGCGCGGCGGCTTCGGCCGCCTCCGCACTCTCAACGGGCGACGGGCTCTCAACGGGCGACGGGCGCGGCGAAGCAGCGGGTTCGGCCGCCCACGGGTCGTCACCGGGCGGCTCAGCCGCCCGCTCCCCCGGGCCGCTGTCGGCCGGGGGCGGGGTGTCGTCCCAGCCCGCGACGGCGTCCGGGGGCCGGGCCGGAGTGGCCACCCAGTCCGCTGGCCACTCCGCCCGCCCCGACATCAGAAGTCGACCGGCGCCGGGGCGGTGGTCTCCTCGGCGTCCAGCTTGGGCCCGATGCCCAGCTTCTCCTTGATGCGCTTCTCGATCTCGTTGGCCACGTCCGGGTTCTCCAGCAGGAACTTGCGGGCGTTCTCCTTGCCCTGGCCCAGCTGGTCGCCCTCGTAGGTGTACCAGGCGCCGGACTTGCGCAGGATGCCCTGCTCCACGCCCATGTCGATCAGCGAGCCCTCGCGGCTGACGCCCTTGCCGTAGAGGATGTCGAACTCCGCCTGCTTGAACGGCGGGGCGACCTTGTTCTTCACGACCTTGACGCGGGTGCGGTTGCCGACCGGCTCGCCGCCGTCCTTGAGGGTCTCGATGCGGCGCACGTCCAGGCGCACGGAGGCGTAGAACTTCAGCGCCTTGCCGCCCGTCGTCGTCTCCGGCGAGCCGAACATGACGCCGACCTTCTCGCGCAGCTGGTTGATGAAGACCGCGGTGGTGCCGGAGTTGGACAGCGCGCCGGTGAGCTTGCGCAGCGCCTGGCTCATCAGGCGGGCCTGGAGGCCGACGTGGCTGTCGCCCATCTCGCCCTCGATCTCCGCGCGCGGCACCAGGGCGGCCACGGAGTCGATCACCAGGATGTCGAGCGCGCCGGAGCGGATCAGCATGTCCGCGATCTCCAGCGCCTGCTCGCCGGTGTCGGGCTGGGAGACCAGGAGGGCGTCGGTGTCGACACCGAGGTTCTTGGCGTAGTCCGGGTCCAGGGCGTGCTCGGCGTCGATGAACGCGGCGATGCCACCGGCCCGCTGGGCGTTGGCGACCGCGTGCAGGGCGACGGTGGTCTTACCGGAGGACTCCGGGCCGTAGATCTCCACGACCCTGCCCCGGGGCAGACCGCCGATGCCGAGCGCGACATCGAGGGCGATGGACCCGGTCGGGATGACCTGGATCGGCGCCCGGGTTTCCTCGCCCAGGCGCATCACCGAGCCCTTGCCGAAGTTCTTGTCGATCTGGGCTAGGGCCAGTTCTAGGGCCTTGTCCCGATCGGGCGCTGCTGGCATCGTCGTTCCACCTTTTCGAGGCTGCTTCGTGCTCACGTCCTTGACGCTACGGGCAGGGGCCGACGTTTCTCCGCAGGCGTTCCGGACCTGTGGACAACTGCACCCGTCGCGGGGACGAATGGTAGCGAACAGGTGTTCGAGCCCGCCCATCGACACGCCGCCCGTGCGGCGGGGCTGGGGCTAGCGCCGCTCGGCGGGCACCTCGAAGGAGTCGCAGACGGCCCGCCAGATCTCCTTGGTGGAGATCCCGGCGTCGAGGGCCTGGTCGACGGTGCGGCTGCCCAGAGCTGCGAAGACGTGGTCGCGGGCGATGGTGTCGGCGCGCAGCGGGCCGAACTCCTCGGCGAGCCGCGAGCGGAAAGCGGTGATGCGCATCGATGGCCAGTCTAGGGCCACCTAGACTGGCCATCGTGTGGCTAGCTCAGTTCGGACCGCCGTCCGAGACCGAATCCCTGCTGATGGACATCGCGATCGTCGGCGCGCTCATCGCCGCGATCGTCACCGGGCTCATCGCCTACCGCAACCGGCGGCGCTGACCCGGCTCAGCCGGTGCTGCCCGGCTTGATGTTCTTCTCGAAGTAGTCGGCGAGGTTGACGCTGTTCTCGTCCGGCGTGAGCAGGGCGACCGACCCCATGATCGGCGTGTCGTCCACGCTGAACAGCAGGATGCCCGCGCCCCGGACGATCTCCACCTCATAGTAGGTGCCGCTGAGGTCGCCGCCGCTCCACTTGCCGGTCTTGGCCTGGTTCTTGCTCTCACCCATGCCGGTGAAGACCGAGTCGATGTTCTGCTCGACGAGGTCGGCGGAGTCGAAGTGGTAGTACAGCGCCAGGTAGCCGTCGGGGAGCTTGCACGTGCCCGACTTGGCGCCCGGGGTCGCGATGGACCGGCCGGTGATGCTGATGCCCTCGGAGCACTCGGCGTCCTGGTGGACGTGGCCCGCCACCTCGCGCATGCAGGCGGTGAACCCCGAGCTGTCGGTGCCCTGGTCGCTGCAGTCGGCGGCCAGGTTCCCCGAGTCGCCGCCCGAGGTGGCGATGATGATGCTGACCACGCCGATCACCACCACCGCGACGACCGCGGTGGCCATGTACCAGAGCCGGTTGCCGCCGCTGCTGCTCTTGCGCGGCGCGGACACGGCGTAGGCGGGCGTCGGCTGCGACAGCGGGCCCACCGCGACCGGGGTGGGCCCGGACTGGGGAGCGGGCACCGGAATCGGCGCCGACGGAGGGTTCTGGACCGGGGTCGGCTGCGACGGCGGCGGGCCGGGGCGCTGCGGCGCGCGCGACGGGTACTGCTGCTGCGCGGGAGTGCCACCGGTCTGCGGCTGGGCCGAGAAACCACCCGTGCGGGGCACCATCGTCTGGGTCCGCTGCACGGTCTCGATGGCGCCGCTCATGTCGCCGGTGCGCATCGTGACGCCCTCCTGGGGCACGTGGTGCGCGCCGAGGGCGACAGCGGTCTCCGGCTGGTCGAGGCTGGTCGGCACGACCCGCAGCTGCTCGGCGATCAGGGTCGCGATGAGCGGGATGCGGCTGGAGCCGCCGACGAGGTAGATCCCGGCGAGCCGGTCGGGGCCCATGCCGGTGGAGCGGATGGTGGCGGCCAGCAGCTCGACGCTGCGCAGCAGGCCCGGCCGGATCAGCGCCTCCAGCTCGACCCGGGTGACCAGCACGTCCTCGAACGGCTCCGGCAGCGGCACCTCGGTCTGCGGGTGCCGCGACAGCGCCTCCTTGGCCGCCTTGACGTCCTCGCGCAGGGCGCGCTGGGCGCGGCGGTCCCCGGTGGACTCCGGGCGCAGCAGCCGCTGCCAGCCCGCCGGGTCGCGGTGCGAGATCTGCCTGCCGACGTGCTCCAGCAGCGCCTGGTCGACGTCGAGGCCGCCGAGGTCGGGCAGGCCGGCCTCAGCCAGCACGGCGAAGCCCTTCTGGGTGGCGCCGACGACGGCGACGTCGAAGGTGCCCGCGCCGAGGTCGTAGACGGCGAGCGCCTGGTTGGGGGCCAGCTTCTGGCCGGGAAAGGAGGCGAAGTGGGCCGCGGCGGCCACCGGCTCGGGGACGAGCACCAGGTTGGAGCCCATGCCCGCCTGCCGGGCCGCCGACAGCAGGACGTTGCGGCGGACGGGTCCCCACTGGGCGGGGTGGGTCAGCCGGACCTCGTCGGGCTTCTTGCCCGCGAGCTGGCGCGAGGTCTCGTCGGCGACCCTGCGCAGCACCCCCGCGAGCGCGTCGGTCACCGGGACGACGACGTCGCCGAGCAGCAGCGTGCCCTCGTCGACGCGGCGCTTGGGGTTGGGCTCGAACCGCGAGGGGTCCAGCCGCGCCCGCCGCTCGGCGTCGCGCCCGACCACGAGCCCGCCGTCCTCGGCGGCGAACACCGCGGAGGGCATCATCGACGACCCGTCGACGTCCACCACGCGCGGCGGACGACCATGCGCGGCCAGCACGGCGACCGTGTTCGACGTGCCGAGATCCACGGACAGGACGTTCACTGCTCTCCCCTCGGTCGTGCACACCCCTGACCGCGCTCGGCGCGGCCACCCCCGGGTTGTCGGGGGAGATGCTGCCATGCCCGCCACGATCCGTGGTCATGGTCCCGGCAAGTGCCTGTGCGAACCGTCGACCCGGAGCCGGTCGCCTGTGGACAACTTCCGACGGCCGTCGGTGGTCTGGGTCAAGATGGGGGTGTGAGCAGCACCGACGTCCCGGACGTCCTCGATGTGTTCAGCCCGGCGACCCGGCAGTGGTTCGCCGGGGCCTTCGCCGCGCCCACCGAGGCACAGGCCGGGGCGTGGCGGGCCGCGGCGGCGGGCGAGCACGCCCTGGTCGTCGCCCCCACCGGCTCGGGCAAGACGCTGGCGGCCTTCCTGTGGGCGCTGGACAGGCTGGCCGCGGAGACGCCGCCGCAGGACGCCAAGCGCCGGTGCCGGGTCCTGTACGTCTCGCCGCTGAAGGCCCTCGCGGTGGACGTGCAGCGCAACCTGCGCGCCCCGCTGGCCGGGATCAGGCAGGCCGCGCACCGGCTGGACCTGCCGGAGCCGGACATCACCGTCGGCATGCGCACGGGCGACACCCCCGCCGACGAGCGCCGCCAGTTCGCCAGGACACCGCCGGACGTGCTGGTCACCACGCCGGAGTCGCTGTTCCTGATCCTCACCTCGCAGGCGCGCGAGTCGCTGCGCGGCGTGCGCACGGTGATCGTGGACGAGGTGCACGCGGTGGCGGGCGGCAAGCGCGGCGCGCACCTGGCGCTGTCGCTGGAGCGGCTGGACGCGCTGCTGGAGGCGCCCGCGCAGCGCATCGGGCTCTCGGCGACGGTGCGCCCGGTGGAGGAGGTCGGGGCCTACCTGTGCGGTGGCAGGCCGGTCACGGTGGTGCGGCCGGGCACGGGCAAGACGATCGAGGTGCGCGTCGAGGTGCCGGTGGAGGACATGGGCAGGCTGGACGAGCAGCCCCCGCCCTCGGAGGAGGACGGCATCCGCCCGCCCCCGCGCAACACGATCTGGCCGATGGTGGAGAAGCGCGTGCTGGAGCTGGTCCGCGCGCACCGATCGACCATCGTCTTCGCGAACTCGCGGCGCCTGGCCGAGCGGATGACGGCCCGGCTCAACGAGCTGGCCGAGGAGCAGGCCCCCGACCTCGACCGCTTCCCGGCCGAGGCGATCGGGCAGTCCGGCCTGGCCCGCACGACGGTGCCGGTGGTGGCGCGGGCCCACCACGGGTCGATGTCGCGCGAGCAGCGGACCTCGGTCGAGGAGGACCTCAAGGCGGGGCGGCTGCCGTGCGTGGTGGCGACGTCGTCGCTGGAGCTGGGCATCGATATGGGCGCGGTCGATCTGGTGGTGCAGGTGGAGTCACCGCCGACGGTGGCGGCCGGGCTGCAGCGGGTCGGGCGGGCGGGCCACCAGGTGGGCGCGGTCTCGCGCGGGGTGATGTACCCGAAGTTCCGCGGCGACCTGGTCTCCTGCGCGGTGGTGGCCGAGCGCATGGCAGGCGGCGCGATCGAGGCGGTGCGCTATCCGCGCAACCCGCTGGACGTGCTGGCCCAGCACATCGTGGCGATGACGGCGGTCGAGGCGTGGTCGATCGATGAGCTGGCCTCGGTGGTGCGCCGGGCCGCGCCGTACGCGGCGCTGCCGGACTCGGCGCTGTTCGCGGTGCTGGACATGCTGGCGGGCCGCTATCCGAGCGAGGAGTTCGGCGAGCTGCGGCCGCGCATCACCTGGGACAGGGTCAACGGCGAGCTGCGCGGCCGGCCGGGGGCGCAGCGGCTGGCGGTGACGTCGGGGGGCACGATCCCCGACCGCGGGCTGTTCACGGTGATGACGCCGGGCGACGAGGGGCGGCCGGGCTCGCGGGTCGGCGAGCTGGACGAGGAGATGGTCTACGAGTCGCGGGTGGGCGACACCTTCCTGCTGGGCACCTCGGCCTGGCGGGTCGAGAACATCACCCACGACCGGGTCATCGTCACGCCCGCGCCGGGCGAGCCCGCCCGGATGCCGTTCTGGAAGGGCGACTCGCCGGGGCGGCCGCTGGAGCTGGGCCGGGCGCAGGGGGCGTTCGTGCGCGAGGTGTCCTCGGCCGAGCCCGCCGCGGCCCGCGAGCGCGCGGCGGCGGCGGGCCTGGACGAGTGGGCCACCGACAACCTGCTGGCCTACCTGGCCGAGCAGCGCGAGGCCACCCGCCACGTCCCCGACGACAGGACGCTGCTGGTCGAGCGCTTCCGCGACGAGCTGGGCGACTGGCGGCTGGTGGTGCACTCGCCGTTCGGCGCGCAGGTGAACGCGCCGTGGGCGCTGGCCATCGGCGCCCGGCTGCGCGAGCGGCGCGGGGTGGAGGCCCAGATCGCGCACTCCGACGACGGCATCGTGGTGCGGCTGCCCGACACCGTCGACGACTCCGGCCAGGAGCTGGTCGCCGGAGCCGACGACGTGGTCCTCGACCCGGAGGAGGTCGAGCAGGTGGTGGTCGCCGAGGTGGGCGGCTCGGCGCTGTTCGCGGCCCGCTTCCGCGAGTGCGCGGCCCGCTCGCTGCTGCTGCCGCGCCGCGACCCGCGCAGGCGGACCCCGCTGTGGCAGCAGCGCCAGCGCTCGGCGCAGCTGCTGTCGGTGGCCTCGAAGTACGAGCAGTTCCCGGTCGTGCTGGAGGCGATGCGCGAGTGCCTGCAGGACGTCTACGACCTGTCTGGCCTGCGCGAGCTGATGTCCGACGTGCGGGCCCGGCGGGTGCGGGTGGTGGAGGTGCGCACGGAGTCGGCCTCGCCGTTCGCGCGCAGCCTGCTCTTCGGCTACATCGGCATGTTCCTCTACGGGGAGGACGTGCCGCTGGCCGAGCGGCGCGCGGCGGCGCTGTCGCTGGACAGCGCCCTGCTGGCCGAGCTGCTGGGCTCGGAGGCCATCCGCGAGCTGCTGGACCCCGAGGTGGTCGCCGAGGTGGAGCGCTCGCTGCAGCGGCTCACCCCCGAGCGCCGGGCCCGCCACGCCGAGGACGCCGCCGACCTGCTGCGCTTCCTGGGCGACCTGGCCGAGGCCGAGGCCGCCGAGCGCGGCGTGGAGCCGGAGTGGCTGGTCGAGCTGGAGCGGGCCCGGCGGGCGCTGCGGGTGCGCATCGGGGGGCAGGAGCGGTTCATCGCCGTGGAGGACGCGGGCCGGGTGCGCGACGCGCTGGGCACCGCGCTGCCGGTGGGGGTGCCGGAGGCGTTCACCGAGCCGGTGCCCGACCCGCTGGGCGACCTGCTCTCGCGCTACGCCCGCACGCGCGGTCCCTTCCCGGCCGCCGAGGCCGCCGAGCGCTTCGGGCTCGGTGTCTCGGTGGTCACGGGCGTGCTGGAGCGGATGGCCGGGTCGGGTCGGCTGGTGCGCGGCGAGCTGCGCCCCGGCGGCACGCACACCGAGTACTGCGACGCCGACGTGCTGCGCAGGCTGCGCCGAGCGTCGCTGGCCCGGCTGCGCGCGGAGGTCGAGCCGGTCGAGCCCGCGGCGCTGGGCCGTTTCCTGCCCGGCTGGCACGGCATCGGCCGGTCCCGGCGCGGCCTGCCGACGGCCGACGACGTGCTGTCGGTGGTGGAGCAGCTGGCGGGCGCGCCGCTGCCCGCGAGCGCGCTGGAGTCGCTGCTGCTGCCCGCCCGGCTGCCCGGCTACAGCCCGGCCCTGCTGGACGAGCTGACCTCGGCGGGCGAGGTGACGTGGTGCGGCACGGGCTCCCTGGCAGGCGGTGACGGGTGGGTCGCGCTGGCCCCGGCCGACGTCGCCGACCTGCTGCTGCCGGAGCTGGAGGAAACGGTGCCGGACACCCCGCTGCACGGGGCTGTTCTGTCCGCTTTGGATGGTGGGGCGCTGTTCTTCCGCCAGCTCGCCGACCGCGCGGGCGCCGTCCTGCTCGACGGCGGGGCCGAGACGCCCGGCGACGTCGACGTGATCACCGCCCTGTGGGATCTGGTGTGGGGCGGGCTGGTCACCAACGACACCCTGGCGCCGCTGCGCGCGGTGGTCACCGGCAAGGGCGCGGCCCACCGGGCCCGCCGGTCCGCGCCCCGGGGCCGCTACGCCCGCCTGCGCACCGCGCGCCCTGACATGCCGAGCCGCTCCGGCCCGCCGACGGTCGCGGGCCGCTGGTCGCTGGCCCCGGCCCGGGTGGCCGACCCCACCCGCCGCGCCCACGCCCGCGCCGAGTCCTTCCTCGAACGCCACGGCGTTCTCACCAGGGGAGCCCTGGACACCGAGCGGGTGACGGGCGGCTTCAGCGGCGTGTACAAGGTCCTGCGCGCCATGGAGGAGTCGGGGCAGATCATCCGCGGCTACGTGGTCGACGGCCTGGGCGCGGCCCAGTTCGCCAACCGCGGCGCGGTCGACCGCCTCCGCGCCCTCTCCCGCCCCGACGGCTCCCCTGGTGCCGCCCCCGCGCTCGACGCGGTGGTCCTCGCCGCCGCCGACCCGGCCCAGCCCTACGGGGCCGCCCTCGCCTGGCCGGAAGCCCTCGGCGCGAGCGGCCACCGCCCGGCCCGCAAGGCGGGGGCGATCACCGTCCTGGTGGACGGCACCCCGGCCCTCTACCTCGAACGCGGCGGCCGAAGCCTGCTCTCCTTCACCGAGGACACCGCGGCCTTGCGCGCCGCCGCCGCCGCACTCACCCAGGCGGTGCGCGACGGCTGGCTCTCCGACCTGTCGGTCCAGCGCGCCGACGGCGAGACAGCGCTGACCTCCGCGCTCGCCGAGACGTTGCGGGAAGCGGGGTTCCGCGCCACACCGAAGGGATTGCGCTTGCGCGGCTGACCCCCGCGGCGGTGGGCTAGCGTGCGTCCATGGCGACACGTCTGGTCAGTGTGGTGATCGATGCCCGGGACATCCGGCGGCAGGCGGACTTCTGGTCCGCCCTGCTCGGCTGGCCGTTCACCTCCATCGATGCCGACGAGGCCGACGTCGAACCCCCCGGCGGCCCCGTGGACCTCGTCTTCGTCCCCGTCCCCGAGCCGAAGGCCGCCAAGAACCGCCTGCACCTCGACCTGTCCTCGTCCTCGCTGGAGGACCAGGCGGCGATCGTCGCCCGCGCCGAGGCCCTCGGCGCCCGCCGGATCGACGTCGGGCAACGCGACGTCCCGTGGATCGTCCTGGCCGACCCCGAGGGCAACGAGTTCTGCGTGCTCGAACCCCGCCCCGAGTACACCGACAGCGGCCCGCTCGCCGCCATCGTGGTCGACACGACCGACGTGACGGCGTCCGCGGCGTTCTGGACCGCGGCGGCAGGCTGGGACCTCGCCCGCTCGGCGGACGCCTTCGCCTCGCTACGCCACCCCGAGAAGCGCGGCCCGTGGCTGGAGTTCCTCCCCGCCTCCCCCAAAACGGTCAAGAACCGCGTACACCTCGACGTCGCCCCGTTCCCCGACTCCACCACCGAAGCCGAGTCCAACCGCCTCCACACCTTGGGCGCCACCCCTGTCGACATCGGCCAACACGACGTCTCCTGGACCGTCCTCACCGACCCCCAGGGCAGCGAATTCTGCGTCCTGAGCCCCCGATGACCCTCCCCGCGTCCATCCGCAAGCTCCTCCCCCACGACCCAACTCCCCTCGGCGGCGGCCTGGACAACACCGTCTACACCTCAGGCAATCTCATCGTCCGCATCGCCAACAACCCCAACCCCGACGCCCTGCGCCGCGAAGCCGCCCTGCTCACCGCCATCGCCGACCTCCCAGTCGCCACCCCCGTCCCGGTGGCCGTGGACGACGACGCGGGAATCCTGGTCTACCACCGCCTCCCCGGCACACCTCTCCTCCACCGCCCGCGCACCGCCGCCACACTCGGCCCCTCCCTGGGCAAACTCCTCTCCGCCCTCCACAGCGCTCCCATCCCCCCGACCACCCGCACCGACGACACCCCTCTCACCGACTGGCTGACCGACACCGCCGACACCTACCCCGCCGCCGCCCCCGCCCTCACCCCCACACAGCGCCGAGCCGTCGAGCACTTCCTGGCAACACCCCCTCCCGCCCCCGCGAGCCCCCCAGTCCTCACCCACAGCGACCTCGGCGCCGAACACCTCCTGATCGACCCCGACACCGGCGCCCTCACCGGCATCATCGACTGGACCGACGCCACCATCACCCACCGAGCCGTCGACTTCGGCAGGCTCTACCGCGATCTAGGCCCCACCACTCATTCCGAGGTCCTCGCCCACTACAGTCCCGAATGGACAGAAGCAGACGAGCACCTCACCCGCTTCTTCGCCCGCTGCACCCTCATCGAGGACCTCGCCTACGGCCTCACCACCGCCCGCCACACCTACCTGAGCGCCGCACTGGCCAACTTCTCCCACACCTTCTGACCCCACAACCCACACCCCCACCGACCGCACACGTCGCCGACCACCCACTTTCCAGCCGCATCCGGCCCCGTGTCTGCCGGACCGTGGGCAAGCCAGTGGACGGCAGGCAAAGCACGCAGGCGACAGGCGGGCGAGCACGCTGCAAGCGGGACAGGCGGGCGAGGCAGGCAGGAGGCGGCGGCAAGGCAGACAGGTGGCAGACGGGAGACAGGTGGCAGAGGAGAGGGTGGGGAGGGCGCTGCCCACTACGCCCTCCCCACCCATGCGGGGGCACCGTTCCCCGCTACTTGGTGGCCAGTCTCAGCAGAGCCCAGAACTGGGCGATGGCGTCGAAGTCTCCTTCCTGCACCACTGACCGGTCGTAGACCGGGCGGCGGCCCCACAGCCACAGGTACATCTCCATCGGCGCTCCGGTGATCCGGGCGTCGCCGGGGGTGTCGGTCTCGGTCGATGTGGTGCCCCACGGGTCCATCGTGGCCAGCCAGGACCGGGGGCCGGAGCGGACCGAGACGGTGGTGTGGCGGGTGCCTGCTACGCCTCGGTCGGTGAGGCGGTGGGTGAACCAGAGGGTCAGGACCTCGTCGATGCCGTCGAGGGCCAGGGAGTCGGTGACGGGGGTCAGGTCGCGGGACAGGGCGGACTCGATGTCCATGCGGTGGACGGTGGACTCGTGGGCCATGCGCCGCCGCCAGAAGCCGTACGTGCCGTCCTGGGGGTGCCAGGTCTCGCACGGGGTCGACGGGGGGTGGGCGGCCAGTTCGCCGAGTAGGGAGCGCAGGCCGTCGCGGAGGTAGTCCTCCACCGGCTGGCCCTCGTCGGGCTGGCGGGGCCAGATCGAGGGGCGGGTTCCGGTGCGCAGCCAGGTGACGACCATGCGATAGACGCTGCCCAGGTGGCGTGCCGTCTCCCCGACCGTGAGGCCGGGGCAGCCGGGCACGGGACGGTCGTGGTCGACGCCTTCGGCGGCCGCCGCCGCGCGGGTGCCTTCGCGTTCCACCACGTCGAGCAGGTCGTCCTGGGTGAGGTCCCGGGTCACCTCCTCGACCCGTGGACGGTGCGGTGCACGAGGGCGACGAACATGCCCGCCTGGCGGGTGAGGTCGTCGGCGGCGCGCGGGCCGACCCGGTCGACCAGGCCCGCCTGCACGGCGGCGCGGGTGCCAGAGCAGGAGGCGAAGAACGCCGCCCACTCGCGCATCTCCGGGGCGACCGACGACAGCAGCGTCCACACGCTGGTGGGCTTGGCCCGGCCCCGGTGCGGCCTGCCGCGCACGGCCAGCAGCGCCGCCGCGGCGCGCAGGGCGCTGAGGTAGGCGTCGGCGTAGCGGTAGGCCGGGTGGGGCTGGCGGACCGCTTCGCGCATGCCCTCCTCGGCCTGGCGGAGCAGGGCTACCGCGGTGGGCGGCACGGCCGGGGTGACGGGGAAGTCCAGGGTGCTGGTCACGGGGGACTCCTCTCCTCGACTGGACCGCGTGGGCCGCCGAGGGGAGCCGGCGGGGACCCGGCGGCGGGGCGCTTCCCCCGCACCCGCCGCCGGAGCCTTATCGAACCTTTGTTCGATACTAGCACCATAACCGCAGGCAGGAGGTCCATCAACCGGCCGAACCCGGAAGGTGATCTGATGGAGCGGTGACCACACTCGACCACCCCGCCGTGCGGGTGATCGCCGCGGAGCTGCGGGCCCGCGGGATGACCGGGGCCGCCGACGGCATCCGCTTCCTCCACGAGGACATGCGCACCGCGGCCGCCGCGGCCGCCGCGCTCGGCGTCGACGTCGGGGCGATCGCCAACAGCCTGGTGTTCGCCGCCGACCACGGGGGGCGCAAGCTCCCGCTGCTGGTGCTCACCTCCGGCGCGCACCGTGCCGACCCGGCCAGGCTGGCGGCGCTGACCGGCGCGGACTCCGTCGGCCGTGCCGACCCGGCGTTCGTGCGCGCGCACACCGGGCACGCCATCGGCGGGGTCGGGCCGCTCGGGCACCCCGCGCCGCTGCGCACCCTGGTCGACGTCGCCCTGGCCGGGCACCCGGTGGTGTGGGCCGCGGCGGGGCACCCGAAGTCGCTGTTCCCGACCACCTACGCCGATCTGCTCGCCCTCACCGGGGGCACCGCTGCGGCCGTGGCGGCGGGAGAGGATGATTCCGTTCCGTGACCGCAGCCCCGTCCCCCCACGTGCAACGGTTCGCCGCGCTCACCGCCGACGAGCTGCGCGCACGGCTGCGCGAGGCGCTGGACCTCTACGTCACCGCCATGCGCTACCCGGCGGGCACCGCCGAGCAGCGGGCCCCGATGTGGCTGGCGCACATGATGCGCGAGGGCTGGCGCTGCGTCGCCGCGCTCGACGCCGCCGACCGGCTGGCCGGCATCGCCTACGGCTACCGCGGCGCGCCCGGCCAGTGGTGGCACGAGCAGGTGCGCCGCGGGGTCACCGAGCAGCGCGGCGCGCCCGTCGCCGACCTGTGGATGTCGGACTACTTCGAGCTGACCGAGCTGCACGTGCGCCCGGAGAGCCAGGGCGCGGGGGTGGGCGCGGAGCTGGTCACCCGGCTGCTCGACGGGGTGCCCAGCGCGCACGTGCTGCTGTCCACCCCGGAAGGCCCGTCACGGGCGTGGCGGCTGTACCGCAGGCTCGGCTTCACCGACGTCCTGCGGCACTACCGCTTCGCGGGCGACCCGCGCCCGTTCGGGGTGCTGGGCCACCCGCTCCCCCTTCCCTAGAAGGAGGCGAGCCGCTCCCGCAGGGTGTCCAGGCCCATCGCGCCCATCTCCAGGGCGTACTTGTGGAAGGCCTTGAGGTCGAAGTCCGCGCCCTTGCGCGCCTTGACCTCGTCGCGCGCGGCCAGCCACAGCCGCTCGCCGAGCTTGTAGGACGGCGCCTGGCCCGGCCAGCCGAGGTAGCGGTCGACCTCGTCGGCGATGCAGTCGGGGTCGGTGATCGTGCGGGTGCGCAGGAACTCCAGGGCCAGGTCGGCGTTCCACTTCTCGCCCTCGTGGAAGCCGGTGCCCTTGGGGATCTCCAGGCCCAGGTGCACGCCCAGATCGATCACCACGCGGGCCGCGCGGAACATGTGCGCGTCGAGCATGCCGAAGAGGTCGCCGTCGTCGTCGAGGTAGCCGAACTCGCGCATCAGCCGCTCGGCGTAGAGCGCCCAGCCCTCGCCGTGCCCGGACACGAACACCTTGGTGCGCTGGAAGCGGTTGAGCGAGGCAGCCTGGTCCACCGCGGTCGCGATCTGCAGATGGTGGCCCGGCGCGCCCTCGTGGTAGACGGTCGTGACCTCGCGCCAGGTCGAGTAGTCGGTCTTGCCCTCGGGCACCGACCACCACATGCGGCCGGGGCGGCTGAAGTCCTCGGTGGGGCCGTTGTAGTAGGCGCCGACGACGCCGCCGGGCGGGGCGATCAGACACTCCAGCGCCATGACCCGGTCCGGGATGTCGAAGTGCACGCCGCGCAGGTCGGCCATCGCCTGGTCGGAGAGGCGCTGCATCCAGGCCTCGAACGCGTCCTTGCCCACCACCCGGTAGCGCGGGTCGGCGTCGAGCGCGGCGGCGGCGCCGGAGATCCCGGCGCCCGGGGCGATGCGCTCGGCGAGGCGCTTCATCTCGGTCTCCACCCTGGAGAACTCCGCCCAGCCCCACTCGTAGGCCTCGTGCAGGTCGATCTCGGCGCCGAGGAAGTACTTCGACCAGAGCCGGTAGCGCTGCGGGCCGACGGCGTCGTCGGCGGGCGCGCGCGGGGCCAGTTCGCCGGTGAGGAAGTCGGCCAGCTCGGCGTAGGCCGATGCCGCGGCGGTCGCGCCCGCGTCGAGGTCGGCGCGCAGCGCGGCGCCCACCTCCGCGTCCTTGACCAGGGCGCTGAAGTGGCCGTCGGCGGCGGTGCGGCACTGCTCGGCGGTCTTGGCGACCTGCCGGAGCGCGGGGGTGGTCCCGGCGTCGGCCGCGGCCAGCAGCGCGACGCGGTAGCCCGCCAGCGCGTCCGGGATGGCCGCGAGGCGCTTGGCCACGACCGCCCAGTCCTCGGCGGTCTCGGTGGGCATCAGGTCGAAGACCTGGCGCACGTCCTGCGGCGCGGAGGCGATCACGTTCAGCGGCGCGGTCAGCTCGCCGGCATCGTGCAGGGCGACCTCGGTGCCGACGCGCTCCAGGAACACGGCCTTGGCGTCGGCCTGCGACTTGTCGGCGGGGTCGGCGGCGGCGACGGCGGCCAGCGCGCGCCGGGCCACCTCGGCGCGGGCGGCCACGCCATCCGGCGACAGGTCGGTCATCCGGTCGTCGTGGCCGATGATGCCGTCGAAGGTCGCGAACACCGGGTCGAGGGCCGCCATGTCGTCGACGAAGGAATCGCTGATCGTGTGCACATCGCCATGTGAGGACGCCATGGCGCGCACGCTACCGGCCGGTCGCACCGACTCCGCACGGGATCGGCGTCCGGCGGCGGGTGGTCTGGACAGGTAGGGCAGGATGGCCGCGTGCACCTCAGCGCCTCCCCCTCCCGACACCGTTTCCGCAGGCAGACCGTCGTCGCCGTGCTGATGGCGCTCGTCGCGCTCGCGCTCTCGGGGTGCGTCCGGGTGCAGGCGGCGCTGGCCCTGTCGGACAAGGACACCGTCTCCGGGCAGCTCGTGATCGCCGAGGTGCTGCTGCGCCAGGGCGACAAGGGCCCTGAGCTGACCATCGCGCCGGAGCTGGCGGCCAAGGTCAAGGCGGCGCCGTACTCCGCCGACGGCTACGTGGGCAGCACGGTCAGCTTCCAGGACCTGACCTTCCCCGAGGTGAGCCTGCTGACCCAGACCCTCACCCCGGGCGGGCAGTACCGGCTCAGCTTCCGCCGCTCCGGCAACCTGGTGACGATGGCGGGCTCGGTCGACCTGAGCGAGCTGCCTGCCGACCGCGCCGACGTGCAGCTCAAGGTCGCCTTCCCGGGCGCGATCCTGCAGACCAACGGCGTTGACGAGGGCGGCACGGTCGCCTGGTCGCCCAAGCCGGGCGCGGTCACCGAGTTCCTGGCGACCATCGAGTACGACGACCAGTCCGGGGTGTCCTGGACGAAGTGGGTGACCATTGTCGGCGCGGGCGCGGTGGCCGTGGCGATGCTGGTCCTGCTGCTGGCGCTGTTCACCCACCGCCGCGACCGCAGGCCCGTGATCCGGCAGAACTGACCCGGGACGGACCGGTCAGCTCCGGACGGGCACCAGGCCGAGCCTGCCGACCACCTCGCGCGTCGCCTTCGAGCGGTTGAACGTGTAGAAGTGCAGGATGTCGACGCCCTCGGCCAGCAGCCGCTGACAGGTCTCGGTGACGATGTCGATGCCCTCGGCGCGGAACGCCTTCGCGTCGCCGACCAGCGGGTCCAGCCGCCTGGCGATGGCCGCGGGGACGGGCGAGCCGGACAGCTCGACGGTCTTGGCGAGCACCTTCGGCGTGGTCATCGGCATGACGCCGGGCAGCAGCGGGGTCTGGCAGCCCGCGGCGGCGATGCGGTCGCGCAGGCGTAGGAAGTCCTCGGGCTGGAAGAACAGCTGGGCGATGGCGAAGTCGGCGCCCGCGTTCAGCTTGCGCACCAGGTAGCGGGTGTCGGTGTCCAGGTCGGCCGAGCGCGGGTGGCCGTACGGGAAGGCGGCGACGCCGACGCAGAAGTCACCGAGGTCGCGGACCAGACGGACCAGGTCCTCGGCGTACTCCAGGCCCCGCGGGTGCTTGACCCACTCGCCCATCGGGTCCCCCGGCGGGTCCCCGCGCATGGCCAGCACGTTGCGGATGCCCTGCTCGGCGAACCAGCCGATGACGTTGCGCAGCTCGGCGACGGAGTGGTTGACCGCGGTCAGGTGGCCCATCGAGACCAGGTCGGTCTCCTGGGCGAGCCTGCCGGTGGTGCGCAGCGTGCGGTCGCGGCTGGAGCCGCCCGCCCCGTAGGTGACCGACACGAACGCCGGGTCGAGGCCCTCCAGCTCGCGGATCGCGTTCCACAGCCGGACCTCGTCGGCCTCGTCGCGCGGCGGCATGAACTCCACCGAGAACCCCGCGCGCCCCGTTGTGATCCGCTCCACGACCGTGGTCATGGTTTACAGGGTATCCACCTGGCGGGACGTCGCCCAGTGGGTGGACGTGCTGTTCCAACAATCGGTATTGCGGTGCTCAACGGCACCCCCGGGCTGCGCGTGTGCCCCGCCACAGCGGACGATAGCGGGGTGCAGCAGGCGCTCCGATCCCTCCCCCAGCCGCCCGACGAGCCCACAGGTGGCCCCATCGAGGGCCCCATCGATGAGGCGGTGCCCGCCCACGTCGAGCGGGCGCTGACCGAGTACCTGGCGACCCGGCACTCCGACATGGCCGAGGCGGCCCCCTCGTTCGGCTCGGCCGTGGCCTCGCTGGCCGGGTTCGTGCTCGGCGGCGGCAAGCGGCTGCGCCCGACGTTCGCCTGGTGGGGCTGGCGCGGCTGCGGCGGCGCGGGCGACGGCGCGGACGCGCGCTCGGTACTGCGCGGGGTGAGCGCGCTGGAGCTGATCCAGGCGTGCGCACTCGTGCACGACGACCTGATGGACGCCTCGGCGATGCGCCGCGGCAAGCCGACCGTGCACGTGGAGTTCGCCGAGCGCCACCGCGAGCAGGGCTGGCTCGGTGAGGCCGAGCGCTTCGGCGCCGCCGCCGCGATCCTGCTCGGCGACCTGGCCCTGGCCTGGGCCGACGACATGTTCGCCACCTCCGGCCTGGACGCGGGCAGGCTGGCGGCGTCGCTGCCGCCGTGGCAGGCGATGCGCTCGGAGATGCTGGCCGGGCAGTACCTGGACGTGCTCACCCAGGCCCGCGGCGACGAGACGGAGGCGACCGCGCTGGCCGTGGCCAGGTTGAAGACCGCCGCCTACACCGTCGAGCGCCCGCTGCACCTGGGCGCGGCGCTGGCGGGCGCGCCCGCGCCGGTGGTCGCGCAGCTGCGCGCCTTCGGCGCGGACATCGGCCTGGCCTTCCAGCTGCGCGACGACCTGCTCGGCATGTACGGCGACACCGAGGTCACCGGCAAGCCGGCAGGCGACGACCTGCGCGAGGGCAAGCGCACGCTGCTGATGTCGCTGGGCATGGCCGACCCGGCGCGCGCGGAGCTGCTGCGCGCCGCGCTCGGCGACGACGACCTCACCCCCGAGACCCTGGCCGACGTCCGCCAGGCCCTCGTGGACTCCGGCGCGGTCGCCGAGGTCGAGCGGCGCATCGACGCGCTCACCGAGACCGCGCTGGCCGCCCTCGACCGCGCCGACCTGGCCGCGCCCGCCGACCGGGTGCTGGCCGACCTCGCCGTCGCGGCGGGCCGCAGGAGCAGCTGACGTGCGCACCATCGGCGGGCGCACCGACCACGTCGTGGTGGTCGGCGCCGGCCTGTCCGGGCTCTCGGCCGCCCTGCACCTGGCGGGCGCGGGCAGGCGGGTCACGGTCCTGGAGTCCGCCGAGACGCCGGGCGGGCGGGCCGGGCAGGAGCTGATCGCCGGGCACCGGGTGGACACCGGCGCGACGGTGCTCACCATGCCCGAGCTGGTCGATGAGGCGCTCTCGGCCGTCGGCGGCTCGCTCTCCGAGATCGACCTGGTCAAGCTCGCCCCCGCCTACCGCGCGCACTTCGCCGACGGCAGCACGATCCACCTGCACACCGAGGCCGAGGCGATGGAGGCCGAGGTGCGCAGGGTGGCCGGGCCGCGCGAGGCGGCGGGCTACCGGAGTCTGCGGACCTGGCTGACCTCGCTCTACCAGGTGCAGCGCGAGCGCTTCATCGGCGCCAACTTCGACTCCCCGCTCGACCTGCTCGGCCCGGACCTGGCCCGGCTCGCCGCGCTCGGCGGGTTCGGCAGGCTCGGCCCGGCGGTGGCCAAGCACCTGTCCGACGAGCGGCTGCGCAGGCTGTTCTCCTTCCAGGCGCTCTATGCCGGGGTGCCGCCGAGCCGCGCGCTGGCCGCGTACGCGGTGATCGCCTACATGGACACCGTCGCGGGCGTGTACTACCCGCGCGGCGGCATCGGCGCGGTCGCCGAGGCGATGGCCGCCGCGGCCGGTCGCGCGGGCGTCGCTTTCCGCTACGGCACATCCGCGGCCTGGCTGGAGCGCGTCGGCAGCCGGGTCGGGGCGGTGCGGACCACGGCGGGCGAGCGGATCGCCTGCGACGCGGTGGTGCTCACCGCCGACCTGCCCGCCGCCTACCGGCTGCTGGGCATCACCCCGCGCAGACCGCTGCGGCTGCGCTTCTCGCCGTCGGCGGTCGTGCTGCACACCAGCGCGCCGCGCGGCTGGGCGCCGCTGGAGAACCGCCTGGGCCACCACACCGTGTTCTTCGGCGGCGCGTGGGAGCAAACCTTCGCCGAGATCACCCGGCGCGGGCGGCTGATGCGCGATCCGTCGCTGCTGGTGACCCGCCCCACCGCGACCGACCCCACGCTGGCCCCGGCGGGCCGGGAGCTGGTGTCGGTGCTGGCGCCGTGCCCGAACCTCGCCGTCGGGCCGATCGACTGGCGCAGGGTCGGCCCGGTCTACCGCGACGAGCTGGTCGCCGAACTCGACCGGCGCGGGCTCACCGGGTTCGGCGCGGACACCGAGGACCTGCGCCTGGTCACCCCGGCCGACTGGGCCGCGGCCGGGCTCGCCGAGGGCACCCCGTTCTCGGTGGCGCACACCTTCGCCCAGACCGGCCCGTTCCGACCGCGCAACCTGGTGCCGGGGGCCGACAACGTGGTGCTCGCGGGCAGCGGGACGACGCCGGGCGTGGGCATCCCGCCGGTGCTGATCTCGGGCAGGCTCGCCGCGCAGCGCGTCACCGGCGGGCCCGCGCGGGTGCGCCGCGCCCGCGGCGCGCGGCGCACCGTGAGCGGGATGTGAGTCCTAAGCTGCTCCCCGGAGCGGCCGTGCGGCCATAATGCAGGATGCGGCCGAGTCGGGCGGCCGGGCTGAGCAGGGAGCGGCGCATGCGGATGCGGCACTGGCGGATCGGAGCGGCGGTCGCCGCGGGAGCCGTGTTGGCCGCGTGCACGGCGCCGACGCCCGGAACACCGGTCGCGGCGCCGATCGTCCCGGCGGGCACTGCGCAGACCGCCGCCCAGGCGCTGCTCGACCTCGCCGAGTCCGGAGCCGTGCGCTACCGGGGCACCATGACCGCGTCCGGCACCGACATCGCCTTCGACATCGTCGCCGCCCGCACCGGCGAGGTCTCCGGCAAGATCCGCATCGATGACCAGCCTGCCGACGTGCTCGTCGTCAACGACACGATCTACCTCAAGGGCGCGGCGGCGTTCTGGGACGGGGTCTCCGGCATCGGCGGCGCGGGCCGGGGCAAGTCGTTCGCGGGCCGCTGGGTGCAGACCCCCAGCGGGGTGCTCGGCGTGGAGTTCGGCGGCGTGTTCGGGCCGGAGGCGCTGAGCAGCCAGCTGGCGATGGGCGCCGACGAGGCGGGCGACGCGCCGTTCGCCGACGCCGAGCTGACCCGGGTCGGCCGGACGTCCGCGGTCCAGGTCGACACCGCGGGCGGCACCCTCTACCTGGCCGCCGACGCCCCGCACGGGGTGCTGAAGGTGGAGGCCGACAAGCTCGGCCGCTCCGATGTGACCAGCGCCCGCGATGTCGTCGCCGAGGTCACCGACGCCTCGGCGGGCCTGAGCGGGCTCTACGGCGGCATCGCCAAGGCCGCCGACGCGCTCGCCGCCCCCGTCGACGCCCTCACCACGGTCACCGAGGGCGAGCACAACTTCGACAAGTGCGGCGCGGACAGCTGCTCGATCGTGGTGCGGTTCACCAACTCCAGCAAGCTCACCGTCGAGGTGTCGGTGCGCGGCACCTGGCAGGGCGACGGGGCGCCGCTCGGGGTGTGCGACGCCAAGGCGGGGCCGGTCGCGCCGGGCAAGCAGGGCGAGGCCCGCTGCACGCTGGGCACCGCGGAGTGGAAGGCGTTCTACCAGCGCGCCAACTCCGTGCCCGGCAACCACCCCTACAGCGTCGAGTGGTCGACGCTGGTGCTGGCCGACGCGCCCGACCTGGCCAAGGTCAAGGAGCGGGCGGCGATCGCGCCCGCCATGCAGTCCGGGGCCAAGGAGGGCTCCCACGTCGTCTACGCCCTCGGCTACGGCGCGGGCGAGGTGTGGAAGTACGGGGTCGCCGACGGCAAGACCTGGGAGGAGCACGCCTCCCGGCAGATCGCGGCGTGCCTGACCGCGACCAAGGCGCTGTGCGACGTGGACCTGGTGACCGCGACCGACAGTGCGATCGCGGGCTACGGCCTGCTCGGCGAACTGGTCGCGGGCACGTGCCCGGCGGGGCAGTGGGCGGCCTGTAAGCGCTGACACAGGCGGCCGGGACCCCGGCCGCCGCTGTGCGAGGATGCGCCCGCCATGCCTGTCGACCCCGAGCTGCACGCCGCCTACCAGGCCTGCAAGCGCATCAACGCCCGGCACGGGCGCACCTACTTCCTGGCGACCCGGCTGCTGCCACCCGCGCGCCGCCCCGCGGTGCACGCCCTCTACGGCTTCGCCCGGCTCGCCGACGAGATCGTCGACGACCCCGGCCCCGACCCCGTCGCGGCGCTGGACGCGCTCGCCGCCGACCTGCGCGCCGCGCTGGCCGCGGGCACGCACGCCACCCCGGTGCTGGCCGCGCTGGCCGACACCGTGCGCGGCTACGCCATCGATCCCGCGCTGTTCCAGGCGTTCCTGCGATCGATGCGGATGGACCTGACCGTCACCGACTACCCGGACCTCGCCGCGCTCGCCGAGTACACGCACGGCTCGGCCGAGGTGATCGGGCTGATGATGCTGCCCGTGCTGGGCACCGTCGGGCCGGTCGCCGACGCCGAGCCCGCCGCGGCGGCCCTCGGCGAGGCCTTCCAGCTCACCAACTTCCTGCGCGACGTCGGCGAGGACCTCGACCGGGGGCGCGTCTACCTGCCCGCCGACCACCTCGCCGCGTTCGGCGTCGACCGGCAGCGGCTGCTGGCCACCCGCGCCGTCGGCGGGGACCGGCCGGTGCGGCGGGCCGTCGCGCACCTCGTCGCGCACACCCGCGCGGTCTACCGCGCGGCGCTGCCGGGCATCGCGCTGCTCGACCCCGTCGCGCGGCCGTGCGTGGACACCGCGGCGCGGCTCTACGCCCGCATCCTCGACGAGATCGCCGCCGCCGGGTACGACGTGCTGACCCGCCGCGCGGTGGTGCCGCGGCGGCGCAGACTGGCCGTCGCCGCGCCCGGTCTCGCCAGGGTCGTGGCAGCCCGGGTCGCCGCCGGGACAGGGCCGGTCAGAACCCCAGCGCCTGCGCCCGCCGCTTGACCTCGCGGCCGCGGTTGTCGCGCAGCGCGTCGATCGGGCGGCCGGGCAACGAGTCGTCGGCGGTGAACAGCCAGCGCAGCGTCTCCTCCGGGCTGAAGCCCGCGTCGTGCAGCACCGTGATGGTGCCCTGCAGACCCTTGACGACCTCGGCGTCGGCCAGGAACGCCGCGGGCACGGCGAGGACGCCGTCACGGCGCAGAGCGATCAGGTGGCGGTCGCGCAGCGCCTGGCGGACCCGGGTGATGGGCTGGTCGAGGCGGGCGGCGACATCCGGCAGCGGCAGGACCTCAACGTCGGGGTCGAGCACGTCGCCTGCGGCGGGAACGGAACTCACGGTTGTCCACTGTGCCACATCGGCAACCGGCCGGGCCCCCGCCGTTGTGAGTCCGGCGTGAAATCGCCGGGCTCGGCCACGCGGACGCGCGCGCGTCCGTACGATCGACCACTGTGCGGGAGACGGGTCTGATCGGGGCGCTGCTGGAGCAGCGCTACCGCGTGGACGCTCCGCTGGCGCGCGGCGGCATGTCAGCGGTCTACCGGGGCGTCGACACCCGGCTCGACCGTCCGGTCGCGATCAAGGTGATGGACCCTCGCTTCGCCGCCGACCGCAGCTTCGTGGAGCGCTTCGAGCGCGAGGCCCGCTCGGCCGCCCGCATCCACCACCCGAACGTGGTGGCCGTGCACGACCAGGGCCTTGACGGCGACCACGTGTACCTGGTCATGGAGCTGGTCGACGGCGGCACGCTGCGCGACCTGCTGCTGGAGCGCGGCGCGCTGCCCCCGCCGCTGGCGGTCTCGATCCTGGAGCCGGTGCTGGCCGCGCTGGCCGCCGCGCACGCCGCGGACTACGTCCACCGCGACGTCAAGCCGGAGAACGTGCTGATCGGCTCCAACGGCGTGGTGAAGGTCGCCGACTTCGGCCTGGTCAGGGCGCTGTCGAGCCCGGGTACGACGAAGAGCAGCGTCATCCTGGGCACCGTGTCGTACCTGTCGCCGGAGCAGGTCACCACCGGCGCGGCGACCCCGCGCGGCGACGTCTACTCGGCGGGCATCCTGCTCTACGAGATGCTGACCGGCGCGCCGCCGTACGTCGGCGACAACCCGCTGTCGGTGGCCTACCGCCACGCCAACGACGACGTCCCCGCGCCCAGCGCGCTCGTCCAGCGCCTGCCGCAGGCGCTGGACGAGCTGGTGCTGCGGGCCACCCGCCGCGACGCCCAGGTCCGGCCCGCCGACGGCGCGGCGTTCCTGGCCGAGCTGCAGCGCGTGCGCGCGGTGTCGGCACTGCCGAGGATGCGCGTCCCGGTGCCGGTGCCGCAGCCGGTGTCCTCCGCGCCCCCGGTCGCCGTCCCGCTGGTCGGTGCCCCGTCGCCCGGCGCCCCCGCCGAGCCGCGACGCGCACCCGAGTCCGCTTCCGAGACCCACTCAGCGCAGACCCGCTCAGCGCAGGCCAAGTCCGCGCCGGTCCCGTCCGCACCGCCCCCGCCCGCGTCGGCCCCCGCCGGCTTCTCCGCACCGCCCCCGGCCCTGCCCGGCTTCTCCGCTCCACCCCCGACCGCGCCCGCACCCACCGGTTTCTCCGCACCACCTCCGTCGGCACCACCTCCGTCGGCACCACCTACTTCGGCACCGGTCCCGGCGGCACAGCCCCCGGCCCTCGGTCCGGCCGAGCGGAATCCCTCCGCGCCGCCGCCGGACGCCGCGGCCAGCCCGGACCCGGCCGCGAGCCCATCTCCCGCCGCCGAAGACGCAGGCGCCGCGAAGGACGCCGAGAACACCGGGAACGCAGGAACCGCCGGGGACACCGACAGCTCCGAGGACGCCAAGGACACCAAGGTCGCCGAGGGCACTGGGGGCACTGGGGGCACTGAGGACGCCGAGACCGTGCGGGTCGACCAGCCGACCGCGCGCACCGTCGCCCCCGTCGACGACCCCGAGGCCACGATCCGGGTCAGCCCGGTGGCGCTGGCCTCGGCGGGCGTCGCCGTGCGCGGCCCGGCGACCGTCATGCGCCCGGCGCCCGGGTTCAGCGCGGCAGGCCCGCAGGGGACCAGGGCGATGCTGCGCTCGGACCTGGAGAAGGTCATCGAGGCCGCGCAGCCGCCCCCGCCGACCGGGCCGCAGCCGATCCCGCCGCAGGCCTCCGGGCCGCAGCCGAGGTCGAACACCCGCCGGTTCGTGCTCATCGGGATCATCGGCGTGCTGGTGCTGGGCCTGCTCGGCGCGGGCACCTGGTGGTTCACCTCCGGCCGCTACACCGCGGTCCCGCCGCTGACCGGCCAGGACGTCGCCGCCGCCGAGACCTCGGTCCGCAACGCCGGGCTGACCCCGTCGGTCACCCGGCAGCGGCACAACGAGATCCCGCAGGGCGTGGTCATCAGCACCGAGCCCGGCGAGGGCGCCGAGGTGCTGCGCGGCGACCCGGTGCAGCTGGTGGTGTCCTCGGGCAGGCCGGTGGTGCCGGACGTCGCGGCGGGCGCCGACCCCGCCCAGGCCGAGGCCGCCATCAAGGAGAACGGGCTGCAGCCGCAGCGCGACGACGCCGTCAACGTGCACGACGAGCAGGTGCCGGTGGGGATGGTGGTGCGCCTGGACCCGCCCGCCGGGACGGCGCTGGACATCGGCCACCGGGTCGTCATCGTGCTGAGCAAGGGCCCTGCCCCGAAGCCGGTGCCCGAAGTGCGCGGGCAGACCCGCGACGAGGCGTTCGGCAATCTGACCAACCAGGGCTTCCAGCCCGCCGACGGCACCCCGGAGTTCGCCGCCGACATCGACGGCGGCCGCGTCATCCGCACCGATCCGCCCGCGGGGACGACCATCCCGGCCGACGGGAACAAGCAGGTGACCGTCGTGGTGTCCAACGCGGTCTCGGTGCCCGACCTCGGTGGCCTGACGGTGCCCGAGGCGCAGGCGAAGCTGGCCGAGGTGGGGCTGGCGCTGGAGCTGCAGCCGTTCTCCAACGGCGGCGGGCGGGTCATCACGCAGGGACCGTCGGCGGGCAGCCGGGTCCAGCCGGGCTCGAAGGTGCAGGTCTTCGCCTTCTAGCGCGCGGTGTGACGAACTCGATGGTGTGATCCGACCCCCTCGGGTAACCCGGAGGACACGTGCGTTTGGTGTCGTAGGGGAATGGCCACTCGTGCGAAGTCCCCGCTGACGAACCTGGACGTCGCGTTCCTGTGCATGGAGCGGCCGGACACCCCGATGCACCTCGGCGCGGTCGGCGTGTTCCGGCCTACTTCCACTGTGGACGGTCCGGCACTCGGCAGGCTGCTAGCCGCCCGCGCCGCCGCCATCCCGGCGCTGCACCGGGTGGTGCGCCGCTCGCGCCTCGGCGGCGCATCGTGGACCGAGGCGGAGGACTTCCGCGCCGAGGACCACGTGCGCGTGTTCCGGCTGCCGGGCGACCTGCTGGCGAGCTACACCGGCGCGTGGCAGGCCAGTCCGCTGGACCTGCGCAAGCCGCCGTGGGAGCTGCACGTGCTCACCGGCCTGCCCGGCGGCGACTTCGCGGTGCTGCTCAAGCTGCACCACGCCTTGGCCGACGGCGCGGGCGCGCTGGCCATCGCCGCGGGCCTCTTCGACGGCCTCGCCACGCCTCCCGAGCAGCCGCCGCCCGCACGCGACCGCGCCGCCGAGCTGAGCGCCCTGCCCGGCCTGCTGCGCTCCACCGCGGGCATCGCGGGCGACGTGCTGCGCACCGTCCGCGCGCCGTGGTCGGCCCCGCTGGCCGCCCCCAGCTCCGCGGGCCGCCGCTTCGCCATGGTCGGCCTGGACGCCGACGACATCCGCCACATCCGCCGCGCCCACGGCGGCACCGCCAACGACGTGACCCTCGCCGTCCTCGCGGGCGGCCTGCGCTCGTGGCTGGCCGACACCGACCGCCCGGTGGCGGGCATGCGCGCCCTGATCCCGGTCAACACCCGCTCGCGCGGCGGCGAGGGCGGCAACCAGCTCTCCGGCTACGTCTGCGACCTCCCCGTCCAGCTGGCCGACCCGCTGTCCCGGCTGCGCGCGGTCCGCGCGTCGATGGACTCCTGCAAGCGCACCGGCACCGCCCGCGGCGCGGGCGCCCTGCCCCTGCTGGCCAACCGCCTCCCCGCCGCCCTGCACCGCATCGGCACCGGCCTGGCCGCCCGCGGCGCCCCGATGCTCTTCGACACCGTGATCACGACGGTCGCCCTGCCGTCCATCCCGCTGTCCATCGATGGGGCCGACCTGCGCGCCGTCTACCCGGTGGTGCCCCTGGCGTCCGGGCACCCCGTCGGCATCGCCATCTCGCCCTACCGCGACGGCATCCACATCGGCCTCAACGCCGACGCGTCCTCAGCCCCCGATGTCGACCTGCTGGCCACCGCGATCGCCAAGTCCGCTGTAGAGCTGCACGAGCGCTGCTGAGCTCAGAGCAGGGTCGCGGCGAGGAAACCCGCGTAGCAGCCCGCCGCCGCCCACGCGAGGCCGCGGCCCACCCGCGGCGCGGCGTCCGCGGCGAACAGCCCGGCGACGCAGGCCAGCAGCGCCCAGCACGCCGGGTGCCCCCACCGGATGAGCGCCAACCGGACCCCGGTCGCCTCCGCGGCCCGCGCGGGCACGACCACCACCCACAGCACGGCCAGCCCCACTGCCACGACCGCCCCGACGACACCGACCACCCGCCGGTGGCGCTCCCACCACTTCACTGGCTCTTCTCCCTGGTCCGGTCCTGTGCGCCCCCCCGTTCGCCGGCGGGAACCCGCGGGGCGCGAGCGCAGCCTAGGGCCGATCACCCCCGCCCGTCCCGACTTCGGACGAGCCGATGCCCCGGCGCGGGGCGCGCCGGGGCATCGGGAGCGCACGGGTCAGGAGCGGAGCATCTCCGCGACCAGGAAGGCCAGCTCCAGCGACTGCTGGGTGTTGAGCCTGGGGTCGCAGGCGGTCTCGTAGCGGCCCGCGAGGTCGGCGTCGGAGATCTCCTGGGCGCCGCCGAGACACTCGGTGACGTCCTCGCCGGTCAGTTCGACGTGGATGCCGCCGGGGTGGGTGCCCAGTCGCCTGTGGACCTCGAAGAAGCCCTGGACCTCGTCGACGATGCGGTCGAAGTGGCGGGTCTTGTAGCCGGTGGAGGACTCGTGGGTGTTGCCGTGCATCGGGTCGCACTGCCAGATGACCTTGTGCCCGGACGCCTCCACCTTCTCCACGATGGCGGGCAACACGTCGCGGACCTTGCCGTTGCCCATGCGGCTGATCAGCGTCAGGCGGCCCGGGGTGTTGTGCGGGTCGAGGCGTTCGACGTACTCGACGGCCAGCTCGGGCGTCGTCGTCGGGCCGATCTTGAGGCCGACCGGGTTGGACAGCAGCTCGGCGAAGGCGATGTGGGCGTCGTCGAGGCCGCGGGTGCGCTCGCCGATCCACAGGAAGTGCGAGGACAGGTCGTAGAGCTTGGGCTCCTCGCCGCGGGTGTCCAGGCGCAGCAGCGCGCGCTCGTAGTCCAGCAGCAGCGCCTCGTGCGAGGCGTAGACCTCGGCGGTGTGCAGGGAGCTGTCCTCGACGCCGCAGGCGCGCATGAAGCGCAGGCCGCGGTCGATCTCGGTGGCCAGCGCCTCGTAGCGCTCACCGGCGGGCGAGGTGCGGACGAAGTCGCGGTTCCAGTCGTGGACCAGGGCGAGGTCGGCCATGCCCGCGCCGGTCAGCGCGCGGACCAGGTTCATCGCGGCGCTGGCGTTGGCGTAGGCGCGGACCATGCGGCTGGGGTCCGGGACGCGGGCCTCGGGGGTGGCGACCAGGGAGTTGACGATGTCGCCGCGGTAGACCGGCAGGCCGAGCGCGTCGGTGCCCGCCGAGCGCGGCTTGGCGTACTGGCCCGCGATGCGGCCGACCTTCACCACCGGCAGGCTCGCGCCGTAGGTGAGGACGACGGCCATCTGCAGCAGGGTGCGGATGTTGCCGCGGATGTGCGGCTCGGTGTTGTCGGCGAAGGTCTCGGCGCAGTCGCCGCCCTGGAGCAGGAAGGCGCGGCCCAGCGCGACCTCGGCGAGGCGGCCGTGCAGGCGATCGATCTCGGCGGGGACGGTGATCGGCGGCACGCTCTCCAGCACGGCGCGCACCTGCCGCACGTGCTCGGCGTCGGGCCACTCCGGCTGCTGGGCGGCCGGGCGGGCGAGCGCCTCGTCCAGTCGGGCGCGCATCGCCGGGGGAAGCGGCGGCAGCTCGGGAAGGGTGTCCACCGGCACGTCGACGGTCCAGTTCACGTGCCTCAGCGTAGGCCGTCGTCCGGTTCGCCCGAACACCGGGACACCGCTCCCAACCGGTGGACATCGCGGCTTGCAGGGTGGTACAGCCCTGGTCGAGATCCACTTGCAGGAGCAATCATCCGAGGGTGACCCCGGACCTGGACCCCGCCCGCCTCCTCGCGACCGCCACCGCCAACATCCGCCGCGACTACCCGGTCCACTGGACCCACCTGATCGGCTCCGCGGCCGACCTGCGGCCCCAGCGCGAGCTGCACCCGGTGTTCGCGGGCTCCTACGACTGGCACTCCTGCGTGCACCAGACCTGGCTGATGGCCCGCCTGCTGCGGCTGCGCCCCGGCCTCGACGGCGAGGCCGACGCGGTCGCCGCGCTGGACGAGCTGGTCACCGCCGAGGGCGCGCGGGTCGAGGCGGCGTTCTTCGCCTCCCCGGAGGGCGCCTACTGGGAGCGCGCGTACGGGTGGGCATGGCTGTTCACGCTGGCGGCCGAGCTGCGGCTGTGGCCGGGGGGCGCGCGCTGGTCGGCCGCGCTGGAGCCGCTGACCGAGGTCCTGCGCTCGCGCTGGCTGGGGTGGCTCAAGGGTGCGCGGCTGCCGGTGCGGGTCGGCACCCACACCAACACCGCCTTCGCCATCGGCCTCACCCTGGACGCCGCCCGCGCCACCGGCGACGACGAGCTGGCCGCCTCCTGCGTCGAGGCCGCCGAACGGTTCTACGCCGCCGACCGCGGCTACGGCGGCTTCGAGCCCAGCGCCGCCGACTTCCTCTCCCCCGCCCTGGTCGAGGCCGATCTCATGCGGCGGGTCCTGCCCGCCGCCGGTTTCGCCGAGTGGCTCGACGGCTTCCTGCCCGATCTGGAGTCCGAGCGCTGGAGCGGCCTGCGCAACCCGGTGGAGGTCGACGACCCGAGCGACCCGTACGGCTCGCACCTGTCCGGCCTGGCGCTGTCGCGGGCGTGGTGCTGGCGCGGCATCGGCGAGGCGCTCCCCGATGGGCACCGCTACGCCGAGCCGGCCCGGGAGGCCGCGTCCGCGCACCGGGACCTGGGCCTGCGCTACGTCTTCGGCTACGGGTACGCCGCCGAGCACTGGCTGGGCACCTTCTCGGCCTACCTGGACCTGGGGGCGCTGCGCGCGTAGTCGAGAAGCTCACCGGTCGGCCTGCCCTGGCGGTGCGCGCCCAGGGCGACGATCGCCGCGACCGCGCGGCACCAGCCCTCCAGCCGCTCGGGCCGCAGGGCGGTGGCGGCGAGGAGCGCGTCCCGCCTGCGCTCGATCCCCTCGCCGCCGAGGACGTGGTCCACCGCGTCGAACTCCGGTTCGCCGACGGTGCCGTGCGGGTCGATGACCACCGCCGCTCCGCCTGGCCCGACCAGCACGTTGCCCGCGTGCAGGTCGCCGTGCAGCAGCACGTGCCGGTCGACCGAGGACGCCATCTCCCGGCAGCGCCGCCCCGCGGCGGCCAGGTCCTCGGCCGTCACGGGCCCGTCCGGCCGAGCCCGCCCGACGAACGACGGCGCGCCGGGCCCCAGGCGCGGGCGGTCCACCACGGGCACGGAGTGCAGGTCGGCCAGCAGCGCCGCGAACTCCCCGACCGGCGGCCACCCCGGCTCGCCCGCCACCCACTCCACCACGAACGCCCCGCCCCCGGCCGCCAGCACCGCGGGCACCCGCCCGCTCGGCAGGAACGCGCGCAGCACCGCAACCTGCGCGCGCGCCCGCTCCACGTCCGGGAACACCTTGAGCACGACCGGCGCGCCCGCGCGCACCGCGGCGACCGAGGCCGCCGAGTTGCCGCCGGGCAGCGGCTCGCCCAGGTCGAGGTCCCACTCCCCCGCCAGCCGCCGCAGCAGCGCGGGCAGCCCGTCGAGCCAGCCGCGCACCCGCTCGCCATAGCGGCGCAGCAGCCTGCGCTCGACGTCGGCCAGGGTCACAGCCCGGGGCGTCGGTCGGTCCACGGGTGGGCGCGCTCGTACTGGCCCGACAGCGACAGCAGCAGGCGCTCGCTGTCCGCCGGTCCGATGAGCTGCACGCCGATCGGCATCCGCGCGGAGTCCACGGCGACCGGCACGGCCGCGGCCGGGTAGCCCAGGACGTTCCAGGTCGGGAAGTAGGAGACGTGGACGGCGACGGGCGGCAGCGTCGTCGACGCGCCGCTGCCGTGGTAGCGGCCGATGCGGGTGGGCCGCCGCGTCCAGCCCGGCTGGAGGATCACGTCGTGGTCGGCCCAGAACCCGGCCATGCGCTCGTGCAGGCCTGCCTCGGCGGCGCGCACCCTGGCCAGCACGCGGTCGGGGATGCGGGCGCCGAGCGCGGCGATGCGGCGGGTCCTGGGCTCCACCAGCTCCGGGTGCGGCAGGGAAGCCACGTCGTCGGCGATGCCGCGCAGGTAGCGGGTCATGAACTGGGGCGAGGGGCGCGCGCCCAGCGGGGTGCTGGTCTCGGTCACTCGGTGACCCAGGTCGCGGAGGCGGTCGGCGGTGTCGGCGACGGCGCGGCGGTACTCCTCCGACATCGGCGGGCGCCCCACCGGGGTGCCCCACACCAGCGCGACGCGCAGCGGCTGCGGCGGCGCGGCCACGGCCCCGACCAGGCCGTCCTGGGCAGCCATCACCTCCACGACGGCGGCGGCGTCGGCCACGCCCCGGCCGATCGCGCCCAGGCCCGACAGTCCGTGCCACAGCTCGCGGGACGGGGCCAGCGGCACCATGCCGCGACTGGTCTTGAGGCCGAAAACGCCGGTGGCGCAGGCGGGCATGCGGACCGAGCCACCGCCGTCGGAGGCCGTCCCCGCGCCGACGACGCCCGCCGCGACAGCCGCCGCGGTGCCGCCCGACGAGCCGCCCGGGGTGTAGTCGGTGTTCCACGGGTTGCGGGTGGCGCCGTAGGTCATGGTCTCGGTGAACGGCCACAGGCAGCGGTCCGGAGTCAGGGTGCGGCCGACGAGGACCGCGCCCGCGGCGCGCAGCCGGGCCACCGCGGCGGAGTCGGCGGTGGCGTCGGGCCACTGCCGCGGCCCGCCCATCGCGGTGAAGTCGCCCTCGACATCGATGTCGTCCTTGACCGCGATCGGCACGCCGAGCAGCGGGGTCGACTCGCCTGCGTCGATGCGCGCCTGGGCCGCCTCGGCGGCCTCGCGCGCCGAGTCGTAGACCCGGCGGAACGCGTTGAGCACCGGGTTGACGGCGTGCAGCCGCTCCAGCACCGCGTCGAGGAGTTCCGGGGCGCGCACCGACCCCTCGCGCAGCGCCCGAGCCTGTTCGTAAGCCCCCGCCCACAGCAGTTCCATGCCGAAACCCTAGTGGGCGGACACGCGGAAGCGCCCGCCCCGGACGAAGGGACGGGCGCTTCCGGGGCGTGCTTATCCGAAGAAGACCTCGGCCTCGGCGTAGCGCTCGGCCGGGACGGTCTTCAGCTCGGCGGTGGCCTCGGCGAGCTTGACCCGCACGATGTCGGTGCCGCGCAGCGCGACCATCACGCCGAAGTCGCCGTCGGCGACCGCGTCCACCGCGTGCAGGCCGAACCGGGTCGCCAGGACGCGGTCGTAGGCGGTGGGCACGCCGCCGCGCTGGGTGTGGCCGAGGACGACCGCGCGGGACTCCTTGCCGGTGCGCTTGGCGATCTCGTCGGCCAGCCAGGTGCCGATGCCGCCGAGGCGCACGTGCCCGAAGGCGTCCTTCTCGCCGGTCAGCAGCACCTCGTCGCCGCCCTCGGGCAGCGCGCCCTCGGCGACGACGATGATCGGCGCGTACTCGCGCTCGAAGCGCCGGGTGACCCACTCGACGACCTTGTCGACGCTGAAGGGCCGCTCGGGGACGAGGATGACGTTCGCCCCGCCCGCCAGGCCCGAGTGCAGCGCGATCCAGCCGGCGTGGCGGCCCATGACCTCCACGACCAGGGCGCGGTGGTGGGACTCGGCGGTGGTGCGCAGCCGGTCGATCGACTCGGTCGCGATGTGCACCGCGGTGTCGAAGCCGAAGGTGTAGTCGGTGGCGCCGAGGTCGTTGTCGATCGTCTTCGGCACGCCGACGACGCCGATGCCGTCGTCGGTCAGCTTCTTGGCGACGCCGAGGGTGTCCTCGCCGCCGATGGCGATCAGCGCGTCCACGCCCTGGTCGGCGAGCACGGCGCGGATCTTCTCCACGCCCCCGTCGACCTTGTAGGGGTTGGTCCGCGAGGAGCCCAGGATGGTGCCGCCCCTGGTCAGGATGTCCTCGACGTCGTCCAGGACGATCGGCCTGCTGATCCCTTCGATCGGACCGCGCCAGCCGTGCCGGAACCCGACGATGTCCCAGCCGTGGGCTTCGATGCCCTTGCGCACCACAGCCCGGATGACCGCGTTCAGCCCAGGACAGTCACCGCCGCCGGTGAGCACGCCGACCCGCATGGGGAATCCCTCCGCTTGAGTTTCGATTCAGTGACAGCCGTCACCGCACAGACTGCCAGGTACTGAATCGTTGAAGCAACAGGGGGTCCAGTGGCTGGAAGATCACTTCCCGGAGCGGGTCCGCCGGTGCTCCTCGATGACCTGCCAGCGCACCAGGTTGTGCCGGGCGTCGGCCAGCGCGTCGTGGGCGTCGGCGGGCGGCGGCGGCAGCGTCGGCTTGCCCGCGTCCTCCCAGCGCTGGCGCAGCTCGCGGGTGAAGCGCGGCAGCTCGCGCGGCATCGCGGGCATGGCCCCCCACAGCTGCCCGAGCGCGACGTGGTCGTAGGCGCTGAACCATGCCCACAGCTCGATGCGGCCCTTGCCCGCGGTGAGGAACGCCATCAGGTCGCGGCGGATGGCCGCCCGGTCCCGCCAGGCCCGGTCGGCGGGCGAGGGGAGCTTGTCGAGCACGTTCTCCCGCACCCACGGCCCGGCCTTGTCCGGGTTGAACTCGGTGGAGACCGCGTAGAACTCCCGGCCCTGCTCGTCGACGACACCGATCGACACCAGGTCGATGGTCGTTCCGTCCTCGATGAACTCGGTATCGTAGAAGTACCGCACCCGAAGACCCTATAGGTCAGCTCGCCCGGGACTCGGGAAGCCGGTCCGGTAGCGGTTGCGCCTGCTCCTTGGCCTTCGCCGCGTACATGTCGACGTACTCCTGGCCGGAGAGTTCCATGAGCGCGTACATGATCTCGTCGGTGATGGAGCGCTCGATGAAGCGGTCCCCGTCGAGGCCGGAGTAGCGGGAGAAGTCCAGCGGCTCGCCGACCTTGATCCGGATCTTGGTCGGGCGCCACATCTTGGAGCCGATGGGGTTGGCCTTGTCGGTGCCGAACATCGCGATCGGCACCACCGGGACACCGGCCTGCAGGGCGATGCGGGCGATGCCGGTCTTGCCGCGGTAGAGGCGGCCGTCGGGCGAGCGGGTGCCCTCGGGGTAGATGCCCATCAGGTTGCCCTCGCGCAGCAGCCGGACCCCGGTGTCGAGGGCGGCCTGGGCCGCGGAGGCGCCGGAGCGGTCGATCGGGATCTGGCCGACGCCGGTGAAGAACGCCTTCTTCAGCCTGCCCTTGATCCCGGGCTCGGTGAAGTACTCGATCTTGGCCGGGAAGGTCACCCGGCGCGGGACCATCAGCGGCAGGAAGAACGAGTCGGACACGGCGAGGTGGTTGCTGGCCAGCAGCACACCGCCCTCGGCCGGGATGTTCTCCTTGCCCTCGATCTCCGGGCGGAAGAAGATCCTCAGCACCGGGCCGAGCAGGACGTGCTTAATCAGCCAATACAGCACGGGCGTCATCTCCTGTCCGACCTGCGGCCTCCGGCGATCAAGCCTACTGCGCACGGTAACGCGCGGCGGCGTGGTGGAGATGGTCCGGTCATCCCCCGCGTTTTCCGTGCGACCATGGCGGGCAGAGCTTGAGGAGGTCTCCGGTGCCCGCGATCCCAGGCGGCGAGCAGTTCGCGCACGACGGTTCCACCGAGATCGGGGTGCTGCTCAGCCACGGTTTCACCGGCTCCCCGTTCAGCATGCGGCCGTGGGCCGATCAGCTGGTGGCCGAGGGCTTCAGCGTGCGCGTGCCGCTGCTGCCCGGCCACGGCACCCGCTGGCAGGACATGAACCGCACGACCTGGCCCCAGTGGTACGGCGCGGTCGAGTCGGGATTCCTGGAGCTGCGCGAGCGGTGTTCGCTGGTCTTCGCCTTCGGCCTGTCGATGGGCGGCACGCTGTGCCTGCGCCTGGCCCAGAACCACGGCGACGCGGTGGCGGGCCTGGTGCTGGTCAACCCGTCGGTGATGTCGCTGCGCAAGGAGATGGCGCTGCTGCCGGTGCTGTCGCGGATCGTGCCGTCGGTGCGCCCGATCAGCGACGACATCGCCAAGCCGGGCGTCACCGAGCACGCATACCCCCGTACCCCATTGCGTGCGCTGGCGAGTCTGACCAAGCTGTGGGGTGCGGTGCGCACCGACCTTGGCGCGGTGACGTCGCCGCTGCTGCTGCTGCACTCAGCGGTGGACAACGTCGTGGAGCCGGAGAACGCGAAGGTGGTGCTGGCCGGGGTGAGCAGTCCGGACGTCACCGAGGTCGTGCTGGAGAACAGCAGGCACGTGGCGACGATCGACAACGACGCAGACCTGATCTTCTCCCAGAGCGTGGCCTTCGCCAAGCGCGTGGCGGCGGGAGACCGGGCGTGAACGGGCGCGACGGGGCGGAGGACTCCCCCCAGGACATCGACGCCGCCTTCGCCCAGATCGTCGCCGACCTCCAGCGCGAAGGCATCGGCCGCTCCCTGCCCGAGGACGAGCCCCGCCGCCGCCCGGCCGCTCCCGCGCCCGCCCCGCCGGAGGAGGAGCCGCGCCCCGCCGAGGCGTCCTGGCGCGGCTACACCGGCGAGTACGACACGTTCAACGACAACGAGGACGAGCACTACGAGCCGCCGGAGCCCCCGCCGCTGCCCCGGCTGCGGTGGCCGACGGTGCTGGCGATCGGGCTGATCGTGGCGGGCGTCGTCCTGCTGCTGCTGCCCGCCGTCACCGCCCTGGACGGCCGCTTCGCCACCCCGGTCGGCCTGCTGGGCCTGGCGGGCGGCATCGCCCTGCTGCTCCTGCGCGCCCGCACCACCTCCCGGCTCGACCCCGGCGAGGACGGGGCCGAGGTCTAGCCGCGGCTATCGCGTGCCCCACATCTGAAACACGGCCTAGGACCGCTTCGCGGGCTGCAGGGCCGAGAGCAGGTCCTCGACGAACGCCGTCCCTTTGGCGACCTTGTCCGCGGGATCGCCCACCTTCCGCTGGAACGCGGCGAACCGCTCCTGCACGAAGGTCCAGCAGGAGTCGAGGTCCGCGTCGGCGATGTCTGCGCCGGCCGTGACCACCTTGGCCAGTTGTTTGGGGGACCGGACCGGTGAGCCGACGAGCTTCGTCGCGGCCACCATGGCCACGTGGAACTTGAAGTTGGTCCGTTCTTGGGTGCTGATGCCCACCTCGCCCGATGACAGGAAGGCGTCCACCGACCGCTGCGCCCGCGCCAGCCAGAGATACACCTCGACGGGGACCTCCTTCGAGAAGATCTTGCGGTAATCCTCGTTCTTCTTCAACAAGCTGGATGGGCGGGCCCGGGAGTCGTCCGGACGCCCCAACCCCATCGCCATCACCGCCTGTGCCAGGAACGGGATGCTGACGATGCGCTCCGAACTGCGGCCGCTGTTGCGGTAGAAGTTCTTCCTGCGGTCGTAGAACCAGTCGTTGCCGAGGAAGAACGCCTCGATGTCGCGCTGGATGTCGTCGGTCGCGCGCAGCGACGCGGCGGGCACCGACGTCTGCCTGTTCGTCGCTCGGATCACCTGGTCCCGAGTGGCCTGGTCATCCCCGGTGACCAGGATCCGAACCAGGACCGAGCGGCCGAACGCGGGGTGGTCCGGCTCCACGGACCGCAGGACGCTGTAGATCGTGTGCGAGGTCTGCAGGCCGTTCACGACCTGGACGTCGTCCAGCGAGTACGTCTTCCCCACCGCGCTGGCCTTCGAGCAGACGATGGTCACCCCGTTGTTGAGCCACCAGAAATCTGGAGCTGCCGGGTCCTGCAACGAGTCCCTTATCTCCCGATTGACCTCGACGTCGCCTTGGTAGTCGCGAACATTCCAGTCGAAGATGTGCCTGCGGAGTTCGCCCGCATTGTCGGTCAGGAACGTCATGTAGTCGCGAAGGCGCACCAAGGCGACGTGGCTGTTCTCGCTCGTCGCGCTTTCCACGTAGGTGAGCTCAGTCGTGTAGGACGAGACGGTGTTGGCCCTCTTCCAGAGTTCGGCCGACCCCATGAACTCGACCTTGCCCACCGCGCCGGGAATCACGGCCGACAGCTGCCCCTCCAGATCCCGGGCTTTGATCTCCACCTTGGTGTTGATGGCGTTCGCGCCGGAGGTGCGCCCTCTGGTGGCGTACACGAAGGTGACCTCGACCTGCGGATGACGAGTGGCCAGCGTGCGCAGGGCTGTCCGGAAGAAGCCGGTTCGGAGCACCGTGGTGGGCGAGTACAGGCGGAGCAGGTCTTCCTCCGCCTCGGACAGGCTCAGCAACCTGCCCGCCGCGTCCGAGGCCTTCTCTATCGCTGTCTCGGTGAAGGAGACTTCCCGCTTCGCCTGCACCAGCCAGAGTTCCAGCTTCACCCCGACGGGGACCCTCGTCGCGACAAACCCCGGCTGGAGGATCTCACTGTCCTCGGAAAGGAGAATGCCGCCGAGGAAGACGTAGATCGCGTCGAGGGCGCCGTCGTTGCTGCCGCCGACCACGCCGTCCGCGATCTCTTCCGATGACAACTCCCGCCCGTGGAGAGCTTGTTCAGCGGCGAACAACTCGAATGCGTCGTCTTCTCTGATTGGTACCGATCTCTCGGCCTGCCGTTGGGCGAGGACTTGGTCGAGCAGAACCAATTCGTTGTCGGCCACAGCCCGCATGGTTTCACAGGGAGAATGACGAGGCGAGCATTCGGGGTTTCCAATTCCTCCCGCTCGGTCCAGTTGAACGGGTTCTCCGCCCGGCGCCGGGGCTAGCCGAGCTTCTCGGCCGCCAGGACGGCCGCGCCGATCATGCCCGCGTTGTCGCCCAGCTGGGCGGGCCGCACCCGCGCCAGGGGCCGGTGGCCGGAGCCGGTGACGGTCTTGGCGTAGTGGTCCCGGGCGTCGTCCAGGAACAGTTCGGCGGATTCGGAGACGCCGCCGCCGATGGCGATGACCTCCGGGTCGTAGACGTCGGCGGCGATGGCCAGGCCCTCGCCGAGCCAGTGCGCCAGGTCGGCCATCGCGCGGACGGCGGCCGGGTCGCCGGTGCGGGCGGCGGCGGCGACCTTGCGGCCGGTCAGCGGGGGCGCGTCGGCCGGGCGCAGGGACGCGGCGGTGGCGGCGAGGGCGGTGCCGCTGCAGTAGCGCTCCCAGCAGCCCTCCTTCCCGCAGCCGCACGGCCTGCCGTTGGGGACCAGGCGCAGGTGGCCGAGTTCGGGTGCCACGCCGTGGGCGCCCCGGAAGACCCGCCCGTCGATCAGCAGGGCGCCGCCGATGCCGGTGCCGAGGGCGACCATCAGGCCGACGGATGCGCCCGCGAGCGCGCCGAAGCGGTGCTCGCCGACGGCGGCGGCGTTGGCGTCGTGCTCCAGCAGGACGGGCAGGCCGAGGCGCTCGGCGACGCGGTCGGCGACCGGGGCCGCGCGCCAGGGCAGGTGCGGGGCGAACATTACGCCGCGCTGGTCGGCGGTGATGAAGCCCGCGACGGCCAGACCGACCGCGTCGACCGGGTGGCGCTCGGCCAGCGAGCGCACCACGGAGGCGATGACGTCCTCCAAGGCGGTCTCCTCCGGCGGGGTCAGGCCCCTGGCGGTGTCGAGCACCTGGCCGTGCTCGTCGACCAGCCCGGCCCGCACGCTCGTCCCCCCGACGTCGACGCCGATGGTCCTCACGTGCGGCGGACCGGGATGCGCTGCACCCGGCCGGACTCCGGCGGCGGCTTCGGCGACGGGGTGAAGCCGGGCATGTGCGGGGCCGCCTCCGGGGACCAGCGGTCGGCGAGCACCGCGCGGAAGAGGGCGATCAGGTCGGCGAGGCGGTCCAGGCTCTGGGCGGCCAGCGCGGAGGGCTCGCCGCGCACGAGGGCGATGACCGCGCACAGCGGGCACCAGTCGCAGGGCGCGGGGCCGTGGTCGTCATGTTCGCTGGTGGCGACCCGGTCGAGCCAGGGCGCGGCCTGGTCGGCGACGGCGGCGAAGAGCAGGGTGAGTTCCTCCGCCAGCCTGCTGCCGGGGTCGGTCGTCACGGGTGCTCCTCGTCGCCGGGGGCGAACCGCACGACGAGGCCGGTCGCGGTGGCCTCGGCGTCGGTGACGGCGTGCCGACGGAGCATAAGCGGCAGGGCGATGAGCCTGCGCACGCCGTCCACGGTCACCACGAGGTCGTCACCGACGCGCGCCAGGTCCAGCGCGGCGGATTCGGTGAGCGGGAAGGCGACGGTGAGCAGCTGGTCGGGGCCGTCGGCGGCGATGGCCAGCAGCGGGGCGCGCTCGGCGCCTGCGGCCAGCGGGTCATCGGAGCCGTAGAGCTCCTCGGCGAGGGCGCGCAGCGCGGGCAGGCCGACCGGTTCGGCGGATCGGTGCTCCACCACGTGCAGCGGCAGTGCGAGGTCCAGTTCGGACAGAACGGCGTCCTGTTCGGACCGGCGGACCTTGAGCCAGTTCGCCGCGGGCCCCGACCACCGCCGGGGCTTGGGGACCAGCCGGTTGGCGATCAGCGCGTCGACGGCGATCCCGCGCAGCGCCAGCGCGGTCAGCGTCCTGCGGGTCTCGGCGACGACCAGCCGCTCCGGGGTCAGCACCAGGCGCACCCCGGTCACCGCCGGATCGGCCAGCACCGAGCGCAGCCGCGCCATCCGCTCGGCCAGCTTGCGCAGCTCGCCGAAGCGCCCCAGGTACCCGGCCGCCGCCTCGGGCAGGGCCAGCAGCCGCAGGGTCTCCGCGGTCGGCCCGCAGTCGACCACCACGGCCTTCCACGGCCCGTCCGCGGCCAGCCGCACGACCTCCGAGAGCGCCAGCAGGTCGTCGACGCCGGGCAGGACCGCCAGCTCCTCGGCGTCGATCGCCTCGATCCCGAGCCCGGCGAACAGCGCCCGCGCCTTGGCCCGCAGCGCGGGCCAGGACTTGTCGGCCAGCGCGCGGGCGTCGATGTGCGCCGCCCACAGCCCGCGGTCCACTTCGGACGGCTCAGCGCCGAGGCGGGCGCCGAAGGCGTCGGCGAGCGAGTGCGCCGGGTCGGTGGAGACGACGAGCGCCTTGTCCCCGGAGTCCGCGACGCGGGCGGCCGTCGCCGCGGCCAGGGTGGTCTTGCCGACCCCGCCCTTCCCGGTGAACAGCAGGAGGCGCATCAGTCCTGTTCGACCCGGCGCTTGAGCTCCTTGAGCGCGATGTCCATGATCATCTTTTCGGCCTTGCGCCGGAACAGCCCGATCATCGGCACCGACAGCTGCACCGACAGGGTGTAGGTGACCTCGGTGCGCCCGGCCCGCTCGCTGAGCTGGTAGCGGCCCTTCTGCGACTTCTGCATGCCGCCCTTGACCAGCTCCCAGTCGACGGCGAGACCGTCGTCGGACCAGGTGTAGGCGAGGGTGTACTCATCCTTGAACACGCCCGCGTCGAGCACGAAGTCGACGCGCTCGGCACGGCCGTCGGCGTCGGTGGACACCACGGAGGTGGACTTCACGGCGTTCGCCCACGACGGGTAGGCCGGGAAGTCGGCGATCACCGCCATGATCCGCTCAGCCGGAGCGTCGACGACGATGGACTGGGTGGACTCGTCGGCCATGAGCGCAGAGGCTACCCGGTCACCAGCGCAGGACGTACGGGGTCTCGGTGCGCTTGAAGTGCCCGACGTTGGCGCACTCGGTCCCGGCGAAGCGCATCCGGGGGCACAGCGGCTGGTGCACGTGCCCGTAGAGCGCCCACCTCGGCCGGTCGGCGAGGATCTTGGCCACCAGCCCGGCCGAGCCGATCTCGGCCCGCCTGGCGACCGCGTCGTAGGTCAGTTCGGCCAGGTCCGGCGGCGCGTGGCTGCACAGCACGTCGACCGGCTCCAGCGCGGCCACCGCGGCGTCGTACTCCTCCGGGGCGCGCAGGTAGGCGCTGAACACCCCGGCCCGCGACGGCGTCAGCCCCGCGGGCAGCACCGCCCCACCGACGAACCCGAAGCGCAGCCCGCCGATCTCGACCACGCCCCCGTCGATGACCTGGACCCCGGCGCGGGCGAAGTCCGGCCACATCTCCGGCAGGTCGACGTTGCCGGGCGTGGCGTAGGTCGGGGCGGGCAGCGCGGCGAACAGCGCCTCGTACTGCTCGCGCACGGCCTCGCGCACCCGCTCGCGCGCATCGGCCAGGCCCGACCAGAGCGTGCGCGCGTAGGCGCCCGCCTCCCCGGGACGCCCGTCGCGGCGCAGCCTGGCGAACTCGCCGACCAGCTCGGGCCCGAAGATCCGGCCGAAGATGCCGCCGCCGTGGTCGTGGTAGTCCACGAAGTCGACCAGGTCGCCGAGCACGACGAGGGCGTCGGCCCCGTCGCCCGCCCGCTTCAGGGCCTCGACGTTGCCGTGCACATCCGAGACGACGTGTACCCGCACGAGATCGAGACTAGGACACCGCGCTCGGAGGCACCGCTGCCGCTGCGGGCGCGCAACCGGGTGCCCGCCCCTGCTCCAGGGCACCCTTGAGCCGGAACGCGAGCGCCTTGGCGGCGAGCTGGCGGCGGGTCCGCTCCTGGCGCGCGCGCCGCGGGGTCGGCTCGCCCGGCAGATCGGCGCGCAGGAAGTAGTGCACGAGGGTGCCGTCCAGCATCGGCTCCAGCCAGACCTCCATGGTCCCGGTGAGCGCGCCCGTGACGGTCCAGCGCAGCCCCTCGGCGCCGCGGTCGGCGTACACCGATGGGGTGAGATCCGGCCAGAACCCCGGCCACGCGGCCGGGTCGGCGAAGGCGGCGGCGACCGCGGAAGGCGGCGCGACCACGAAGGTCTCGTCGGCGACATCGATCTGCGGCACCCCAGCAGGATGCCAGACCGGATGAGCGCGCCCGGCGGGCGCGGGGCTAACTTGGTCGTTCCAGACGGACACGATCACGGAGGGTCCCGTGCGCGAATACGGCGTGCCCGCGGTCGGCGCGGTGGCCGACGACGAGAGCCTGACCGACATGGTCTGGGCCAACGCCGAGCGCTTCGCCGACGCGGTCGCCTTCCGCAGGCGGGTCGACGGCACCTGGCTCGACGTCACCACCCGCGAGTTCGCCTCGCAGGTGCTGGCCGTCGCCAAGGGCCTGATCGCCGCGGGCGTGGGCCCCGGCGACCGGGTCGCGCTGGTCTCGCGCACCCGCTACGAGTGGACGCTGCTCGACTTCGCCGTCTGGGCGGCGGGCGGGGTGACCGTGCCGGTCTACGAGACGTCCTCGGCCGAGCAGCTCGCCTGGGTGCTGGCCGACTCCGGGGCGCGCGCCGTCGTCGTCGAGGACGACGGGCACCGGCGCACCGTGGAGAGCGTGGTCGACCGGCTCGGCGAGGTCGTGCGGATCTGGCAGATCGAGCCGGGCGGCGCCGCCCCGGCGCTGGACGAGCTGACCGCGCTGGGCGCGGAGGTCGCCGACGCCGACGCGCACCGCCGCAGGCGCTCGGTCGGCTCGGCCGACCTGGCGACCCTGGTCTACACCTCGGGCACCACCGGCAGGCCCAAGGGCGTCGAGCTGACCCACGCCAACCTGCTGGCCGAGCTGCGCGCCGACATCGCCGCCTTCCCCGAGCTGCTGCGGCCGGGCAACTCGATGCTGGTCTTCCTGCCGCTGGCCCATGTCTTCGCCCGCGCGATCTCGCTGTGCTGCGTCTACGCGCGCACCACCCTCGGGCACCTGCCGGACGTCTCCACCCTGGTCGCCGACCTGGCGGGCTTCCGGCCGACCTTCGTCGTCGCGGTGCCCAGGGTGTTCGAGAAGGTCTACAACTCCGCGCGCGCCACCGCCGCCGCGGCGGGCCGCGGCCGGGTCTTCGAGCTGGCCGAGGACGTCGCGGTGCGCTACAGCCAGGCGCTGGACTCCGGCACGGTGCCGCTGGGGCTGCGCGCCCAGCACCTGGCCGCGAGCCGCGCGGTCTACAGCCGCCTGCGCGGGGTGCTCGGCGGGCGCTGCGTCGCGGCGATCTCCGGCGGCGCGCCGCTGGGCGAGCGGATCGCGCACTTCTTCCGCGGCATCGGCGTGCCGGTCTACGAGGGCTACGGCCTGACCGAGACCGCGGCGGCGATCTGCGTCAACACGCGCTCGGCGTTCCGCGTCGGCACGGTCGGGCGACCGGTGGCGGGCGCCACGGTGCGCATCGCCGACGACGGCGAGGTGCTGCTCGGCGGCCCGATGGTCTCCGCCGGGTACTGGCGGGGCGCGCGCACCGGAGACTGGTTCGCCACCGGCGACCTCGGCTCCCTGGACGCCGACGGCTACCTGCGCATCACCGGCCGCAAGAAGGAGCTGATCGTCACCGCGGGCGGCAAGAACGTCGCCCCGGCCGGGCTGGAGGACCGCCTCCGCCGCCACCCGCTCGTCAGCCAGTGCCTGGTGGTCGGCGACCGCCGCCCGTTCATCGCCGCCTTGGTGACCCTGGACCCGGAGTTCGCGGGCGCGTGGGCGGCCGAGCGCGGCATCTCCCCCGACGCGCTGCCCGCCCACCCCGCCCTGCGCGCGGAGCTGCGCAAGGCCGTGGACGAGGCCAACGCCCCGGTGTCCAAGGCCGAGTCGATCCGCGAGTTCACCGTGCTGCCCAGGGACTTCACCGAGGAGGCAGGCGAGGTGACGCCCAGCCTCAAGCTGCGCCGCGACACCATCCTCAAGACCTGGGCCGAGACGGTCTCGGCGATCTACGAGCGGTAGGCCCCTGAGCCCGAGAGCAGCCGCTCCAGGCGGGTCGTGCGCTCGCGCCACGTCCACGCCCTGCGCATCCACTCGCGCCCGGCCGCGCCCATCGAGCGGGCCCGCGCCGGGTCGGCGAGCAGCGCCCCGACCCGCTCGGCGACCTCGGCCACCGAGCGCCCGTCGACGACGTGCCCGGTGTGGCCGTCGTCCACGGTCTCCGGCGCGCCGCCGGAGTCGCCCGCCACGACCGGCAGCCCGGTCGCTGCGGCCTCCAGGAAGACGATGCCCAGCCCCTCGACGTCCAGGCCGCGCCCGTGCGTGCGGCACGGCATGGAGAACACGTCGGCCGCCGCGTAGTGCGCGGGCAGCTCAGACCACGGCACCGACCCGGTGAACACCACGTGCTCGGCCACCCCGGCCTGCCGGGCCAGCGACTCCAGGGTCGAGCGGTACGGCCCGCCGCCGACCAGCAGCAGCGCCGTGCCCGGGACCCGCTCGCGCAGCGCGGGCAGCGCGCGGATCAGCACGTCCTGGCCCTTGCGCGGCATCAGCCGCGACACGCACACCACGACCGGGCGCTCACCGAGGCCGTGCCGGGCGCGGATCTCCGCGCGCGCGGCGTCGTCGGGGCGGTAGAGGTCGGTGTCGACGCCGGAGGGCAGCAGCTCCAGCGCCGCCCCCGGCCCGAACGCGGCGGCGAAGCGGGAGCGGGTGTAGCGGCTGACGTAGGTGACGACGTCGGTGGTCGAGCCGATGCGGCGGATGGCCTGGCGGGCCAGCGGCAGCATCGACCAGCCGACCTCGTGGCCGTGCGTGCTGGCCACCGTGCGCTCCGCGCCGAGCCGCCCGAGCAGCGCCAGCGGCGCGGCCGCGCCGTACCAGACGGTGCCGCAGCCCTCGGCGCGCACGATCTCCCGCGCGCGGCGGGCCACCGACGGCGTGGGCAGCATCAGCGAGCCGCGGTGGCGCACCACCGGGAAGGGCTGGCGCGCGTCGAACTCGGCGGCGCCCTCCCAGTCCGGCGCGTACACCACGAGGTCGTCCAGCCTGGTGGCGAACGAGTGCAGGTATGCCTGGATGCCGCCAGGCCGGGGCGGGAAGTCGTTGGTCACCAGCAGGGTCCGGCGCATCCGCCCAAACTAGTGCCTCGACCCAGAACCTTCACCCTGCCTCGACATGCCCACGACGCGCCTGGCCGAGCCGCCGCAACGCCCGCGGACAACCAGTACGAGGACGCCCCGTCGACTCACCCAGCCACGCCGTGGCCACGCCGAGACACGGCCAACGTTCTGGGTCGGGGCACTAGCCGAGCACGCTGTCGAGGTAGTCACGCCACTGGGCCAGCAGCGCGGGCCGGTCCAGGCCGATCGCCGCGCGCAGCAGCTCGTCGGTCTGGGCGGCCGAGACCGGCCCGGCGCCCGCCAGCGACCGGTAGAGCGCCACCAGCTCGGACTCGCCGTAGCGCTCGGCGATGAACCGGGCGATCGACCACGCCTGCTGGTAGGCGAGGTCGAGTTCCTTGCCCTCGCCGCGGAAGGAGCGGTCCTCCGGCAGCGCGGGCGGCGCGCCCGACGCGGCGACCAGCATGGCCAGGTCCGGCGCGCCCTGGGCGAGGGTGAGCCCGCTCTCCCGGTAGCCCACGTAGTCGGCGAAGCCCTCCAGCAGCCACATGGGCGAGCCGTCCACGGTGTGCCCGCGCGCGGCGACGTGGGTGATCTCGTGCCGCAGGACGACCTTCAGCGAGGCCAGCGACAGCGCCCGCGACCCGACCGGGCTGAGCACCACCCGCTGGCCGACGGCCGAGCGGGTCGCGCTGTCGACCCGGTCGGCGGTGGCCACCGCGACCACCGACTCCACCGGGAAGTCCGGCCCGACCATGGCGCGCATCTCCGCGGGGCTGTCCGGCAGCAGCAGCGCGACCTTGCCCGACCAGTCCCCGCCCCAGATCCGCGACACCGAGCGCACCGCCGGGTCCAGCTCGCGGACCAGCCGGTCCACCATGGCCTGGCTGCCGGGGTGGGCCACCACGACGCCGAACTCGGTGGTCACCACCTGGCAGGGCCCGAAGTCCCACGGCCCGCGCCAGCTGGGCCTGCCCAGCTCCGACAGCGCCGAGTCCGAGTGCAGGTACCAGGTGTCGCCGCGGCGGGCGAAGAGGTAGCCGAGGTCGCGGCTGGTGGGGGTGGTGTCGACGCCGCTGAGCCCGTAGCGCAGCTTCACCCCGGGCGCCCACAGCTCCGCGGCGGTGGTGTCGGCCTCGGGCAGGTCGGTCAGGTCGAGCACGTCGGCGGCGTCGACCGCGTAGGACCAGTGCGACAGCGGCACGTCGGCGAGGTTGTCGAACAGGTCGGCCTGCGCGTCGCGGAACCACGCCTCGGCCTTCGGGTCGACAGTGGCCATGAAGGCGTCGAGGTCGCCGCCGCGGACCGCGGCCGCGCGGCGCTCCAGCAGCGCGCCCACCGCGTCGCCGCGCACGGCGTCGACCGCGGAGGGCTCGGCGGGCGGGACCGCGCCGAGCGGCTGGCCCTGGCCCGACTGCCCGGGGGACGGGACCTGCTGCGCCGGCAGCGACACCAGCGCGATGCCCGCGGCGGCCACGACCGCCATCACGGCGCCGAGCCACACCCGGACGGTCGCTCTGGAGGACATCCCGCAGATCGTACTCAGGGAACGTGAACGGGTCCCCGGCCATCCGGCCGGGGACCCGTCACCAGCAGGTCAGCGCGTCAGCCGACGACGCGCTTCGCGCCGAAGTAGTCGCTGCCGCCGCCGTCGATGGTGTCGACCTTGACAGGCACGCCGTAGGTCGAGGCGTGCACCATCTTGCCGCCGCCGATGTACATGCCGACGTGGTGGATCGAGCTGGCGCTGCCGCCGTAGAACAGCAGGTCGCCGGGGAGCAGTTCACCGCGGGAGACGGACTTGCCGACGCCGTACTGCGCGCGGCTGGAGCGCGGCAGCTCAACACCCGCGGCCCGGTAGGAGTAGACCATCAGGCCGGAGCAGTCGAAGGAGCTCGGCCCGGTGGCGCCCCAGACGTAGGGGTCGCCGCGCTGGTCGAGGGCGGTCTGCATGGCGACGCCCGCGGCTCCGGGCGGGGCCAGGTAGACGCCGTCGTCCTCGGGGCCGACCAGCTCGGCGTTCTGGTCGGCGGTGAGGCGCTGGCGGGCCTGGTCGACCTCGGTGATGCGCTTGCGCAGGTCCGACTGCTTCTTCTCGATGTCCTTGACGAGCTTCTCGGCGTCGGCCTTGGCCTTCGCCGCGCGCTTCTGCCCGTCCTCGGCCTGCTTGCGGGCCTCCTCGGCGGTGTCGACCGCGGAGGTGTACTTGGACAGGGCCCGCTCGCTGTCGGAGGCGAGCACGTTGAGCGCGGAGGCGCGCTCCAGGAAGTCGTCCGGCGAGTCGCCGGTCAGCAGCGCCGAGATCTTGTTGAACCGGGCGCCCTGGAAGGAGGCGCTGGCCAGGTCGTCGACCTGGCCGCGGAAGGACTCCTCCTGGGCGAGGGCCTTCTTCTCCAGCGCCTTGGCGTCGCGGACGTCCTTGAGCGCCTTCTGGTGCTCGGCGTTGCGCGCGTCCAGGTCGTCCTTGGCCTTGAGGAGGTCCTCGTTGACCTTGGCGGCCTCGTCGTTGAGCTTCTTGTACTGCGCGACGGCCTCGGAGACCGTCGACGGGGGCTGGGCCATGGCCGGTGCGGGGGAGAAGCTCACCACCGCGACGACGGCTGTGACGCCCATAGCGCCCTTCAGGGCCCGCTTGAGTCGATGCGACGACACGTCGCGCGCACTCCTTCGTCCTATGACCGCCGCGCCGGTCGCGCCGACCGCCGGGGGATGCGGTCCGGCCCCTCGTGGGGGCCGAGCGAGGCAGCGATCCCGCGTCGCCACCTCGGGGTAGGTGACGGGCGTCCGCGGAAATCTCGGACAGGTTACGAAACGTGAGCCGGGCCGTCCACCGACCGAGCTGCGAACGCGTCCGGATTCGCGCCAAACCCCCAACGGAGCAGTGCTGATTGCGTTGTGTGATGAGTGCAACAGCCCAGTTCACCCACACGATTAACCGCTCACCGACGCATACCCACCACTCGGCGAGCGGTCGATTTCACCCGGGCGTGTCGTCGTTTCAGGCGGACTTCTCGATCGGGATCAGCCGCAGCCGCGGGATCATCCCGGCCTCGGCGAGCGCGTCGATGGCGGCCCGCTCCGGGCTGTCCAGCTCCACGGTGGGCGGCGCGCCCAGCAGCACGCTGACCACGCAGTCGCGGCAGGCGTCCTCGGCGCGGACCTCGCACCGGTCGCAATCAATGATCATGGCCGGAACTCCTCTCCCTGCTCGTCGTGGATCACGCTAGGGAGGGGGTACGACAATTCCGGACGGCTGCGGACAACACCTCGGCCGCACGCGTGATCACACCGAGATCACGACAGTGATCACGTCCGAGATCACGTCTGAGATCACGTCCGAGATCAACCTGTGTATTCCCAGTGCCACGGCTCCTCGCGCCCGCGTCCGGGCTGGGCCCACGCCGGATTCGACCAGCCGAACGCGCCCGCGTTCGCGGCCAGCCAGCGGTATTGCGGCGACCCGAACGATTGCGCGCCACCGCAGAGGTCGACCGCCATTCCCCAGCCGTGGTTGCTCGTGCCCGGCACGGCCGCCAATGCCGGTTTGGCCCCGTACAGGCGCACCTGGGCGGCGAAGGTCCGATAGGAGTCGGTGATGCACAGCGGCCCGCCGAACGCGCCCGCGAACGCCTGCGACATCGCCTGGTAGGCCGCGGCGGCGTCGCAGCGCAGCGCGTGCGTGCCGACGCCGATGCGGCACAGCGCGGCCTGCGGGATCAGCCCGTTGGGGTAGCCGCCCCACGCCCCCGCCGCCTCGCCGGGACCGCGCGGCGGCAGCCGCACCGAGCCGCAGCGCCAGGTCAGCCCGCCCGGCTCGGCGGCGGGCGCGGGCCGGGCGGCCCGCTGCCCCAGTGCGGGCCTGGCGAAGCCGACGACCGAGTCCGCGCCGGGCAGGTCGGTGACCACCACCCCGGCCAGCCGCGCGTCGGCGGCGAGCATCGTGCGCCCGTCCAGCACCACGCCCACCGACTGCACGCCGAGCCGGGCGGGTCCGACGAAGACCAGGTCGCCCGGCTGGGCGTCGGCGGCCGGGACCGGGGCGATGCGGGCGTACTGCTCGCCGATCCCGCCGGGGACGTCCTTGAAGACCGCCTTGACCAGACCGTCGCAGGAGTAGGCGAGCGGCCCCTCCCCCTTGTCCGGCACATACGGCCTGCCGAGCGCGCCCACTGCGGCGTCGACGGCGGCGACGGTCTCCGCGGGCAGCACGAGCAGGCGCTCGCCGCCGGGCAGCACCGCCTCGGCGACGCCCGGCTGCGGCCCGTCCTGGCCCGGCAGGGCGCGCAGCGAGGGCGGCAGGCGCGCCGGGTCGCGCAGGGCGGACCCCGGCGGCGGCCGGATGCCCGCGGCGGCCAGCCGGTCGGTGTAGGCGCGCCAGTTGGCCGCCGTGCGCTCGTTGCGCTCACGCTGGGCCTTCTGAGCGGCGATCACGGCGGCGTCGGTGTCGGCGATGCGCCCGCGCATCTCGCTGGAGACCGCCGCGGCCCGGTTGCTCGCGTCGTCGGTGCGCCGGTCCAGCTCGGCCTTGCGGCGGGCGGCGGCGTCCTGGGCGTCGGTGGCGGTGCGCTCGGCGGCGCGCGCGTCGTCCTGGCGGCGCACGGCGGCGGTGAACGTGCCGTCGGTGTCGGCGCGCATGCGCTCGACCATGGCGCTGCCCTGCAGGAAGTCGGCCGGTCCCCCGGCGGTCAGCAGCACCTGCAGGCCGCCGGGCCGCGACTGCACGGCCAGCAGCGCGGCGGTGAACCGGTCGACCTCGCCCTGGCGGCCTGCGACGACCTCGTCGGCGGCGACCCGCTCGGCGGTGGCGGCCTCGGCGTCGCGGGTGGCCGCGCGCAGGTCCGCCTCGGCGGCGCGGACGAGGCCGGAGAGGTCGGCCAGCTCCTTCTGCACGTCGGTCGCCGTGCGCTGCAGGGCGGCGACGGCCGGGTCGGCGAACGCCTCGCCGGGTCGGGGGTCGGGCACCACCGCGCCCGGCCCCGCGCCCGCCTCCGGCGGCCGGGGCGGCTCGGTCTGCTGGGCCGCTGCCGGCCTGCCGAGCAGCAGCACGACCGCGGCCATCGCGGCCAGCACCCTCACCACCATCAACCTGGACAACGAGTGGCTCCGCCGATCAGATGCGGACGAGCCGGGCCAGCAGGACCGCCGAGGGCACCGGGTGCGCGCCGCGCCTGCGCACCGAGTCGGCCACCGCCCGGTCCGAGGTGGCCACCACGACCGGCCTGCCCTCGGGCTCGGCGGTGACCAGCGCCCGGATGACGTCGTCGGCCAGCACGCCGGGGTCGCTGAAGAGCACCCGCACCCCGCGCGGGGCCGCCACCGGCACGGCGACCACGCCCGCGCCGTCGAACACCAGCGTCACCTCGGCCGAGGTGCGCGCCGCCAGCGAGGCGAGCTGGCGCACGAGGCGGTCGCGCTGGTCGGCCAGCGACAGCTCGGGATAGCCGGTCTTGGTGACGTTGTAGCCGTCGACCACCAGGTGCACCGACGGCAGCGCCAGCAGCCGGTCCAGCGCGGCGGGGTCCTCGACCCGGCCCGCCACGCCCTGCGCCGCCGTCGCGCCGCGCACCAGGTCGGCCGGGCGCGGGCCGCCGCCGCCCAGCGCCAGCTCGCGGCGCAGGCCGGTGACCGCGCCGTCGAGGGTGTCCACGAGCAGCGCCAAGCGCACCTCGTCGGCCTGGCGGGCCTCCCTGGCGGACTGGCGGGCGATCTCGGCGTCGGTCTCGGCGCGCTCGGCGCGGGCCCGCTCGGTCTCCACCCGCTCGCGCTCGCGGTCGCGCTGGTCGGTGATGGCGGCGACCTCGGCGGCCACCTTCGCGCGCAGGTCGGCGGCCTCGGCGCCGGCCGCCGCGGCGGCGTCCTTGGCCTCGCGCAGCTTCACGCCCTGCTCGCGCAACCGCTTGCGCAGTCGTTCCAGCTCGGCCTCGACCTCGGCGCGAACCTGGTCGGCCGCGCCCGCGGAGTCGTCCAGCAGGGCCTGCACGCGGGCCAGCTCGGCCTCCGCCTTGCGCAGCCGCGTCACCGCCGCGTCGCGCTCGGCGCGCAGCGAGGAGTCCGAGACCCGGCGGCCCACCAGCTCGACGTAGTGCACCGCGGAGTCCTCGCCCAGCAGCACCGCCGCGGCCGCGGCGGCCACCGGGTCGGAGCCGCCGACGTTGAGCGCGGGCCCGCGGTTCTCCTTCGTCCAGGTCAGCACGGCCGTGCGGAAGGCGGCGTTGTCGTGCAGCGCGCCGATGATGGCCCCGCCGCCGAGCTTGGCGCGCTTGGCCGGGGCGAAGCGGGCCACCGCGCGCAGCGCCGTGGGCACGTCGACGGCGGGCAGCGCGCCGACAGCCTCGGCGCCGATCTCGGCCAGCCGGGCCCGCACCGGCTCCGGCAGGGCCGCCCAGTCCACAGTGGAGTTCCCAGGGTCGCCGCCATCGCCCTGCTCGGGGGCCGGGGGCGGCGGGTCGGCGGGAGCTGCACCCGGGGGCGGCTGGACCATCTCTCCAGAGTAGTGGGGGACGCCTCGGTCGCAGAGCCGGCGCGGCCCGATTCTGTCAGTGCTGTGATCTAGCTTCGCCGGTGATGACCGGACAGCTGACCTTCGACGAGCTCGGCACGCCGCTGCGCGAGACGACTTTCGTGGTCTTCGACCTGGAGACCACCGGCGGCAGCCACGAGGCCGACGCCATCACCGAGTTCGGCGCGGTGAAGGTGCGCGGCGGCCGGGTGCTGGGCGAGTTCGCCACCCTGGTCGACCCCGAGCGCGGCATTCCGCCCGAGGTCGTGGCCCTGACGGGCATCACCGAGGTGATGGTCTCGGCGGCGCCGCGGCTGAGCGAGGTGTTGCCCGCGTTCCTGGAGTTCGCCGCCGGGTCGGTGCTGGTCGCGCACAACGCGGGCTTCGACGTCGGCTTCGTCCGCTCGGCCTGTGCCCGGCTCGGCTACGCCTGGCCGAAGCCGACGGTGGTCTGCACGGTCAAGCTGGGCAGGCGGGTGCTCAGCCGCGAGGAGGCCCCCAGCTGCCGCCTGTCGGCCCTGGCGGCGCTGTTCCGCGCGGAGACGGTCCCGATCCACCGCGCCCTCGCCGACGCCCGCGCCACCGTCGACGTGCTGCACGGCCTGCTGGAGCGGGTCGGCTCGCTCGGGGTGCAGTCGCTGGAGGAGCTGATCGGCTACCTCCCGGAGGTCACCGACACCCAGCGCCGCAAGCGCACCCTCGCCGAGGACCTGCCGAACGAGCCGGGCGTGTACCTCTTCCGCGGCCCGTCGGAGGAGGTCCTCTACGTCGGCACGGCCTCGGACCTGCGCCGCCGCGTCCGCCAGTACTTCACCGCCGGGGAGACCCGCCGCAGGCTGCGCGAGATGGTCGCCCTGGCCGTCCGCGTCGACCACGTGGTCTGCGCGCACTCCCTGGAGGCCGAGGTCCGCGAGCTGCGCCTCATCGGCGCCCACAAGCCCGCCTACAACCGCCGCTCGAAGAACCCCCACAACGCCTGGTGGGTCGCCCTGACCGACGAGCCCTTCCCCCGCCTGTCCCTGGTCCGCACCCCTCGCGAAGGCGCCCTGGGCCCCCTGCGCAGCCGCACCCTGGCCGAGGACGCCATGCACGCCCTCACCCAGGCCACCGGCATCCGCCCCTGCTCCGTCCGCATCCCCGCCCGAGCCCCCTCGGCCACCCCCTGCGCCCTGGCCGAACTGGACCGCTGCAAAGCCCCCTGCGCGGGCCTGCAAACCGCCGCCGAGTACTCCCCCTCGGTCGAGGACCTGACCAACCTGGTCGCAGGCGCCCACACCACTGCCCTGCACACCCTGGAAACCCGCATCCTCGACCTCTCCACCGCCCGCCGCTACGAAGAAGCCCGCACCACCCGCGACCGCATGAGCACCCTCATCCGCTCCCTGGACCGCGCCCAGCGCCTGTCATCCCTGGCCCGCATCGCCGAACTCATCGCCGCCCGCCCCGACGGCACCGGCGGCTGGGAGTTCGCCGTCATCCGCCACGGCCGCCTGGCCTCAGCAGGCACCGCCCCCCGAGGCGTCCCCCCCATGCCGGTAGTGGACGCCCTGGTGGCCAGCGCCGAAACCGTCTTCCCCACCACCGCACCCCTCTACGGCGCGCCCCCAGAGGAAACCGCCACCATCCTCCGCTGGCTCAACCGCCCCGGCACCCGCCTTGTCAGAACCACCACCCCCTGGTCCGAACCAGCCCACGCCGCCGCAACCTGGCACCCCTGGCTGGAACGAGCCGACCACGCCCGCACCCGCCAGTACACACAGGACTGACACGACCTGGCGATCGGAGAGAACCGCCCACCAGGCCCTCCCCGCGCAAGGGGCCTCTGCCACCTGTCCGACGGGGTGGAGTCGCTTCGGACCCACCACGACACACCGCCACGGAACCCCCACGGACCCGCGGAACAGCTACCCCTCGCCCCCAATAGCGAACGCCGCCTCAGTGTCCCGCGAAGAGTACGACCGAAACGCGATATGCGTATCCGTGTCCACAACCCCCGCAACCTTCCCAATAACCCCCGGCACCAGATCAGCCAGCGCCTCGTGATCCCCCACCCGAACCACCGCGATCAAATCCACATCCCCCGCGCAGGAATACACCTCACTGACCCCCTCAACATCAGCGATCGCCTGCGCCGTCTCCGGAATCCGATCCGTAGCGGCCTTGATCAACACAATCGCGGTAACCATCCCACGTCCTCTCGATGCCGAGAACCACCATAATCCCCGCTACCCTGACCCCGTGCAGACCCCGGACGAGTGGCTCGCCGACTTCGAGCGCAAGGTGGCCGACCTCCAGCAGAAGGCCACCGACTTCAAACGCGACATCGAGTCCGCGGGCACCACGCGGACATCCGAGGACAAGTCCGTCACCGTGACAGTCGCCCCCAACGGCGCCCTCCTCGACCTCCAGCTGACCGACGCCGCCACCGGCAAGCCCGCCGCCGAACTGGCCCAGGAGATCCTGCGGACCGCCCGCCAGGCCCGCCAGAGCGCCGCGAACTCCGTAGCCGAGGCGTTCGTCCCCATCGGCGGCGACCGGGACACCGTCCAGCGCATCGACACCCCCGAGGAAGAGCGGCCCCCGGCGGCGCCCGAGACCGACGACTACAGCGAGAACCGCATCTTCGGCTCCGAGCAGCAGAAGTGGTGAGCTAGAACCGCCCGCCGAACAGCAGCCGCGCCGCCTCGGACGTGGTCTGCCTGCCTTCGTCGTACCCGCCCTCGCCGCGCAGGTCGTTGAGGATCACCACCGTGTAGCGCTCGGCGGGTCCCACGAAGCCGATGCTGTTCATCACCCAGCCGCCCGCCTCGTCGGCCCAGCCGTTCTTCGCCCCCGGCCGCGCCGCCGGGCCCGCGTCCCACACGCCCCACCGCTGGTTCGAGGCGACCGCGCGCATGCGCTCGACCAGGTAGGCGCGGTCGGCGGGCGCGGACTCGGCCAGGACGTGGGTGAGGAGCCGGTCGAGGTCCTCGGCTGTCGTCTTCTGGAAGCCCCAGTACGGGTACACCCGGCCGAACCCGGCCTGCGGGCGCAGCGAGATCAGCCCGATCCGGGGAAAGCGCTTGTTGAACACCGTGTGGTCCTCGCCCGAGAAGCGCATCCACAGCGTGGTGGCGGCCTTGTCGTCGGAGTCGAAGAGCATCGCGCCGATGGCGGCGCGGTCGGCCGGGGTGAGGGTGATCTCCTCGGCGCGGTCGCGGGCGAGCAGGTCGGCGGCCATGGCCAGCTTGATGGTGGAGGCCGTCCAGATCATGGTCCCGGAGTGCTCGTTGCGCCAGAGCAGCCCCTGCTCCCGGTCGCGCACCACCAGCGCCGTCACCCCGGGACGCCCGTCGACGTAGGCCTGCGCGGCGCTGAAGCGGCGCTGGAAGTCGCAGTCGAAGCCGGACTCGGGGAAAGGGCAGTCCACGGACGGGGCGCTCGCCACAGCTGGTCCCTCCACGGGGTTCGACGGGGTGCCGCACGCGGCCAGCAGCACCAGCATGGCCCCCAAGACCCGTCCGATCACCGCGACACGCTACCGCGCTCGGACAGCGAGAAGGGCGGCCCCCGGAAACCGGGGACCGCCCTTCGTCGCTGTCGTGCGCTAGAGCTTCTTCGTCGGGTCGTCGTCGGTGGCGATCTGCTTGCCGGTCTCGGTGGGACCGGCCTCGATCCCGGCGGCGCCGTGGCCGTGCTGGGCCGCGCGGGCGCGGGCCAGGGCGGCGGTCTCCTCCGGCGGGTCCGGCGTGAGCCAGGAGCCCTGCACCGGCTCGCCCGCCGAGCCCAGCTTGTTCATCTTCTTCGGCACCGCGGCGCCCTGGTACTCCAGCGGGATCGGGTGGCCGTGGTCGTCGACCGGGCCCAGCGGCTGGTGCACCTCGATGAACTCGCCGTGCGGCAGGCGCTTGATGATGCCCGTCTCCACGCCGTGCTCCAGCACCTCGCGGTCGGAGCGCTGCAGGCCCAGGCAGATCCGGTAGGTGATGAAGTACGCCAGCGGCGGCAGCACCAGCAGGCCGATGCGACCCATCCAGGTGGTCGCGTTCAGCGAGATGAAGAACTTCTCGGCCAGCACGTCGTTGGCCGCCGACAGCAGCGACACCATGAAGTAGGTGATCGCCATCATGCCGAGGCTGGTCCGGACCGGGACGTCGCGCGGACGCTGCAGCAGGTTGTGGTGCGCGTAGTCCTTGGTGAACCGGCGTTCGATCCACGGGTAGACCGCGGCCACACCGCAGAGCAGCGGCAAACCCAGCATGAACGGGAAGAACGACGCCGGGATCGTGTAGTTCCCGAGGTAGATCTCCCAGGCGGGCCACAGCCGGATCAGACCGTCCGTCCAGCCCATGTACCAGTCGGGCACGGTGCCCGCGGAGATGTAGGCGGCGTTGAACGGGCCGAGGTTCCAGATCGGGTTGATCTGGAAGAGCCCGCCCATCATCGCGCAGACACCGACGACGACGGCGAAGAAGCCACCCGCCTTGACCGCGAAGACCGGCATGATCCGGACGCCGACGACGTTCGTCTCTTTGCGCCCGACTCCGGGGAACTGGGTGTGCTTCTGGTACCAGACCAGGGCCAGGTGCACGCCGATCAGCGCCAGGATGATGCCTGGCAGCAAGAGGATGTGCATCGTGTAGAGCCTGGGGATGATCTCCGTGCCCGGGAACTCGGCGCCGAAGGCCAGCCAGTGCACCCAGGTGCCGATGACCGGCAGCGTCAGGATCAGCCCGGACATGATCCGCAGACCCGCGCCGGAGAGCAGGTCGTCGGGCAGCGAGTAGCCGGTGAAGCCCTCGAGCGCGCCGAGCATGAACAGCAGGATGCCGATGACCCAGTTGACCTCGCGCGGGCGGCGGAACGCACCGGTGAAGAACACCCGGAACATGTGCGTGACCAGGGCGGCCATGAACAGCAGCGCCGCCCAGTGGTGCATCTGCCTGGCGAAGAGGCCGCCGCGCACGTCGAAGGCGATCTCCAGGGTCGACTCGTACGCGCGCGTCATCTCGACGCCGCGCATGTTGTCGAACGAGCCCTGGTAGATGACCTCCTCCATCGAGGGGTCGAAGAACAGGGCCAGGTAAGTGCCCGACAGCAGCAGGATGATGAAGCTGTAGAGGGCGATCTCACCGAGCAGGAACGACCAGTGGGTCGGGAAGACCTTGTTGAGCTGGCGGCGCATGCCGCCCGACATGTGGTACCGGTCGTCCGCCCATTTCGCCGCGCCGCCCGCCGCCCTGGCGATGATCGGCTTCGGCTTCGTGGGAGATGTGATCGCGCTCATGACTTCCTCTCCCAGAACGCGGGCCCGATGGGCTCGATGAAATCGCTCCTAGCGTAAAGGGCGCCGGTCTCCTCATCCAGAGCGATGGGAAGCTGCGCGAGCTTTCGGGTCGCCGGACCGAAGACCGGCTTCGCGTACTGCAGAGCGTCGAACTGCGACTGGTGGCACGGGCACAGGATGCGGTTGGTCCGCTGCTCGTACAGCGAGGTCGGGCACCCGAGGTGGCTGCAGATCTTCGAGTAGGCGAAGAAGTCGCCGTAGTTGAAGTCCTCCTGGCCCTGGTGCTTGATGACGCGCGCGGCGTCCTCGGGGCGCAGGCGGATCAGCATGACCGGGTTGTCGGAGCGCTTGAGGGCCACCGCCAGGGCGTGGTCGTCGTCGCGCTCGGACTCGCGGAACGGGTAGACCGTCTCCATGCCGCCCGCGTCCAGGTCGCCGGGCTTGACCAGCACGACCTCGTGCGGGTCGCCGGTGTGGCGGCGCAGGTAGACGCGCTCGCCGCCGACCTCCTGCCACCCGGTGTGCCACAGCGACTCCTTGCTGTCGCTGTGCTTCCACGGGTCGCGGACCAGGCCGCCGATGGCGAAGACACCCAGGCCGAGCCCCATGACACCGGCGCCGGCACCGAGCGTCGCCTTGATCATCGGACGGCGGGTGATGGTGCTGCGGTTACCGGCGTCGGCCAGCTCGGCGATGATCGTGGCCTTGTCGACCTCGCTCGAACCGCCGTCGTGGCGCTGCTGCACCGCGACCTCGTGCGGGATGAACTTCTTCGTGTAGACCAGCACGCCCACGCCGACGCCGAGGATGCTCAGGCCCAGCGTGGCGCCCACCAGCGGGGTGTACAGCGAGTAGGCGAAGTGGCCGGGGTCGGAGGCGGCGACGTACTCGTTCGGCCAGAAGATGAACACGCCGATGAACGCCAGGCCCGAGAGCGCGGCGATGGCGAACCAGAGGGCCACCAGGCGCTCGGCGCGCTTCTCGGCGCGGGTGCCCTTGACCGGCCACGGGTCCGGGTACTCGACCAGCTCGACGCCGTCGAGCTTCATGCCGAGCTTGACCAGGTCCTCGCGGGACATCTCGGCGAGCTCTGCCTGGGTGGGCAGCTGCTCGGGGTTCTTGGCACTCACGATTTCGCCCCAATCCACAGGGTGATGCCCACCAGCGCGGCGATGCCGACGATGAACGCGATAAGCCCCTCGGACTGGGGGCCGAGGCCGCCGAGGGCCTCACCGCCGGGATTGTTCTTGCCGTCGGTGACGGAGTTGACGAAGGCGACGATGTCCTTCTTCTCCTCCGGCGAGAGCTGGCGGTCGGAGAACTTGGGCATGTTCTGCGGGCCGGTCAGCATCGCCGCGTAGATCTGCTCCTCGGTGACGTTGTCCAGCTTGGGCGCGAACTTGCCCGAGGACAGCGCGCCGCCGCGGCCGGTGAAGTTGTGACACGAGGCGCAGTTGAGGCGGAACAGCTCGCCGCCGCGGGCCGGGTTGTCGCCGACGAGCGCGGCGCCCTTCTCGGCGGGCAGCTGCAGGCCGCCGCCCTTGGACTGCACGAACGCCATCAGGGCGTCGATCTCGTCCGGGCTCAGCTTCGGGGGCTTGCGCTCGGCCTGGGCCTCCTGGCGCACCATCGGCATGCGGCCGGTGGAGGTCTGGAAGTAGACCGCCGCGTCGCCGATGCCGATCAGGCTCGGACCGCGGTCGGTGACCCCTTCGAGGTTGGACCCGTGGCAGGAGATGCAGGTGTTGTTGTAAATCTGCTCGCCCTTGCGCAGCAGGGCCGGGTCGGCCTGCGCCTGGGCGACCGGCGGCTCCGGGGTCAGGGCGCTGTAGAGGAAGCCGACCGACAACAGGGCGAAGGACAGGGCCAAGAACCCGGCCACCCGCCTGTGCAGCTTCGTCCGGCTGCGGAGTTTGTTGATCATTGAGCGGCAACCCTTGCTGTCAGTCCGGCGAAGCAGTGGTGGGAGCGCGCGGTCATCAGGGCACCAGGTAGATGATCGCGAACAGGCCGATCCACACGACGTCGACGAAGTGCCAGTAGTAGGACACGACGATCGCCGAGGTGGCCTGGGCGGGGGTGAACTTGCTCAGCCGGGTCCGGATGAGCAGGTACACGAACGCGACGAGACCGCCGATCACGTGCAGACCGTGGAAGCCGGTGGTGAGGAAGAAGACCGTGCCGTACGCGCCGGACGGGATGGTGATGCCATCGTTGACCAGCTGGAAGTACTCGTACGCCTGGCCGCCGACGAAGATCGCGCCCATCACCAGCGTCAGGATGTACCACCTGCGCAGGCCGAACACGTCGCCGCGCTCGGCGGCGAAGACGCCGAGCTGGCAGGTGAACGACGACGCCACCAGGATGATGGTGAACGGCAGGGCGAGCGGCAGGTTCAGGTGGATCGGCTCGCCGGTCGCCTCCAGGATCGGCGGCCAGACACCTGTGTCGTTCTGCGCCTTGACCGTGAAGAACATGGCGAACAGACCGGCGAAGAACATCAGCTCGCTCGACAGCCACACGATGGTGCCGACGCTGACCATGTTCGGCCGGTTCAGCGAGTGGATGCGCTGACCGATGGAGGGAGCTGCTGCTGTCACGGGCAGCATTATGTCTTGCGGGTAACCCGTGCGCCCGGTCGGGTCATGCGTGCACCGCGTCACAGTCTCATTGATCAGCGCATGTGCCGCGACGTGCGCAGACCCGGCACCCGCCGGAACCGCTTAATGCGCGTGAAATGCGGGGCAGGACGGCTTACGGTCGCTCATCGTGAGCCCGATAACATCGGACTCGCCCGACCGGCCCCCGCGTGGAGGACGCCATGACCGACCAGCCCATGAAGATCCTGGTGTTCAGCCACCGCCCCGAGGTGCGCGAGACGATCGTCACAGCCGTCGGGCGCAGGCCTGCCGCCGACATCGGGCGCGTGACGTTCGTCGAGGTCGGCAACGTCTCCGAGGTGCTGATGGAGATGGACTCCGGCCACATCGACCTGGCGATCCTCGACGGCGAGGCGCAGCCGACCGGCGGCATCGGCCTGTCCCGCCAGCTCAAGAACGAGATCGCCGACTGCCCGCCGATCGTGATCGCGGTCCGCCGCAGGGACGACCGCTGGCTGGCGACCTGGTCGCAGGCCGACGCGGTGATCGTGCACCCGCTGGACCCGCTGACCGCCGCCGAGACCGTCGCCGACGTGCTGCGCACCAAGCGCCTGCCCGTCCTGCGCGGCTGACTCCCGTGGCGCCGACCTGGCCGGGCCTGCTCAACCGGCTCATCGCCGGGCAGGACCTGGCCGCCGAGGACACCACCTGGGCGATGGACCAGATCATGTCCGGGGCGGCCACCCCGTCGCAGATCGCGGGTTTCGCGGTGGCGCTGCGGGCCAAGGGCGAGACGCCCGCCGAGGTCGCTGGCATGGCCGAGGGCATGCTGGCCCACGCCCGGCGGGTGCGGGTCGACGGCCACGCGGTGGATGTCGTCGGCACCGGCGGCGACCAGGCGCACACGGTGAACATCTCCACGATGAGCGCCCTGGTCACCGCGGCCGCGGGCGTCCCGGTGGTCAAGCACGGCAACCGGGCGGCCTCGTCCAAATGCGGCACGGCCGACGTCCTGGAGACCCTGGGCGTCGTCATCGCCCTGAGCCCGGAGGCCGTGGCCCGCTGCGTCCGGGAGGTCGGCATCGGTTTCTGCTTCGCCCCCGCCTTCCACCCCGCCCTGCGCCACGCCGGTCCCACCCGCTCCGAGCTGGGCGTTCCCCTGGTCTTCAACATCCTCGGCCCGCTGACGAACCCCGCCCAGCCCCGCGCGGGCCTGGTCGGCTGCGCCAACGCCCGCCTGGCCCCCGTGGTGGCGGGCGTCTTCGCAGGCCGCGGGGCCAGCGTCCTGGTCGTCCGCGGCGACGACAACCTGGACGAGATCACCACCACGACGACCACCCGCGTGTGGGCGGTCTCGGGCGGCACGGTCCGCGACGAGGTGATCGACCCCGCCCGCCTCGGCATCTCCCCCGCCACCCCGGCCGACCTGCGCGGCGGCGACGCCGACTTCAACGCCGCCGTGGTCCGCGACCTCCTGGCGGGCAAGCCGGGCCCGGTCCGCGAGGCCGTCCTGGTCAACGCCGCGGGCGCCATCGCCGCCTACCGGGGCCTCACCGACGACCTCCACGCCGACCTGGCCGCCGGTCTGGGCACCGCGGCCGAGGCCATCGATTCCGGCGCGGGAGCGGCCCTGCTGGACCGCTGGGTGTCCCTCTCCCGCTCGCTGGCCACGGCCTAGCCGAGCAGCCCGGCCAGCCGCTCGGCCGGGTACGGGGTCTGCCTGCTCTCGGCCCGGAAGCGGCGGAAGAAGTCGGTCATCACCGCGGCGACCGGCGCGTGGCGGAGCAGGATCGGCCTCACCCACCCGGGGACGCCCGCGGGTGGCTCCCCCCGCGCGCACGCCCGCAGGAACGCCCCCAGCTCGTCGCCCCGGAGCCCGAACAGCTCGACGACGAGCCAGACCACCAGCTGGGTGAGGGCGTAGCAGCGGTCGTAGCCCCGGTGCCCGGCGCGGAACGCGGCCTCCGCCCCATCCACGGCGAACCCCGAGGAGAGCGCGAGACCGAAGTCGGCGAAGTAGAGGCGCTCGCCGTCGGTCAGGATGTTCTGGAAGTGGGCGTCGAAGTGCAGCACCCCGCGCGCGTCCAGGAACGAGGTCCCGGCCAGCAGCTCGCGCTCGACCATCGCGCACGCCCGCTCGGCGGCGCGCTCCCCCGCCGCCACCTGGGCGCGCAGCCAGTCGTGCAGGGTGTGCGGGACGTGCTCCAGGAACAGCGCCACGCTCGCCCTGGCGTCCCGCAGCCCCTCGATCCGGTCGCGGACACCCGGCCCGCCGCCCCAGTGGTCGACCGCGTGATCGATGTCGGCCAGCTCCCCGGACAGCGGCAGACCGGGGTGGGCCAGCACCCGCCAGTGGTAGGTCAGCGGGAACCCGTCGTACTCACCCGCGAGCACCCACTCGGTGGTCATGGCGTGCACGGCCACCTCCCGCCACACCCCGAACCCCGGCGACCCCACGTCCCCCACGCCGTAGTGGCAGAAGGCGGGCAACCCGAACAGGTTCGCGGTGCTGCCGGCGTTCTCCGGCCGCGCCTCCCTGGCGGTCACCGGCACCCGCTTGACGAAGACCGGCGTGCCCCCGACATCCACCACCGCCGCCGTCCCCCCGATGCCCTCCCCCAGCGGGACCGCGGTCGCCAGCAGGTCGACCACCTCCCGGTCGTCCAGCCGGGACAACACCGCGGCGGTCGCCTCGTGAGCGGCCGCCCGCCGACCACCGCTCACCGGGGCACACCCATCACCCCGAGCTTGCGGCCACCGACCTCCACCACGGCCGGGCAGTGGCAGGCCGCGCCCGCGCGCGGCCTGCCGCCGCTCATCCGAGCACGTCCGGATTCAGCAGGTCGCGCGGTCGCCCGCCGGCAAGCCCCGCCGCCAGGTTCTGCACCGCCCGCAGCCCCATGGCCTCCCGAGTCCCCACCGTCGCGCTCCCCAGGTGCGGGACGATCGTGACCGAGTCCAGGTCCAGCAGCTCGGCGGTCACCTCGGGCTCCCGCTCGAACACGTCCAGCCCCGCGCCGAAGATCTCCCCCTCCCGCAGGGCGACCGCCAGCGCCGCCTCGTCCACCACCGGACCGCGCGCGGTGTTCACCAGCACCGCCGACGCCTTCATCTTCCGGAACGCCGAGGCCCCGAACAGGTGCCGGGTGTCCGGCGTCAGCGGGCAGTGCACCGACACCACGTCGGAGGAGGCCAGCAGCTCGTCGAAGCCCACGTGCCGCGCCCCCAGCGGCGCGGCGATCTCCTCGGGCAGCGGGCGTGAGTTGTGATAGACAACCCGCATCCCGAACCCGAGCGCGCGGCGGGCCGTCGCCTGCCCGATGCGCCCGCAGCCGACGATGCCCAGGACGCGGCCGTGCAGGTCCTGGCCGAGCATCATCCTCGGGTCCCAGATCCACGGCGTCCTGGCCCGCAGGAAGCGGTCGCCCTCGGCCACCCGGCGCACGCAGGCCAGGATCAGCGCCCAGGCCAGGTCCGCGGTCGCCTCGGTCAGCACGTCGGGGGTGTTGGTCACCAGCACCCCGCGCCGCGTGCACTCGGGGATGTCGATGTTGTCCACCCCCACCGCGTGGTTGGCCACGATCCGCAGGCCGGGTCCGGCCGCGTCCAGCAGCTCCGCGTCCACACGCTCGGTCAGCACGGTCACCAGGCCGCTGACCCCCGATGCCCGGCGCAGCAGGTCCGGGCGCGGCATCGCCGTCGGCGGTCCCTCGTAGACCTCCACCTCCCCGAGCACCTCCCCGAGCACCTCCCCGAGCCCGTCGAGGGCGGACATCGCCGCGTCGACCATGCGGCGGGTCACCAGGACGTCAGGCACGGGCCACCTCCGCGGCCAGGTCGGCGAAGGCGCCGAGCGCGGCCTTGATGTTGTCGTTCGAGTTGGCGTACGAGAACCGAAGATAGCCCTTGCCGTACTCGCCGAAGGCCGTCCCCGGCAGCACCGCCACGCCCGCCTCGCGCAGCAGCCGGTCGGCCAGCTCGCCCTCCGAGAGGCCCAGGCCGGTGATGTTCGGGAACGCGTAGAACGCGCCGCCGGGGCGCACGCAGGTCACGCCGGTGATCGCGTTGAGGCCGTCGACGACCAGGTCGGCGCGCTCGGCGAAGGCGGCGCGCATGCGGTCGACCTCGTCCATCGGGCCCTCCAGCGCCGCGATGGCGGCGTGCTGGCTGAACGCCGAGGTGCAGGACACCGAGTTGATGACCAGCCTGCTCACCGGCTCGACCAGGGCCGGGGGGAAGACGCCGTAGCCCAGCCGCCATCCGGTCATGGCGTAGGTCTTGGACCAGCCGTCGAGCAGGATCGTGCGCTCGGCCATGCCGGGCACGTCCAGCACGCTGTGGTGCTCGCCGCCGTAGCGCAGCGCCCAGTAGACCTCGTCGGAGAGGACGGTCAGGTCGTTCTTGATCGCGATTTCGGCGATGGCCTCGACCTGGGCGCGGTCCAGCGCGCTGCCGCACGGGTTGTGCGGGGAGTTGAGGATCAGCAGCTTGGTCCTCGGGGTCACCAGGGACGCCAGCTCGTCGGGGTCGACGGTGAAGCCGTTCTCCTCGCGCAGCGGCACCGGCACCGGCGTGGCCCCGGCGAAGGCGGCGATGGAGGCGTACATCGGAAAGCCCGGGTCGGGGTAGAGCACCTCGTCGCCCTCCTCGCAGAGCGCGAGGATCGCGAAGAACATGATCGGCTTGGCGCCGGGGGTGACGATGACCCGGTCCGGGGTCGTCTCCATCCGCCCGTCCCTGGCCAGCGCGGCGGCGACGGCCGTGCGCAGCTCCGGGATGCCCGGCGCGGGCACGTAGTGGGTCATGCCCCGTTCCAGCGCGGCGCGGGCGGCCTCGGCGATGTGGGCGGGGGTGTCGAAGTCGGGTTCGCCGATCTCCAGGTGAATGACCGGCGTGCCGGCAGCCTCCAGGGCCTTGGCCTTGGCCAGCACCTCGAACGCGGACTCGGTGCCGAGGCGGGACATCCGGCTGGCGAGCTTCACACGCGTCTCCTGTGGTCGGGCCGCGCGGGATCGCCGGGCGGCTGGGTCCGGTCGCCCGCGATCGTGCCGCCGCGGCGGCGGTCCGACGATCAGCCGGGAACACCGCCGGGCACACCGGGCGCGGACGCGGAATTCTTTCCGCCATCCGACCTTCGCACGAGAAGAACGCTGGTCAAAGCGCTGCATAAAGTGAAAAGACCGCGGCCCAGGTGGGCCGCGGTCCTGTACTGATCAAGAACGGTCAGTCGTGGTCCGGACGGGTGTGGTACTCGAAGACCAGCCCGCCGATGGCGATGAGCACCAGCACCATGGCGATCACCAGCAGCCAGATCTGCCAGAACGCCAGCGCCAGGCCCGCCAGCGCCGCCGAGGCGGCCAGCGCCACCGGCCAGTAGCTGCCGGGGCTGAAGAAGCCCAGCTCGCCCGCGCCGTCGCTGATCTCGGCGTCCGGGTTGTCCTCCGGGCGCTGGGCCAGGCGGCGGGCGATGAAGTGGAAGTACGAGCCGACGATCAGCGACAGGCCGCCGCTCAGGATCAGCCCGACCGTGCCCACCGGCTCCTTCGCCCAGAACCCGTAGACGATTGCCGACAGGAAGAAGAAGACGGTGGTGACGTCGAATACCCGCGCTTCGACCTTCATAGCTGGCAGTTCCTTCGCCTCAGGAGCCGGACGCGGAGCGTGCGGTGCGGTCGGTGTTGAACGGCGTGGTGGTCACCGCGTAGGGCTCGCACAGCTCGCCGCAGTTCAGCTCGGTCAGCGCCTCGGCGTTGGTGTAGCCGCGGCCGGTGGCCGGGTTCTCCTGCTGCCGCAGCTGCATGTACCGGTCGAACACGTCCCCCGGGACCGCCCTGACCTCGAAGTTCATCACCGCGTGGTAGGTGCCGCACAGCTCGGCGCAGCGCCCGACGAACGACCCGGGCTTGTCGATGGTGTTCTGGAAGTCCGAGTCCTGGTTGTTCTTGTCCGGGTGCGGGAAGACGTCGCGCTTGAAGAGGAAGTCCGGCACGAAGAACGAGTGGATGACGTCGGTGGCCCGCAGGCGGTACTCGATGACCCGGTTGGTGGGCAGCACCAGCATCGGGATCTCCGCGGAGGAGCCGATGGTGCGCACCGTGGTGTCGCCAGGGGCCTTGGGCTCCTGCTGGACACCCGAGGCGTCCTTGTAGGAGATGTGGTCGAACTCCCAGTTCCACTGGAAGGCCACGACATCCACGACCACGTCCGGGTCGTCGGTCTCGGCCTGCACGTAGTTCTGGGTGGTGGCGGTGAAGTAGAAGAGCACCACCACGATCACGACCGGGATTCCGGTGTAGATCAGTTCGAGGAAGTGGTTGTACTGGAACTGCTTGGGCAGCTGGTCGCCGCGCTTGCGGTGGGCGATCACCGGCCACAGGATCAGCGCCCAGGTGATGACGCCGATGACCAGCGCGGCGATGACCGACCAGGTCCAGAACACGCGCATGCTCTCGGCCTGCGGGGTGACGCCCTCGGGCCACCCGAAGCGCAGGACGTCGTTGTTGATCGAACAGCCGGTGGCCAGCACCGCGACGACCGCGACCAGCCCGGCCAGCTTGGCCGCCCGTGCGATGCGGTTCCCGGGCCTGGCGGCCTGGCGTGTGCCCACTGCGCGATCCTCCTCGACGCGATGACTCCGCGCTCCCCCGGGGAAAGGCGATAAACGCCTGTCCAGGGAGCACCCGGAGCCTAGCCCAGCGACCCCAGTCACACCCGGAGAGGGTGAGCTGACCTAGGTCACACCGATCAACACCGCAGCGCGAACTCCCCGCGCGGGACTTCCTCGTTGCGGTTGACGTCCTCGTCGTACACCAGCACCGCGGCCGCCTCGGCCAACTCCTTCAGGGTGAAGTCGACCGTGCCGATGTCGCCGCTGCCGTTGCGGTCGCCCGAGGTGGCCTCGCTGCTCACCGTGACGACGACCTCCATGTCCTCGGCGTAGGGCCGCAGGATCGACTCCCGGCCACCGTCGGAGATGCCCGCCTCCCGCACCCATCCCGGTCCCGGCTCGGTCAGGTCGAGTTCGACCTCGGCGCCCTCCAGTGGCGCGACCGGCCGGTAGTGCAGGCTGATGCCGCTGGAGGTGACGTCGACCTGGGCAGGAGCGTCGCCGCACCAGGTGATCACGACAACGGGCAGCAGCCCGTTGTCGGCGGGCAGCGCGCCCACCCGGGGAGAAGCGCAGGCGGTCAGCGGGATCAGCGCGAGCGCGATGGGAAGCAGTCGCATACGCCGATCATGGACCAGACCCCCGTCACCGCGGGCGTGGGCGGTCCGCGCCGCCGGTGCCGCGCCCGGCATACTGGCCCCTCCCCCGCCCGCATTACGAGAGGTGCGCGAGTAGCCGTGTGCGGTCTCATTGGCCTGATCTGTCCCTCTGACATGGACGCGGCCGCCGCCCGGTCGGCCGTCGGCTCGGCCATGCGGTGCCAGCGCCACCGGGGGCCCGACGAGAGCGGCACCTGGACCGGCGGCGAGGCCGTCTTCGGCTTCAACCGGCTCTCCATGATCGACATCGAGCACTCGCACCAGCCGCTGGTGTGGGGTCCGCCGGAGACGCCGCAGCGGTACACGCTGCTGTTCAACGGCGAGATCTACAACTACCTGGAGCTGCGCGCGGAGCTGACCGCCAAGTTCGGCGCCCGCTTCCGCACCGACGGCGACTCCGAGACGATTGTCGCGGCCTACCACTACCTCGGCGAGGCCGCGGTGTCCCGGCTGCGCGGCATGTTCGCGTTCCTGATCTGGGACAACGCCCGCCACACCCTCTTCGGCGCGCGCGACCCGTTCGGCATCAAGCCGCTGTTCTACGCCGTCGGCCCCGGCGGCGCGGCCTTCGCCAGCGAGAAGAAGTCGCTGCTGGACCTGGCCCCGGTGCTGGGCATCCCGCTGGAGCTGGACAAGCGCGCCCTGCAGCACTACCTGACGCTGCAGTACGTGCCCGAGCCCGCGAGCCTGCACACCAAGATCCACCGCATCGAGTCGGGCACCGCCTTCACCCTCAGCCCCGGCGACGAGCCCAGGACGCGGCGCTACTTCACCCCGCGCTTCACCCCCCGCCCGGTCACCGGCCCCGCCGACGCCGAGCAGCTGCACCAGCGCATCGCCGACGTCATGGCCGACTCGGTCCGCATGCACATGCGCGCCGACGTCACCGTCGGCTCGTTCCTCTCCGGCGGCATCGACTCCACCGCCATCGCCGCGATGGCCAAGCAGCACAACCCGGACCTGATCACCTTCACCACCGGCTTCGAGCGCCAGGGCTACTCCGAGGTCGACGTGGCCGCCGAGTCCGCCGCCGCGATCGGCGTGAAGCACGTGGTCAGGACGGTCTCGGCGCCGGAGATGATGGAGGCCCTGCCGCTCATCGTCTGGTACCTCGACGACCCGGTGGCCGACCCGGCGCTGGTCCCGCTGTGGTTCATCGCCCGCGAGGCCCGCAAGCACGTCAAGGTCGTGCTCTCCGGCGAAGGCGCCGACGAGCTGTTCGGCGGCTACACCATCTACCGCGAGCCGCTGTCGCTGGCGCCGTTCGAGCGCGTGCCCGGCTCGCTGCGCAAGCTGCTGGGCAAGGTCTCCACCAAGATCCCCGAGGGCACCCGGGGCAAGGACCTGCTGCGCCGCGGCTCGCTGTCGCTGGAGGACCGCTACTACGGCAACGCCCGCATCTTCCGCGACGACCAGCTGGCCCCCGTCCTGCGCACCTTCGACCCGCGCGTCGGCCACGCCGACCTCACCGCCGGGCCGTACCGCGAGTCCGAGGGCTGGGACCCGGTCACCCGCATGCAGCACGTCGACCTCTACACCTGGCTGCGCGGCGACATCCTGGTCAAGGCCGACAAGATGACCATGGCCAACTCCCTGGAACTGCGCGTGCCGTTCCTGGACCCCGAGGTCTTCCGGGTCGCCTCGCAGGTCCCGCTGGAGCAGAAGATCACCCGCGAGACCACGAAGTACGCCCTGCGCCAGGCCATGCGCCGAGTGGTCCCCCCACACGTCCTCAACCGCCGCAAACTGGGCTTCCCGGTCCCGATCCGCCTCTGGCTGCGCGAGGAGATGCACGACTGGGCCCGCGCCATCGTCATCGACTCCCAGACCGACGCCCTGGTCGACAAGAACGCCGTCATGCGCATGCTCGACGAGCACCGCGCGGGCAGCCTGGACCACAGCCGCCGCATCTGGGCCCTGCTGGTCTTCATGCTCTGGCACGGCATCTTCATCGAGCGCCGCATCCGCCCGGTGATCCCGGAGCCGCACTACCCGGTCAAGATCTGACGCGCGAGCAAAGAGGGGGCCTGCCACGCGGCAGGCCCCCTTTGCTGTGCGGTCAGGCGGTGAGGATCACCGGGCCGTCGGCGGTGATGGCGATGGTGTGCTCGGCGTGGGCGGCGCGGCTGCCGTCGCTGGTGCGCAGGGTCCAGCCGTCGTCATCGGCGTAGTACTTGTCGGAGCCGCCCTGGTGGACCATCGGCTCGATGGCGATGACCAGGCCCTCGCGCAGGCGGTAGCCGCGCCCGGCCTTGCCCTCGTTGGGCACCGACGGCGACTCGTGCATGGACCGGCCGATGCCGTGGCCGCCGAAGTCCTCCGGCATGCCGTAGCCGCCCGCCCTGACCACCGTGCCGATGGCGTGGGTGATGTCGCCCATCCGGTTTCCGGGCACCGCCGCGGCGATGCCCGCGGCCAGCGCGCGCTCGGCGGTCTCGATCAGGTCGAGGTCGTCCTGGCTCGCGGTGCCGACGACGAAGGACATCGCCGAGTCCCCGTGCCAGCCGCGCACGTGCGCGCCGAAGTCGATGCTCAGCAGGTCGCCGTCGCGCAGCGCGGTCCGGTGCGGGATGCCGTGGACGATCGCGTCGTTGACCGACGTGCACAGCACCGCCGGGAACGGCGTCGGCGCGAACTGGGGGTGGTAGTGCTGGAAGGACGACCCGGCCCCGTGCGCGGCCAGCACGCCTTGGGCGACCTCGTCCAGCTCCGCCAGTGTCGTCCCCACGGCGGCGGCCGCCTTCACCGCGGCCAGCGCCTCGGCGACGACCCTGCCCGCTTCACGCATCGCCTGGATCTCCGCAGGCGTCTTCAACTCGACCATGGGGATAACAATACCGGTATTGTTATCCCGGTCAACTCGGCTACACTCGACCCCATGGTCCGACCCCCGCTGACCCGCCAGGAACGCGAACGCGGCGAGCGGCTCGCCCGCACCCTCCGCGAGGCCCGCGGTGAGCGCAGCATGACCGAGGTCGCGGCCACCGCGGGCGTCTCGGTGGAGACCCTGCGCAAGATCGAGAGCGGCCGCGTCCCCACCCCGGCGTTCTTCACCATCGCCGCCCTGGCCGCGGCGCTGGGCATCACCCTGGACAGCCTGGCCGACACCCGGATCCCGACCGGATAGCACCGGACAAGCACAGCGGGTGGCCTCCCCGAGAGGAGGCCACCCGCTGTGGTGTCCAGGCTCAGCCCGGCAGGATCGCCGCGATCTCGTCGGCGGCCTCCTGGCCGTAGGCGCCCGCGATGCGGGTCACCGCGGTCGCCTTGTCGAAGGTCCACTCCTGGGTGCCGATCGTCTCCAGGACCAGCACCGCGATCAGCGAGCCGAGCTGCGCCGAGCGCTCCAGGCCGAGGCCCTGGGTGACGCCGGCGAGGAAGCCCGCGCGGAAGCCGTCGCCGACGCCGGTCGGGTCGGACTTGGCGGTCTCCGGGACGGCGCCGACGTGGATGCTCGTGCCGTCGGCCGAGACTAGCTCCACGCCCTTCTCGCCCAGGGTGGTGACGCGCAGGCCGACCCGCGACATCACCTCGGCCTCGGTCCAGCCGGTCTTCTGGCGCAGCAGCTCCCACTCGTAGTCGTTGCTGAACAGGTACTCCGCGCCCTCCACGAACGAGCGGATCGCCGCGCCGTCCATGCGGGCCATCTGCTGGGAGGGGTCCACGGCGAAGCGGTAGCCGCGCTGGCGGCACTCCTCGGCGTGGCGGACCATGCCCTCCGGGTCGTCCGGGCTGATCAGGACCAGGTCGAGGTCGCCCGCGTGGGCGGCGATCGGGGCCAGCTCGATGTTGCGGGACTCGGCCATCGCGCCCGCGTAGAACGAGGCGATCTGGTTCATGTCGTCGTCGGTGGTGCAGACGAAGCGCGCGGTGTGGGCGACCTCGGAGACGTGCACGCCCGCGCAGTCGACGCCGTGGCGCTCCAGCCAGGAGCGGTAGTCGGCGAAGTCCGCGCCGACCGCGCCGACGAGGACCGGCGAGCAGCCGAGCACGCCCATGCCGAAGGCGATGTTCGCGCCGATGCCGCCCCGGCGGACCACCAGGTCGTCGACGAGGAAGCTCAGCGAGACCCGGTGCAGCTGCTCGGCGACGAGCTGGTCGGCGAACCTCCCGGGGAAGTGCATCAGGTGGTCGGTGGCGATGCTTCCGCTGACGGCAACGGGCACGAGGCACTCCCTTGTCTCGGGCAGGTCGTCTGGCCGACACCACCCGAGAGGGTGGCGTTGGATCACTGTTCGACACTACCGGGGCGTACCTCTAGGAACGCTCGTCCCTGCGTGCTTAATGTGCGCGGATGAGCACAGTCGAACCGGAGACCATCGGCGACCTGATCGCCGACTGCGACTCGATCCCGTCCACGCTGACCTCGGCGAACGCCCTTCCGGGTCCGCGCGCGGCCGCGCCGTGGTCGGTCGATGAGACGTGCCTGGCCCAGGTGGCCGACCTGGAGGCGTACGTCTGAGCACAGCCAAAGGGCCGCGACCGGGTGCTGGTCGCGGCCCTTCGGTGCGTCTGGCCTAGTTGAACGAGTCGCCGCAGGCGCAGGAGCCGCCCGCGTTCGGGTTGTCGATCGTGAAGCCCTGCTTCTCGATCGAGTCCACGAAGTCGATCACGGCGCCCTGCAGGTACGGGGCGCTCATCCGGTCCACGGCCACCTTGAGGCCGCTGAAGTCCTTCATGAGGTCGCCGTCGAGGCTGCGCTCGTCGAAGAACAGCTGGTAGCGCAGACCCGCGCACCCACCCGGCTGCACCGCGATGCGCAGGTGCATGTCGTCGCGGCCCTCCTGGTCGAGCAGGGCCTTGGCCTTGCCCGCGGCGGCGTCGGTCAGCACCACACCGTGGGTGGTGTCCTCGGTGGTGTTCTGCTGAGCGGTCGTCATCGTTCTCCCTCGGACGGTCCGGTACACCCGTCTTAACAGGGTACGCGCGGGCTTCTATTCCCAGCTTCTCTCCCATGGTGGCACACCCGCCCGCGACGGGGGCAACCTTGTAACGGGCAACTCAGCGCCACTGCCGGGCGACGTGTTCGGCCAGATCAGCCAGGGTGGCCGCGGGGTCGGCCATGGCCTGCTCCACCGAGCCCACGTGCTGGGACACCGAGTGCACCTCGGCGATGCCCACCGACGCGGCCTGCGTGCGCCCGACGCTGGCCTGCCCGGACAGCGCCAGGCAGGGAACGCCCCGCTCGGCGGCCGCGGCGGCCACCCCGGTCACGAGCTTGCCGCGCAGCGACTGCCAGTCGAAGCTGCCCTCGCCGGTGATCACCAGGTCGGCCCCGGCGACGGCCGAGTCGAGCCCGGTCGAGGCCCGCACGAGCCCCGCGCCGGAGGTCGGCACCGCGCCGATGGCCAGCAGCGCCGCCCCGAGCCCGCCCGCGGCGCCCGCGGCCTCCACGTCGGCGATCGGCTTGGACCGGTCGGCGAGCACGTCGGCCCAGCGGGTCATGCCCGCCTCCAGCCGCGCGACGGCCTCGGCGTCGGCGCCCTTCTGCGGGCCGAAGGTGACGGCCGCGCCGTGCTCGCCGAGCAGCGGGTTGGTGACGTCGCTGGCGGCCACGACCTCGTCGAGCCCACCCAGTTCGAGGTCGCCATCGATGCGCGCGCAGCCCGCCAGCGCCGACCCGCCGGTCGGCAGCGGCGCACCGTCCTCGCCGACGGCGATCGCGCCCAGCGCGGCGAACAGGCCCGCGCCGCCGTCGGTGGTGGCCGAACCGCCGAGGCCGATGACGGCGCGGCGGTATCCGCGGTCGCGGGCGGCGGCCAGCAGCTGGCCGACCCCGTAGGTGGTGGCCCTCTCGCACGACTCGGCGCGCCGGTCCTTGGGCACCAGGTGCAGGCCCGCGGCCTCGGCCGACTCGATGTAGGCGGTGCCGTCGTGGCCCAGCCAGGTCGCCCGGACGGGCTCGCCGAGCGGGCCGGAGACGGTCTCGGTGTGCAGCTCGCCGCCGAGCGCGGCGTGCAGCACCGCCACGAACCCGGGGCCGCCGTCGGCGAGCGGACGAAGGACCACGTCGTGTTCCGGGGCGCCTCTGCGCCAGCCGTCGGCGATCGCCGAGGCGGCTTCCGCCGCCGTCAGGGTCCCGCCGAAGCAGTCCGGGGCTATGACCACTCGCACAAGCCGGAGCATAGCGATCACCGGGGTTGTCATACCCTTGTCGGTGTGAGGTTCCTTCGCCGCAACTCGACCACCGACTCCGCCGAGCAGGCCGAGGAGTCGGCCGTCACGGTGGGTGAGAACCCGGTGCCCAAGGGCTACACCCCGAGCAAGGGCCGGGCCACCCCCAAGCGCAACGAGTCCGAGCGCAAGCGCGGCCCGGTCGCGCCGCCGCCGAAGACCACGCGCGAGGCGATCCGCCGTTCCCGCGGTTCCAAGGAGGACCGCAAGGCGATGGCGGCCAAGCGCCGCGAGCAGCGCGTCCAGCAGCGCGAGCGGATGATGGCAGGCGACGACAAGTACCTCATGCCGCGCGACCGCGGCCCGGTGAAGGCCTACATCCGGGATCTCGTGGACTCCCGCCGCAACCTGCTGGGGCTGTTCATGCCGCTGGCCGTTGTGGTGTTCGTCGCACTGCTGTTCCCCGCCGTGATCGTGCAGTACTGGGCGACGCTGTTCTGCCTGATCATGCTGGTGGCCATGATCTTCGAGGCCATCCTCAACGGCCGCCGGGTCGCCAAGCAGGTCAGGGCCCGGTTCCCGAAGGAGACGATCCGCGGCTTCGGCATCGGCTGGTACGCGTTCGTGCGCGCCACGCAGCTGCGGCGCATGCGCGTCCCGAAGCCGCGCGTCCGGGTGGGCGAGGCGGTCTAGACCCGGCCGTGGCGGGCATTTAGTTCGCACGGCGAACTATGCTGGGCCCATGGAGTTTCGTCGTCTCGGCCGCAGCGGCCTGAACGTCTCGGAGATCTCGTACGGCAACTGGCTCACCCACGGCTCACAGGTCGAGGAGGAGGCGGCGCAGGCCTGCGTGAAGGCGGCCTTGGCGGCCGGGATCACCACCTTCGACACCGCCGACGTCTACGCCAACACCAAGGCGGAGTCGGTCCTCGGCCGGGCCCTCAAGGGCGAGCGCCGGGAGGGCCTGGAGATCTTCACCAAGGTCTTCTGGCCGACCGGCCCCGGCGGCCCCAACGACCGCGGCCTCGGCCGCAAGCACATCATGGAGTCCGCGCACGCCTCGCTGCGCAGGCTCGGCACCGACTACGTCGACCTCTACCAGGCGCACCGCTACGACCGCACGGTGCCGCTGGAAGAGACGATGACCGCCTTCGCCGACCTCGTGCGCCAGGGCAAGGCCCTCTACATCGGCGTCTCGGAGTGGAACGCCGAGCAGATCAGCCGGGGCGCGGCCCTGGCCAGGGAGCTGAACGTCCCGTTCATCTCCAACCAGCCGCAGTACTCGATGCTGTGGCGGGTCATCGAGCCGCAGATCGTGCCGGTCAGCGAGCGCGAGGGCATCTCGCAGATCGTCTGGTCGCCGATCGCCCAGGGTGTGCTCACCGGCAAGTACAAGCCGGGCGCCGAGCCCCCGGCCGGGTCCCGCGCGACCGACGAGGCGGGCGGCAAGAACATGATCTCGCGCTGGCTGCGCGACGACGTGCTCACCGCCGTGCAGGGCCTGACCCCGCTCGCCGAGCAGGCCGGCCTGTCGCTGGCCCAGCTGGCGATCGCCTGGGTCCTGCAGAACCCGAACGTCGCCTCGGCGATCATCGGCGCGTCTCGGCCGGAGCAGGTCACCGAGAACGTCAAGGCGGCAGGCGTGAAGCTGGAGGACGACCTCCTGGCCAAGATCGATGAGGTCCTGGAGGGCGTGGTCGAGCGCGACCCGACGCTGACCGTCACCCCCTGACCTGACACGCGCGTCAGCCCCCGCCGGAAGTGCTCGGCGGGGGCTGACGCGTGTTCAGAGCCTGGTCAGGAAAGCCCGGAAGGCGGCGGCGTCAAACCGCAGCGCTCCCCGGTCACGGGCCTTGGTGTCCCGGACCCGGGTCTCGCCGGGGGCGACCGACACCTCGACGCACTGGTCCTGCGATGCCGACCTACTGCTCTTGCGCCACTCCACTGAGTTCCCACTTCCGGCCGATCTTTCGCCGTCGTAGTAGAACAGGGTCATGGACCCCGCGCTCGCCGGATAGGGACCAGCGCTGAACGGGATCACCCTGACCGTCGTGGCATGGTCCCGACCGGCGGCCAGCAACCTGTCGAGCTGCTCGACCATCACGGCGGAGCCGCCGACCACCCGGCGGAGCGCGCTCTCGTCGATCAGGGAGACCAGCCGGAGAGGCCGGTCTTCCCGACTGCGCAGGGCTTGCCGCTCGTGCCGTTCGGCCGGAGCCGCCTTGTTCCACTCCTCCGGGTTGTCCCTGATGTGGTTTCGCAGCGCCAGCGCCTCGGTGTAGGGCCTGGTCTGCAACATCCCGGGGATGACCGCCGTGTCCAGGGTGCGCTCGACGTCGGCTTCCATCTCGTCCAACCGGAACCGCCGGTAGGCCACCGGGAGCGCCTTGGCGAAGCTGACCGCCGAGGTCGGGACGTCGGCGATCTCCCAGAGCGTGAGCGCCTGCGTCCGCTGCTCGTCCGTCGCGCCCACCAGCCCCAGGACGGCGAGCACGACCGGCCAGCCGGGCAACGCGTCCCCGGACAGCAGCCGGAAGATCGTCGGCCGCGGGCACCTGACCTGCCGGACGAGGTCGTCCACCTGCAGGCCCGACTGCTCGATCAGCGGCTCAGTCATGCGCGCAGATCTGGTGCCCTACATCGCCTCGTGGACGGGCGAGGTAGTGGCGAAGCCCGACATCGTGGAACACCCGAGCGGCCTCGGGATCGCCTTCCGCGACGAACAGCTCATCGACCGCGACAGCCGAGGCGTCCTCTGGGACCGCTACTCCGTCCGGCAGGGCGAGGGCACACCGCGCTACGCCGACATCCACCCCGCACGCCAGCGCCGCGCCATGCGCGTGCTGCTGTGCCAGGTCTGCGGCGGCCAGGCCGACACCACCCCCGACGGCGTCCTCTGGCTGCTCCCCGCCGAATCCACCTGGCCGGGCTGGCCTTCGGTCCACGGCGTCTCCGGCCTGCGCTACCGCGCGGCCCTGCCCCACCCGGTCGTCACCGGCCAGGTCACCGTCTCCCACGCCGACCCGGCCATCCGCTGGGTCCTGGCGACCAAACTCGTCCGCGTCCTGGACGAGTGCGACATCCTCTAGACGTCGGTCAGGAGTGCAGGCTCATCGGCCCGTAGACGACATCCTCGCCGTCGAACAGCGTGGCCTCGTCCACCCCTTGCTCCGCCAGCTCGCGCCAGTTCTCCGACAGCCAGGACTCCGCTTCCTGCTGGTCATCGGCGCGCGGGCTCTCGCGCGGGCCTTCGGTGGTGTCGTACCGCCAGAAGTAGGTCACCACCGAACGGTAGCCTGCGCGCCCGTGAGCAAGACGCTGGTACTCGGAGGAGCCCGGTCAGGCAAGTCGGCACACGCCGAGTCCCTGATGGGCACCGACACCCTCTACCTGGCCACCGCCCGCCGCATCCCCGGCGACACCGAGTGGGACGCCCGCATCGCCACCCACACCGCCCGCCGACCCTCCACCTGGGACACCCTGGAAACCCCGGACACCACCAGCCTCACCACCGCCATCGAGACCGCGACCAAGCCGCTCCTCATCGACGACATCGCCACCTGGCTGACCAACGCCATGGACGACGCGAACGCCTGGACCTCCCCCCACCCCGACCTCGCCCCCGCCACAACCGCCCTCGTGGCCGCCGTCAGCCGCTGCCCGGCGCCGATCACCGTGGTCTCCTCCGAAGTCGGGTTGGGTGTCATCCCGCAAACCCGCTCTGGCAGGCTCTTCCGCGACGAGCTCGGCGCGGTGAACGCGTCCCTGGCCCAGGTGTGCACCCAGGTGCTGCTGCTGGTCGCGGGGCTGCCGCTGCGCCTCAAGTGAGGAGTGGAGGCGCGCCGGTGAGCGACACCGCGTTCCCGATCGTGGACCCGCCCGACGCGGCAGCGCGGGACGCGGCGCGGCAGCGGCAGGCGCAGCTGACCAAGCCGGCGGGCTCGCTCGGCAGGCTGGAGGAGTTGGGCGTCTGGATCGCCTCCTGCCAGGGGGTCTGCCCGCCGAGGCCGTTCGCCAGGCCGAGGATCGTGGTGTTCGCCGGCGACCACGGTGTCGCCGCGCACGGGGTGTCCGCCTTCCCCAGCGAGGTCACCGGGCAGATGGTGGCCAACTTCGCCGCGGGCGGCGCGGCGGTCAACGTCCTCGCCGCCGCCGCGGGCGCGACCGTGCGCGTGGTCGACATGGCCGTCGACGGGGAGACCGCCGCCGACGACCTGAAGGTGCGCCGCTCGTCCGGCTCGATCGACCGCGAGGACGCGCTGACCGACGAGGAGACCGCCACCGCGGTCATCGCCGGGCGCGCGATCGCCGACGACGAGATCGACAGCGGCGCCGACCTGCTCGTCGCGGGCGACATGGGCATCGGCAACACCACCCCGGCCGCGGTGCTGATCGCCGCGCTCACCGGCGCCGAGCCGGTCGCGGTGGTCGGGCGCGGCACCGGGATCGATGACCAGGGCTGGATGCGCAAGGCTGTCGCCGTGCGCGACGCGCTGCGCCGGGCCCGCAAGGTGGGCACCGACCCGCTGGGCCTGCTGCGCACCGCGGGCGGGGCCGACCTCGCCGCGATGGCCGGGTTCCTCGCCCAGGCCGCCGTGCGCAGGACCCCGGTGATCCTCGACGGCGTGGTCGTCGGCGCGGCGGCCCTGGTGGCCGAGGAGATGGCTCCGGGGGCGGCGCGCTGGTGGGTGGCCGGGCACCGCTCGGTCGAGCCCGCGCACCACCTGGCACTGGAGCGCTTGGAGCTGGAGCCGGTCCTCGACCTGGGGATGCGCCTTGGCGAGGGGTCGGGGGCCGTGGTGGCGCTGCCGATCGTGTCCGCCGCCGTGCGGGTGCTCGCCGAGATGGCGACGTTCGGCGAGGCGGGCGTCAGCACCGGCTGATGCGCCTCGCCTTCTCCTGGCTGACGGTGCTGCCGCTGCACGTGGCCACCGTGGACGCCAGCGCCGCGCGCCGGGCGATCGCGGCGGCCCCGGTCGTCGGTGTCGCCCTGGGCGCGCTCGTGGCCGTTCTGCTGTGGACAGCGGGTCTGCTCGGCCTGCCGCCGCTGCTCGGCGGTGTGCTCGCGGTGGCGTTCCTCGCGCTGGCCACCCGCGGCATGCACATCGACGGCCTGGCCGACACCGCCGACGGCCTGGGCTGCTACGGGCCGCCGGAGCGGGCGCTGGCGGTCATGCGCGACGGCGGCGCGGGCCCGTTCGGGGTGGCTGCGCTGGTGCTGGTGCTGCTCGGGCAGGCCGCTGCGTTCGGCGCGCTGCGCCCGGAGTCGCTGGGAGTGGCGGTGCTGGCGGTCGCCGTCGGGCGGATCGCCTTCCCGCTGTGCTGCGTGCGCGGTGTCCCGGCGGCGCGACCGGAAGGGCTCGGCGCGCTGGTCGCGGGGACGCAGCCGTGGGCGGTGCCCGCGGCGTGGCTGGCGGTCGCGGCGCTCGCGGGGCTGTTCGCCGTCCCGGGAAAGCCGTGGGCGGCGGCCGGGGTCCTGCTCGCCGCGCTGCTGGTGGCGGGGCTGGTGCGGCACGCGCGACGGCGCTTCGGCGGGATCACCGGCGACGTCCTCGGCGCGGCCTGCGAGCTGTCGGTGCTGCTCGTGCTGGTCCCGGGGGTCCTCTGAGGTCGAGAACCCCCGGGTTCGGCTCAGCCCAGCGTGGTCAGCCAGCCGCGGGTGTCGGCGACGCCGCCGCGCTGCAGCGACACCAGGGTCTCGCGCAGCTGCGTGGTCACCGGGCCGGTGCCGCCGCCGCTGATGTCGAAGGAGCCGCCCGCGTGCTTGACGTGGCCGACCGGGGTGATCACCGCGGCCGTGCCGCAGGCGAAGACCTCGGTCAGCTCACCGGACTCGGCCTTCTTCTCCCACTCGTCGGTGGAGATGCGGCGCTCCTCGACCCCGTAGCCGAGGTCCTTGGCCAGGGCCAGCAGCGAGTCGCGGGTGATGCCGGGCAGCAGCGAGCCGGACAGCTCGGGGGTGACGACCCTGGCGTCCGCGCCGGAGCCCAGCACGAAGAACAGGTTCATGCCGCCCATCTCCTCGACCCAGCGGCGCTCCACCGCGTCGAGCCACACGACCTGGTCGCAGCCCTGCGCGGCGGCCTCGGCCTGGGCGACCAGGGAGGCGGCGTAGTTGCCCGCGAACTTGGCCGCGCCGGTGCCGCCGGGGGCGGCGCGCACGTACTCGGCCGAGAGCCACACCGTGACCGGCTTGACGCCGCTGGCGAAGTAGGCGCCCGCCGGCGAGGCGATCAGCAGGTACAGGTAGCGCGAGGACGGCCGCACGCCCAGGCCCGCCTCGGTGGAGATCATGAACGGCCGCAGGTACAGCGACTCCTCGGCCTGCTCCGGCACCCAGCGCGCGTCAACGGCCAGCAGCTCGCGCAGCGAGGCCATGAACAGCTCGTCGGGCAGCTCCGGCATGGCGATGCGGCGCGCGGAGTCGCGGAAGCGGGCGGCGTTGGCCTCCGGCCGGAACGAGGCGATCGAGCCGTCCGGCTGCCGGTAGGCCTTGAGGCCCTCGAAGATGGCCTGCCCGTAGTGCAGCACCATCGCCGACGGGTCCAGCGAGATGGGGGCGAAGGGTTCGACGCGGGCGTCGTGCCACCCGCTGGAGGAGTCGTGGCGGATCGTCACCATGTGGTCGGTGAAGTGCGCCCCGAATCCCGGCTTCGCCAGTACCTCCGCGACCCGCTCCGGGGTCGCCGGGTTGGGGTTCGGGGTGAGGGTGAATGGCGTCATGCGCAAACGGTATTCGCAGTCCCCCGCCAGGGGAAATCAGCGTCCCGAAGTTCGGACGTCCGACTATCGGGCGGCTACCTGTCGTGACGGCGGGCTGACGCCCAGCACGCGAGGACGCCCACCCCGAGGAGGGCGGCGCCGACCCCGAGCGCGGGGACCGAGACGTTGACCGAGAGCACCACGCACAGCGCCAGCCCGCAGCAGCCGGTGCGCACCCACGTCGAGCGCTGGCAGCGCTCCAGCGCGCGGGCCGCGGAGTTGACCATGGCGAAGTAGCCCAGCAGCAGCGTGGCGGCCAGCGCGGCGGCGAACCCGGCGGGCAGCGCCAGCGCGACCAGGCCCGCGCAGGCCACGACGACAACCCCCGAGACGGCCGCGCGTCCCGGCAGCTCGGGCATCTCCCCGGCGACCCTGGCCGCGTCGGCGAGCAGCGGCCGCACGGCCAGCACGGCCAGCGCCGCGACGCCCAGGACCAGCAGCGGCCGCAGGGCGGTCCCGTCGGCGGCGGCCAGGGCGTCGCGCAGCGGCGCGGGCGAGACCGCGGCCCGCGGCCCGCCGAGCTGGCGCAGCACCGCGTAGACCACCACGCCCAGCACCGCCGTCGCCCCCGCGACGAGGGCCAGCGCCTTCACCGGGCGCGCGCCCGCGAGCCGATCGAGCCCGGCGAACCCCAGGAACAGCAGGCCTGCCGCCGAGACGGTCCCCCGCCAGTCGTCCGCGCCCGCGACATCGCCCGCCGCCGCGACCGGGGCGACCGCGAGACACGCCACGACGATCACGCCAATTGTGACGATCACCACATACAGCACAGGTGCGGGCACCCGGACCCTGGTCACCACCAGCGCCCCCGCGGCGACCACCACCAGCGCCGACACCACCCCGGGCGCCGACGGCAGCACCGCGGGCCCGGCCAGCGCCGCGAGCGCTCCCGCGGCGACCACCCGGCCCGCCAGCGCCAGCACCCCGGCGATCCGGCCACCCCACACCCCGCGGACCGCGGTGACGTGGGCGTACCCGCTCATCGGACCGTGCACGGCGGTCAGGTCGGCCAGCGACATCGCGGTGAGCCCGGCGGCGAGCGCGGTCAGAACCAGGGCGGCGAGGGCGAAGACACCCGCCTCGGCCAGCGCGGCGGCGGCGGCGAGCACGCCCGCGGCCGCCGCGGTGAGCAGTGAACCGGGCACCATAGCCGAGGTCGCCGCCTTCACCTGTCCCAGTTCTGTCACGGTCACAACCGTGCCAGACGCCCCGGCGATTCTCCAGGAGCACCGGTTGAACGGACGGCGCAACTCGTTAGCATGCGTCATCATCTCGCCCCGGACCCACGAGGCCGTGAACGGACCGCCCTTCCCTAGGAGCCCATCAGTGACCGCCCCCAAGCTCGCCCTGGCCACCGCGTCCGCGGCCGAGGCCGCCGTCGACGCGCTCGTCATCGGCACCGTCCGCACCGAAGACGGCGTGGCCCTGCAGCCCGGCGCCGAGGCCGTGGACGCCGCGTTCGGGGGCGACCTCGTCGGGACCCTCACCGCGCTCGGTGCCACCGGCAAGTCCGAAGAGGTCGTCAAGCTGCCCTCGCTGGGCAAGATCCCGGCCACCGTCGTCGTCGCCGTCGGACTCGGCGCGGACGACAGCGGCGACGGCATCACCGGAGAGCAGGTCCGCCGCGCCGCGGGCGCGGCCAGCCGCGCGCTCTCCGGCACCGCCAAGGTCGCCAGCCTGCTTTCCACGGTGAACCTGCAGGCGGCCGTCGAGGGCGCCGCGCTCGGCGCGTACTCCTTCACCGCGTACAAGTCCAACGGCGCCAAGGACAGCGGCATCACCAAGGTCGACTTCATCGCCCCCGCCGAGGGCGCGACGAAGGAGCACAAGGCCACGCTGAAGGCCGCCACCGCGATCGCCGAGGCCGTGGCCACCGCCCGCGACTTCATCAACACCCCGCCGAACGACCTCTACCCGGCCTCCTTCGCCGACAAGGCCGCCGCGCTCGGCCGCGCCGCGGGCCTGACCGTCGAGGTGCTCGACGACAAGGCGCTGCGCAAGGGCGGCTTCGGCGGCATCGTCGGCGTCGGCTGCGGCTCCACCCGCGGCCCGCGCCTGGTCCGGCTGACCTGGAAGGGCCCGCGGGCCAAGAAGAAGGTCGCCCTGATCGGCAAGGGCATCACCTTCGACACCGGCGGCATCTCGATCAAGCCGGCGGCGTCGATGGACCAGATGACCTCGGACATGAGCGGCGCCGCCGCGGTCGTGGCCACCGTCGTGCTGGCCGCGAAGCTGAAGTACCCGCTGGAGGTCACCGCGACCGTCCCGATGGCGGAGAACATGCCCTCCGGCGACGCCTACCGCCCCGGCGACGTGCTGACCATGTACGGCGGCAAGACCGTCGAGGTGCTCAACACCGACGCCGAGGGCCGCCTGATCCTGGCCGACGCGATCGTGCGCGCCTGCGAGGACGCCCCCGACTACCTGATCGAGACCTCCACGCTGACCGGCGCGCAGCTGGTGGCACTGGGCAAGCGCACCTCCGGGATCATGGGCGAGCCCGAGTTCCGCGACCGCGTGGCCGCCATCGGCCGCTCCGTCGGCGAGGGCGCCTGGGCCATGCCGCTGCCCGAGGAGCTGCGTGGCGACCTCGACTCCCGCCTGGCCGACCTGGCCAACGTCACCGGCCACCGCTGGGGCGGCATGCTCGCCGCGGGCGTCTTCCTCGGCGAGTTCGTCGCCGACGGCGTGCCGTGGGCACACGTCGACATCGCGGGCCCGGCGTACAACGCCGAGGGCCCGTGGGGCTACACCACCCGCGGCGGCACCGGCGTCCCGGTGCGCACCCTGGCCGCCGTCTTGGCCGACATCGCCGAGAACGGCTAGTCCGACGCAGAAGGGGGAGGGGCGGGGCTCAGCCCCGGCCCTCCCTCTTCTGCTTGGCCATGTAGTCGCGCATCCGCTGCGGGTAGCCGACGCGCGCGACCTCGTACACCGGGATCTGGCGCTTCTTGCCGAACGAGATCGCGCTCTCGAAGTCGGCGATGCGCCGCCGCGTCCACTCACCGTCGTGGGCGACGAGCACCACCGTGGAGTTCGTGGTGTTGGTGCGCGGCTCGAAGTACACCTCGACGCCCGTGTGGCTGTTCACCCACTCGTCCAGGTGCGAGGTGTCCTGCTTGCTGGCCTGGCGCAACGTGCCGGGCCGCTCCTTGCCGCGCTTGCGGCGAAGCGCGTCGAATAGCCCCACGACCGCTCCCCTCCGGTATTGGACGGTTTGAGCCCTTCGTCGTCATTCTCCCAGCCGAACCCGTGAGTAACCTGAAGGTGGTCTCCGACACCCCGGCCACCTCGCAGACCCCCGCCGCGAAGTGGAAAGATGTCTTCTGGTGGCACGCCCGGCCACCAGGCGCGGGCGGCCTGGACACGTAGCCGTTTCGTCAAGGAGATCCCGTGACAGACACCCCCGCCACAGCCGACCTGGTGATCCTCGGCGGCGGATCGGGGGGCTACGCGTGCGCCTTCCGGGCCGCCGAGCTGGGCATGTCGGTGATCCTGGTCGAGAAGGACAAGGTCGGCGGCACGTGCCTGCACCGCGGCTGCATCCCGACGAAGGCGCTCCTGCACGCCGCCGAGGTCGCCGACCTCGCGCGCGAGGGAGACCAGTTCGGCGTCAAGTCCTCGCTGGAGGGCATCGACATCAACGGCGTGAACTCCTACAAGGACGGGATCGTCGGCAACCTCTACAAGGGCCTGCAGGGCCTGTTCAAGGCCAACAAGGTCAGCGTGGTCAACGGCGCGGGCACGTTCGTCGGCCCGAACTCCGTCGAGGTCGACGGCAAGCGCTACACCGGCAAGAACGTCGTGCTGGCCACCGGCTCCTACGCGCGCTCGCTGCCCGGCCTGGAGATCGGCGGCCGGATCATCACCAGCGACCAGGCGCTGAACCTGGACTACATCCCGGAGAAGGTCGTCGTGCTCGGCGGCGGCGTGATCGGCGTGGAGTTCGCCAGCGTGTGGCGCTCCTTCGGCGCCGAGGTGACCGTCGTGGAGGCGCTGCCGCGCCTGGTGCCCGCCGAGGACGAGTGGGCTTCCAAGCAGCTGGAGCGCGCCTTCCGCAAGCGCAAGATCGCCTTCAAGACCGGTGTGCGGTTCACCGGGGCCACGCAGAGCGACTCCGGCGTCAGCGTGTCGTTGGAGTCCGGTGAGACGCTGGAGGCCGACCTGCTGCTGGTGGCCGTCGGCCGCGGCCCCAACAGCGCCGGGCACGGCTACGAGGAGGCCGGGGTGGCGATGGAGCGCGGCTTCGTCACCACCGACGACCGCCTGCGCACGAACCTGCCGGGCGTCTACGCCGTCGGCGACCTCGTGCCCGGCCTGCAGCTGGCCCACCGCGGCTTCCAGCAGGGCATCCTCGTCGCCGAGGAGATCGCGGGCCTGAACCCGAAGCCGATCGATGAGGCGGGCATCCCCAGGGTGACCTACTGCAACCCCGAGGTCGCCTCCGTCGGCCTGACCGAGGCCCAGGCCAAGGAAAAGTTCGGCGCGGCCGAGACCCTGGTGTACGCGCTCTCCGGCAACGGCAAGAGCCAGATCCTCAAGACCTCCGGCGGCGTGAAGCTCGTCCGCGAGCCGAACGGGCCCGTCGTCGGCATCACGATGGTCGGTGAGCGCGTCGGCGAGCTGATCGGTGAGGCGCAGCTGATCTACAACTGGGAGGCTTTCCCGGAGGACGTGGCGCCGCTGGTGCACGCCCACCCGACGCAGAACGAGGCCCTGGGAGAGGCGTTCCTCGCCCTCGCGGGCAAGCCACTGCACGTGCACGGCTGACCCCAGGTCAGTCCCAAGAAGACCCGTCAGCCCTAGCAAGCCCGAGGAGTCCTGGACAACATGGCGTTCTCCGTAGAGATGCCCGCGCTCGGCGAGAGCGTGACCGAAGGCACCGTCACGCGGTGGCTCAAGCAGGAGGGCGACACCGTCGCCGTCGACGAGCCGTTGCTGGAGGTGTCCACCGACAAGGTCGACACCGAGATCCCCTCCCCCGCCGCAGGCGTGCTGCAGAAGATCGTGGCGCAGGAGGACGAGACCGTCGCCGTGGGCGCGCAGCTGGCGGTGATCGGGGACGGTTCCGGGGATTCCGGTGGCGACTCGGGCGGCCAGGAGGAGAAGGCCGCCGAGGCCGAGCCCGAGCCCGAGCCGCGCGAGGAAGAGGAGTCCGCGCCCGCGCCGCAGCCGTCGCCGGACGCGCCGAAGGGCGGCGGCAAGGGCACCGACGTGACCATGCCCGCCCTGGGCGAGAGCGTCACCGAGGGCACCGTGACCCGCTGGCTCAAGCAGGTCGGCGACAGCGTCGACGTGGACGAGCCGCTGCTGGAGGTGTCCACCGACAAGGTCGACACCGAGATCCCGTCGCCGGTCGCGGGCACGCTGCTGGAGATCACCGCGGGCGAGGACAGCACTGTCGACGTCGGCGGCAAGCTCGGCGTCATCGGCGACAAGTCGGCCGCCGCCGAGCCTGAGCAGCCGAAGGACGAGCCGAAGCAGGAAGAGCCCAAGCAGGAGGCTCCCCAGCAGGAAGCTCCCAAGGAAGAGGCCCCGAAGCAGCAAGCCCCCAAGCAGGAGGCGCCCAAGGCGGCTCCCAAGCAGGAGGCTCCCCAGGCCGACTCCTCCCGCGGCTCCGCCCAGGACGGCTCCCCGTACGTGACGCCGCTGGTCCGCAAGCTGGCCGCCGAGCACGGCGTCAGCCTGGACTCGGTGCGCGGCACCGGCATCGGCGGGCGCATCCGCAAGCAGGACGTGCTGGCCGCCGCCGAGGCCGCCAAGGCGCCCAAGGCCGAGCCCGCCAAGGCCGCGCCGAGCACCCCCAGCGCGCCGAGCAAGCCGGTGCAGGTGGACACCACGCTGCGCGGCACCACGCAGAAGATGTCGCGCCTGCGCCAGACGGTCTCGCGCCGCATGGTCGAGTCGCTGCAGACCGCCGCGCAGCTCACCCAGGTCGTCGAGGTGGACATCACCAAGGTGGCCAAGCTGCGGGCCCGGTCCAAGTCGGCCTTCGAGCAGCGCGAGGGCGTCAAGCTGACGTTCCTTCCGTTCTTCGCCAAGGCGACCGTCGAGGCGCTCAAGCAGCACCCCAAGCTCAACGCCTCGATCAACGACGAGACCAAAGAGGTCACCTACCACGCCGCCGAGCACCTGGGCATCGCCGTGGACACCGAGCGCGGCCTGCTCACCCCGGCCGTGCACGACGCGGGTGACCTGAACCTGGCGGGCATGGCGGGCAAGATCGCCGACCTGGCCGAGCGCACCCGCGCCAACAAGGTCACCCCGGACGAGCTGTTCGGCGCGACGTTCACGCTGACCAACCTGGGCAGCATGGGCGCGCTGTTCGACACGCCGATCATCCCGGTGCCGCAGGTCGGCATCCTGGGCGTCGGCCTGATCGTCAAGCGCCCGGTCGTGGTGACCGACGAGAACGGCGACGACTCCATCGCCATCCGCTCGATGGTCTACCTGGCGCTGACCTACGACCACCGCCTGGTCGACGGCGCCGACGCGGGCCGCTTCCTCACCACGGTGAAGAACCGCCTGGAAGAGGGCGCCTTCGAGGCCGACCTCGGTCTCTAAAGAGCACCGCCGAACGGGCCGCTCCCTCGGGGGCGGCCCGTTTGTCGTCGGCGACAAAGCTGCTTTGACCTGCGAGCACGCTCCTTGACCGGGCTATCTACGCGTCAGTAGCTTCAGGGCCCCTGCCTGCCCTGCCCCTAGGGAGAACCGCCGTGTCCACGCGCACCACCCGACTCGCACTCGCGGTCCTGGCCGCCGCGACCGCCGTCGCCACCACCGCGACCCCTGCCGCCGCCGAACCGCTGAACTACGTCGCGCTCGGCGACAGCTACGCGGCGGGCTCGGGGGTGCTGCCCATCGCGCCCGGCTCCCCTCTGCTCTGCCTGCAGTCGGCGAAGAACTACGCCAAGGTCATCGCGGGCGCGACAGGCGCCACGCTCACCGACGTCACCTGCGGCGCGGCCGAGACCCGCCACTTCACCACCGCCCAGTACCCCGGCCTGCGCCCGCAGCTCGACGCCGTCACCGCCGACACCGACCTGGTCACGGTCAACATCGGCGGCAACGACAACTCCGTCTTCGCCACCGCCGTGCTCGCCTGCGGCTCGGCGGGCCTGCTGACGCTCGGCTTCGGCAGCCCGTGCAAGAACACCTGGGGCGGCCACTTCACCCGCCAGATCGAGGAGAAGACCTACCCCGCGGTGAAGGCGGCGCTGGAAGGCGTGCACCGCAAGGCCCCGAACGCGCGCGTGGCGATCCTCGGCTACCCGTGGATCGTGCCCACCGAGTTCGACCGCCCCTGCTTCACCAAGCTCCCGATCGCCCGCGGCGACGTGCCCTACATGCGCGCCGTGCAGGGCCGTCTCAACGACGTCATCGCGCGCGCCGCGGCCGAGACCGGCTCGGTGTTCGTGGACCTGGCGGCGGTGTCCAACGGCCGCGACGCGTGCAAGCCCTCGGGCACGCGGTGGGTCGAGCCGCTGTTCAACGTGGCCGAGCTGAGCATCGTGCACCCGAACACGCGTGGCGAGGCCGGGATGGCCGCCGAAGCCATGCGGGTGCTCGGACTGGGCTGACCCCCGACAGCCCTGTCGTGCGAGGGCCGGACGGGTCAGGGACGATCACCGCATGCGCGTCGTCGTCGCCGGCTCGTCCGGGTTCCTCGGTTCCGCCTTGGTCACACATCTGCGCGGGGCGGGCCACGACGTCCTTCGCCTGGTGCGCCGCGCCCCGGCGGCAGCCGACGAGCGCGGCTGGGACCCGCCCGCCGGCAAGATCGACGCCGGTGCGCTCGACGGCGCGGACGCGGTCGTCAACCTCTGCGGCGCGCCGCTGTGGACGCGGCGCTGGAGCGGCGCGCGCAAGCAGGTGCTCATCGACAGCCGCGTCGAGCCGACCGAGGTGCTGGCCTCGGCCGTGGCCGAGCACGGCATCCCGGTGCTGCTGAACCAGTCGGCCGTCGGCTACTACGGCGACACCGCCGGCGGCCCGCACGGCGAGTCCGCCCCGCGCGGCGAGGGCTTCGCCGCGCAGCTGTGCGAGCGCTGGGAGCAGGCCACCGCCGCCGCGGCGGGGGCGCGCGTCGTGCTGCTGCGCACCGCGCCGGTCCTGGCCGCCGGCGGCGGCATGCTGGCGCCCCTGCGCCCGCTGTTCACCGTGGCGCTGGGCGCGCGACTGGGCGACGGCCGCCAGCACATGCCCTACATCCACGTAGCCGACCTGAACGCGGCCACCGCGTTCCTCCTGGAGTCCGATGTAGAGGGACCGGTCAACCTGACCGGTCCGACCCCGGCCACCAACGCCGAGTTCACCAAGGCCTTCGCCGCGGCCCGCCGCCGCCCCGCGCCGTTCTCCGTCCCCCGCCCCGCGATGCGCCTGGCCATGGGCGAGCTGGCCGACGACCTGCTGCGCGGGCAGCACCTGGTGCCCACCGCGCTGAGCGGCGCCGGCTTCGAGTTCCGGTACCCGACCGTGCGCGCCGCGCTGGCAGACACCGAGCGCGGATGACGCGGGTCACCTCGGGCGCGATCCTGCTGATCGCCTTCCTCGTCCTCGGGCTCACCGTCTCCGACACCACGCCGACGATCGACCGCTTCGCCGCCGACGCGCTCGGCGGCGGCTGGCAGCAGACCATCGGCGACATCACCTTCGTCGTGAGCGCGGTCCTCGGCCCGGTGCTGCCGGTCGCGCTGGGACTTGCCCTGCTCGTGGGCGCGGTGCTGGCCCACCGGCGCGGCGACGTCGCCCGGCGCGGCCTGCTGCTGCGCGCGGTGGTGCTGCTGGCCGTGTGCCGGACGGTGTCGCTGGTCAAGCCGCTGTTCGCCAGGGACCGCCCGCGCGAGTACCCGGATTTCAGCTTCCCGAGCGGGCACGTGGTGTCGGTCGCCTCGGTGGCGTTCACGCTCGTCGTGCTGTGCGCGTGGCTGGCGGCGCGGCGGGTGCGCGCGGTGCTGTGGTGGTCGATCGCGGCGGTGGTCGTCGCGGCGCTGTGCCGCATGATCCTCGACGTGCACTGGCTCACCGACGTCCTCGGCGCGACCCTCGGCGTGGTCGGCCTCGGGCTGCTGACGGCGACGGGTCTCAAGCTGCTGCCCGCCCGACCGCAGGGCGTAAAGTCACCGGTGTGAGCGCACCCCTCTCCGCCCGCGCCGACACCCACCCGGTGTCCGTGCGCGAACTCGGTGTCATCGAGTACCTGCCCGCCTGGGACCTGCAGCGCGAGATCGCCACCGCCCGCGCGGACGAGCAGGGCCCGGACACGCTGCTGCTGCTGGAGCACCCGTCGGTCTACACCGCGGGCAAGCGCACCGAACCCGCCGACCGCCCCACCGACGGCACCCCGGTCATCGACGTCGACCGCGGCGGCAAGATCACCTGGCACGGCCCCGGCCAGCTGGTCGGCTACCCGATCATCAAGCTGTCGGACCCCATCGACGTCGTGCGCTACGTCCGCCGCGTCGAGGAAGCCCTGATCTCCGTCTGCGCGCACTTCGGCCTGGAAACCGGCCGCGTCGACGGCCGCAGCGGCGTCTGGCTCCCCGCCGACACCACCCGCCCCGAACGCAAGATCGCCGCCATCGGCATCCGCGTCCAACGCGGCGTCACCCTCCACGGCTTCGAGATCAACTGCGACGCCGACCTCTCCGCCTTCGACGCCATCGTCCCCTGCGGCATCCGCGACGCGGGCGTCACCTCCCTCACCGAGGAACTGGGCCGCCGCGTCACCGTCCCCGAGGTCCTCCCCCTCGCCCGCGACGCCGTCCTGGCAGCCTTGGCGGGCGACCTGCCCGTCCAGGACCACGACATCCGCCGGGCTGCCCCGCAGAGCCCAGGAGTCACCTTCGCCCTGAGCTGACCGCGGGCCGCCGCGGGCCAGGCAGTTGATGTTGTCACCCGAATGGGCCCGCACACCGCGCGTAGCATTTCCCCTGTGAAGCGCAACACATTGTTCGTGATCATGCCGTTCGGTGCGCGGCCGCTGGAAGACGGCACCCGGCACGACTTCGACGCCTTCTACCAGCAGGTTCTGAAGCCGATCGGGATCGCCGAGGGGTTCAACGTCCTGCGGATCGATGAACTCCCGACGAGCGGGACGATCACCCACCAGGCCATGGAGCACCTGTACCGGGCCGACCTCGTCCTGGCCGACGTCAGCTCGCCGAACAGCAACGTCTACTACGAGCTGGGTGTGCGCCAAGCCCTCTCAGCGGGGGGAACCGTCCTGGTCGCGGTCAAGGGGACGATCCTCCCGTTCGACATCGCGAGCCAGCGGGTCCACTTCTACGAACGGGAGTTCGCCGCCGACAGGAAGTTCGCCGCCCGCCTCCGGGAAGTGCTCGGCACCCGCACGGGCTCCTCGTCCAACCCCGTCTTGGACGCCCTCCGGGACCTCGGGGTCGCGCCCGACCCGGAGTCCTCCGGAGCCGCACTGGAACGCGAGTTCTACGCCAAGCTCTCCCGCGCCACCCGGGACGAGCAGCTGGTGGCGCTGTGGAACTGGGCCAAGCCTTTCCCCAACCTGCCGGTGTCCGGCTTGCTGGCCCTCGCCGAACGGCTGGCGGCCGTGGAGGACTGGGCACGCGCGGCCGAGGTGCTGGCGGCCGGGTACCCGGCCGCGCAAGCCGATTACGAGGTGCACCGCCAGCGGGGCTTCTACCTGCGCAAGAGCGGCGATGTCGAGGGCGGCATCGCCGAGCTGGAGGAAGCCCTGCGGTTGAACCCGAACGACCCCGACACCATGGGCATGCTCGGCGGCACGATGAAACGGCTCAACCGCTACACCGAGGCCCTGCGCTACTACGCCGATGCCGTCCGGATCGCGCCGAGCAGCCTCTACCTGCGGGTCGGGCACGCCGGGATGCTGATCCTGGCCGACCCCGTCCACCGTCCCGAGGCGGAGCGGCTGTACGGCGAACTGCGCACTTCGGTGGACGAGTCGGAGACCCTCGTCGGCGACTACTGGGCGGATCTGGTGTCCGCCGAGGCGCATTTCGTCCTCGGCGACTTCTCCGAGGCGCACAGGCGGGCGGAGGACGCCATCAGCAACGGCTGCCCGCCCGCTGCGGCGCAGTCGACGGCGGAACAGATCAGAGCGCTCGGAGACGCGGGGGTGCACCCCGCCAAGGCGGCCGGTTTCGCCACCTGGCTCGTCTCCCGCGCGCGCAACCGCGGCGGTGTCTCCACGGTCGACCCGTTCGCCCCGCCCCACCGCCCGCACCTGCTCTTCCACATCTCCGATGTGCACTTCGGACCGCTCCGGGCCGGGGAGACCGGCGGGGCCATGAGCGTGCACCGGTTCGAGCCCGACCAGAACACGCTGTCCCTGCACGAGACCCTCGCCGACGAGTTCCGAGCGGCGATCAAGCGGGAGAAGTGCGCGCCGGAGGACACGACCGTCGTCGTCTCCGGCGATCTGGCCTACACCGGCCAGCAGGACGAGTTCGACCGCGTGCACGACTTCCTGGTCGCGCTCTGCGCGGAGATCACCATCAGTCCGAAGCAAGTCGTCCTGGTCCCCGGCAACCACGACATCGACTGGACTGCGCCGAAGCACGACATGGGACGGCGTTTCGACAACTACCTGTCCTTCGCCAGGAAGTTCTACGGCAAGGACCTCTTCCACCAGCTCTACCCGCTGGTGACGTGGAACTTCGAGGTCGACAAGCGAAGACCGGAACCCAACGAGCTCATCTCCTTCGCCAAGCACGGTCCCTACACCTTCGTGGGATTGAATTCCTGCATCTTCGAGGACGACCAGAACCACTACGGCTACGTCGGCCTGCGCCAGCTCAACTCCGTGCAGCGGCGCCTGCGGGACTTCTCCGGCGACGACGGCGAGGACGGCATCCGGGTGGCGGTCATGCACCACCACCTCCACCCCTACCCGGAGGCGCTGAGGTCGGCCAGCAAGGCCAGCGACATCGTCCTGGACCTCTCAACGGTCCGCGACGCGGGCATCGTGGAGCAGCGGCTGTCCCGCATGGGGTTCTCCCTGCTCCTGCACGGCCACAAGCACAAGCCGCAGCTCCGCGAGACCTCCGTCCTCAACCGCGACGAGAGCACCGCACACGCGGCCCGCTCGCTGATCGTCTCCGGGTGCGGGAGCACGGGGGTGGCCGAGGAAGGCTTGGAGCACAACCAGTCCAACCACTTCGCGATCATCAAGCTGCTCCGCAACCGGCGTGAGGCAGGCGTCGACTTCGTGCAGGTCGAGTGGCGCGAGATGGCTCTGCAACCAGGCGCGGAATGGAGATCCAGCGCCCGCTGGGTCCTCAAGGGGTGAGCCGGTGGCCCGCGACCAGAGGACCCGTCGAGCGGTGCCTCGCAACCTCAGCCACCCTCCGATCTCGCGCAGCGCCCCCGACACGACTCACCGAGAGCGGCTGGAATCACTCTTCCGCTGGGCCGAGGAGCGCACCCAGCGCACCATCGACTGGTACCTGTGGCGCAAGACCAGTCGGTCCCGGCTGTCGAAGGCGTGCCGTGCCGCCGCGATCCTGCTGGGCGTCGCGGGCGCGGCGCTGCCCCTGGTGCACTCGGCCTACCCGCCGGGACCGGCGCCGGAGTGGGGTTTCGTGCTGCTCGCGCTCTCGGGTGGCTGCGTGCTCGCGGACCGGCTCTTCGGTTTCAGCTCGTCCTGGACGAGGTTCATGCGCACCCAGGCCGCCCTGCAGGCCGAACTCGCGGTGGCCCAAGCCCGTTTCCTGGGCTGGTCCGGCGCTCAGGGCGACACCGAGGCGGTGACGCCGGAATCGGCGGCCGACCTGATAGCGATCACTCAGGAGCTGATCGAGAAGACCTCGGCGGTGGTGCTCCAGGAAACCGCCACGTGGGCCGACGACCTGACCGTGCAGATCGATCAAGCGGACGCCCGCTTCACCTCGCCCGGCGGTCCGCTCGCCCCATGACCGCGGGAGCCGCTCGGGCCGTCCGGCGTCACCGACTCCTGCGCATGCCCTCCAGCACCCGCACGACCGTCCCCGACACCTCCGCCACCGCCCGCTCCGGCTCCTCGGCGTCGGCGATGATCGCCGCGCCGGCCGCCAGCGCGCCGAACAGTATCCGCGTCGTGGTCTCGACCGGCAGCTCGTCCAGCTCCCCCGCCGCGACCAGCGACTCCAGCACCGCTTTGACCAGCCCGAAGCTGAAGTGCTCCTCGGCGGCGCGCCACCGCTCCCAGCCCATCACGACCGGCCCCTCGTGGATCACGATCCGCCGGTACGCGGGCTCAAGGCACACCCGCACGTAGGCGTTCACGCCGCCGATCGCCCGGTCCCACGCCCCTTCCGGGCCGCCGGCGACCACCTGGCCGAGCCGGGCCATGACCGCGGCCTCCACCGCCTCGAAAGCGGCCTCGAACAGCGCCTGCTTGCCGGTGAAATGGTGGTAGAGCGCCCCTTTGGTGAGCCGGGCCCGCCGCGCCACGGCGTCCAGGGACGTCGCCGCGTAGCCGTTCTCGGTGAACAGCGAGACCGCGGAGTCGACCAGGGCCTGCCGGGTCGACTCGCTGTAATCGGCCTTCCGCGACTGCGCTGTCACCACGTTCACACATTACGACATACCGACGGCACATACCGGTGGTACGGTGACCCCATACCAACGGTATGCCGCAAACCCACGGTATGGCGAAGGTCACGGGACGAGGGGAACCACGACCATGAGCTGGAGCGACTACTACCGCAGGCGCGACGCCCTGGACGCCGTGCTCGACCAGGCCGCCCGCGACCCGGAGGGCCCGCTGCCCTTCGGCGAGCAGGCCGCCGCCGAGTTCGCCGATCGCCGCGAGCTGCTGCTGGCCCTGCACTACCGCTGGTCGGTCCGGCTCACCGGGCGCGTCGGCATGGCGCAGGCCGACGCCGAGCGCGACCCCTCGGCCGACCGGGTCGACGCCGTGGCGCGGGCCTGGCGGGCCACCGCGGCCGAGCACCCCGTCCTGCGCCGCGTCCTCGACGCCCACCCCGTGGGCCCGGCCGTCGCGGGCGAGCAGCGGATGCTGGCGCTGGCCGCCGGGCTGGCCGAAATCGACGAGCCCGCCGCCGAGATCACCAGGGTCGGCGCCGCCTACCTCGCGCTCATCCGCACCGCGCCGTGCCCGGTCCGGCAGCGCACCACCCGCGTCGAGCAGTTCCTGCGCAGGCTCGTCGCGAGCGCCTGAGGCCCCTCTCAGCGCCCCGCCCCGAGCATGGGGTAGTACTCACGGGTAGCAGAAGGAGGGCACAACCATGGCGTGGTCCGAAGCCGACATCCCCGACCAGAGCGGCCGCACGGTGCTGATCACCGGCGCGAACTCCGGCCTCGGCCTGCGCAGCGCGCAGGTGCTCGCGGCCAAGGGCGCGCACGTGCTCATGGCCTGCCGGTCGACGGAGAAGGGCAAGGCCGCGCTGGCCACCGTCGACGGCGCCGCCGAACTGCTCCAGCTCGACCTCGCCGACCTCGCCTCGGTGCGCAAGGCCGCCGCCGAGGTCCGCGAGCGCACGGGCGACCAGCTGCACGTCCTGATGAACAACGCGGGCGTGATGGCCCCGCCGAAGGGCAAGACCGCCGACGGCTTCGAGACCCAGATCGGCACCAACCACCTCGGCCACGCCGCGCTCACCTGGCTGTTGCTGCCGGCCGTCACCGACCGGGTCGTCACCGTCTCCAGCATCGCCCACCGCGGGCGCGGCTTCGACATCGACGACCTCAACTGGGAGCGGCGCCGCTACAGCGCGGGCGCGGCCTACAGCGCCTCGAAGCTGGCCAACCTGCTCTTCACCTTCGAGCTGGACCGCAGGCTGCGCGCCGCGGGCTCGTCCGTCCGCTCGGTCGCCGCCCACCCCGGCATGACCGACACCGAGCTGTCGGCGAACACCTTCCGCGCCCGCGGCCCCGTCGCCAACGCCCTGAGCAAGGCGGTCTCTTTCGGCAACCGGTTCATCACCCAGTCGCTGGCCCAGGGCACGCTGCCGCAGCTGCTCGCGGCCACCGGCGACGTCGCGGGCGGCGAGTACTACGGGCCCACCCGCCTCTCGGAGATCTTCGGCCCGCCCGGCCCCGCCCACCCGCGCGCCGCCGCCCGCAACACCGAGCTCGCGCGCAAGCTCTGGGACCGCACCGCCGAGCTGACCGGTGTCGCCCCCGAGCCCGCCTGAACCGGTTCTGACCTGCGGGAGTGACGCGGGTGACACCAGTCACGTCAGGGCCCGGCGTAGCCTGGCCACGTGACGGTCACGCCTGAGGGTCGGAAGCTGCTGCGCCTGGAAGTGCGCAACAGCGAGACGCCTATCGAGAAGAAGCCCTCGTGGATCAAGACCAAGGCCACGATGGGTCCGGAGTACCGCGAGCTGAAGGGCCTCGTCCGACGCGAGGGCCTGCACACCGTGTGCGAGGAAGCGGGCTGTCCGAACATCTTCGAGTGCTGGGAAGACCGCGAGGCCACCTTCCTCATCGGCGGCGACCAGTGCACCCGGCGCTGCGACTTCTGCCAGATCGACACCGGCAAGCCCGCCGACTTCGACCGCGAGGAGCCGCGCCGGGTCGCCGAGTCGGTCCAGGCCATGGGCCTGCGCTACTCCACGGTGACCGGCGTCGCCCGCGACGACCTGTCCGACGGCGGCGCCTGGCTCTACGCCGAGACCGTCCGCCAGATCCACGCGCTCAACCCCGGCACCGGCGTCGAGCTGCTCATCCCGGACTTCAACGCCGTCCCCGAGCAGCTGGCCGAGGTGTTCTCCGCCCGCCCGGAGGTCCTGGCCCACAACGTGGAGACCGTCCCGCGCATCTTCAAGCGCATCCGGCCCGCGTTCCGCTACGAGCGCTCCCTCGAGGTCATCACCCTGGCCCGCGCCGAGGGCCTGATCACCAAGTCGAACCTCATCCTCGGCATGGGCGAGACCCCCGACGAGGTCACCGAGGCGCTGCACGACCTGCACGACGCGGGCTGCGAGATCATCACCATCACCCAGTACCTGCGCCCCAGCGTCCGCCACCACCCCGTCGAGCGGTGGGTCAAGCCGGAGGAGTTCCTGGAGCACAAGGAGACCGCCGAGGCCATCGGCTTCGCGGGCGTCATGGCGGGCCCCCTGGTCCGCTCCTCCTACCGCGCGGGCAGGCTCTTCACCCAGGCCGTCGCCCACCGCGGCGACACCATCCCGGAGAACCTGCGCCACCTGGCCGAGGCGGGCGAGGCCCGCCAGGAGATCAGCGCCCTCCTCCGCAAGTAGCCCCTCGGGGTCGGCTCCGGGACTGATTTCCGGGGGAACCCGGTTATGCGACGCTCCCTCTGAACGAGAGACTTCACGAGCGGCGCCAGAGGGGGCCGCCGCCGTACCCGAGGGGGACCACCACCGTGGCACTGCTGACCGACGTCCTCACCTGGCTCCAAGGGCTCCCGCAGCCCGCGCTGGTCGCCGCCACCGGCGGCCTCGTGCTGGCCGAGTGCACCATCGGCCTTGGCTTCATCGCCCCAGGGGAGGGCGGCCTGCTCATCGCCGCCACCACCGTCAACTCCGTCTCCCGCTTCGTCATCCTCTGGGCTGTCGTGACGGTCTGCGCGGGCATCGGCGACTCGATCGGCTACGCCATCGGCCGCCGCTTCGGCCCCCGCCTGCGCGAGACCAAACTGATCCAGAAGTACGGCGTGGACGGTTGGGACAAGGCCACCGGCATCATCCGCAAACGAGGCGCCTGGGCGGTCTTCTTCGCCCGCTTCCTCCCGGTCGTGCGCACCCTGACTCCGGCGGCGGCGGGCACCTCCGGCCTGCCCTACCGCAAGTTCCTGCCCGCCGTGGTCGCGGGCGCGGCCTGCTGGTCGGCCCTCCACATCGCCATCGGCGCCGCTCTGGGCGAAGCGGCCAAGCGGGTGGAGAAGTACATGGGCGCGGGCGGCCTCTTCATCGTCGGCGGCGCCGTCCTGGTCTTCGTCATCGTCCACATCGTCCGCAAACGCCGCAAGAACGCGCTGCCCCCCGTCACCGCGCCCACCACGGCCTTCGCGGCCACCGCCCCAGCGGCCTCGGAGAAGTCCGAAGAGCCCTCCCGCTGAAGTCCTTTCGGTGGATGGCCGCCCACGCCCCCAGCGGGGTCACCAGGCGGCCATCTCACCCACCGCTAGCCCTTGTTCCTGAGCCGCCGAGCGATCTCCGCCTCGACCTCCCGGCTTGACGACTTGCCGTACTCCTTCGCCAGATCGGCCGCCGCCCGAGCGATGTCGGCTTGCGCGACATTCGCCGCCAACCCGGCCACGACGACCAGCCCTTTGACGACCTCGACAATCTTGACCTCGGGAATCGCCGCCACTTCTGCTCCATTCATCGAGTGGACGCGCGAACCGCGGAACACCCGCCCCGTTCACGCGAACGATGAATCGTCGGCATCCCCACCCTGTTACACGGCGACGATCGGCCTCACCCGATGGCACGGCAACGACCGGCGAAGCCGGCTACAGGACGACGAGCAGCACCACGACCGCCGCGAGCGCGAGCACCCCGGCAACCGCCCAAGCGGCATTCCTGCGCCGAAGCGCGGCCTCGGCCGCCCGCTCCGCCTCGACCCGCCGTCTCTCGGCCATCACCTCTTCGTCTCGCCGCCGCTGCTCCTCCACGCCCTTGGCCCGGTGCCGCGCCGCCATCCGCTCACTGCGCTCAGCGCGCTCGCGCCACCGGGCGTTCTCCAGGAACTGGGCGCGGTTGACCCGATCGGCGTCGGTCATCGCGTCCTCGTCGTTCCACGCGTCGTCCCACCCATCAGCGCGAACAGCCACAGCTCTCTCCTTCGCCTCAGCCACGTCCGAGAAACCGCGTGTGCCGTGTATCGCGAAGGGAGGCTCACTGCTACAGCATTCCGCCAACCGGCGGATTACCCGGGGCACCCGGAATCGCCGGGAAAGCCGCGTGTCGATTGTGGTGGGCGCAGCAGGATTTGAACCTGCGACCGCTCGGGTGTAAACCGAGTGCTCTTCCGCTGAGCTATACGCCCGCTCAGCCCCCGGGAACCATCCCCGGGGGCCTGCGAAACCTACGCCAGCTCGGCGACGGCCTTCTTCCAGCCCGCCTGGTCGCGAGCCTCGCCCGGCGCGTTGACCTCGGCGAAGCGGACCGTGCCGGTCTTGTCGATCAGGAAGGTGCCGCGGACCGCCAGGCCGGCCTCCTCGTGGAAGACGCCGTAGGTCTTGGCGACCTCGCCGTGGGGCCAGAAGTCCGAGAGCAGCGGGAAGGTGTAGCCCTGCTGCTCGGCCCACGCCTTGAGGCTGAACGGGGTGTCCACGGACACACCGACGACCTGGACGTCCTTGTCGGAGTAGTCGGCCAGCTCGTCGCGGACCTGGCAGAGCTCGCCTGTGCAGATGCCGCTGAAGGCGAACGGGTAGAACACGAGCAGGACGTTCTTCTCGCCCTGGAACGACGACAGCGACACGGGCTGCTTGTTGGAGTCGTTGAGCGTGAAGTCCGGGGCCTGGGAGCCAACCTCGATCGCCATCTGAGTCCTCACGGTTGCGAAAAGGGCCTGGTGCGCGGACAAGCCTAGGGCACCCGGGCGGCAGGCCGCCCGGGTGTTCGGCAAGTGGGAGTCAGCGCTTGGACTTGACGGACTTGGGTGAGACCAGTCTTGTCCCGATCCAGTCGCTGCCCACGCTCGCGCTGGAGGTCTGGGCCAGGCCCGCCGTCGGCACCGCCTCGGCGATGTCGCTGGGTTCGACGTGGCCGGGTCGGCCGGTCTTGGGCGTGAGGACCCAGATCACGCCATTGTCGGCGAGTGGGCCGATGGCGTCCATGAGGGCGTCGACCAAGTCGCCGTCTTCCTCCCGCCACCACATCAGGACGACGTCCACGACGTCGTCTGAGTCCTCGTCGAGCAGCTCACTCCCGATGCGCTCCTCGACTGCGGCGCGGATCTCGTCGTCCACGTCCTCGTCCCAGCCGATCTCCTGGACGACGGCGTCCTCTGCGATCCCCAGTTTCTCGGCGACGCCTGCGTACCCGGCGTCTCCCGCGGCCACCACGGTGTCTTTCCTCCAGTCCCGCTCGCACGTCCCGCCGGGCGTCTGACCCGTCCGAGGAGCGTAAATGCCTGTTCGGTTAGGCGATAGCGAACACTGAGTGTGGCCACCTGCGCAACCGTCCGCTCTCCGACACGCCGCGATGGTGTAGGCCGAAGCGGCCCCGGGTACCCCTACTGACCAGTAAGGATGACGTCAATCTCGATTCAGTGGAGCATGGCAGAGTGTTCCCTATACGCGCGCGCACGCGCGCGTGGGACCCGCCCGATCGACTAACGACCCAGTCTGGAGTTGCCTTGGCCTCCGAGAACAGCACGGGAGCGCCCGAGCGCGTACGCGTGATCCGCGACGGCCTCGCCGCGCACCTGCCCGACATCGACCCCGAGGAGACGTCGGAGTGGCTGGAGTCGTTCGACGCGGCGCTCGCCTCGGGCGGGCAGCAGCGCGCTCGCTACCTGATGCTCCGGCTGCTGGAGCGCGCCAGGGAGAGCCACGTCGGCGTGCCCGCGCTGACGAGCACGGACTACGTCAACACCATCCCGACCGACCGCGAGCCGTGGTTCCCCGGCGATGAGGAGGTCGAGCGCCGCTACCGCGCCTGGATCAGGTGGAACGCGGCGATGACGGTGCACCGCGCGCAGCGGCCCGGGGTCGGCGTCGGCGGGCACATCTCGACCTACGCCTCCTCCGCGGCGCTCTACGAGGTCGGCTTCAACTGGTTCTTCCGCGGCAAGGACCACCCCGGCGGCGGCGACCACATCTTCGTGCAGGGCCACGCCTCCCCCGGCATCTACGCCCGCGCGTTCCTGGAGGGCCGGATCTCGGCCGACCAGCTCGACGGCTTCCGCCAGGAGCTCTCGCACGCCGGTCCGGGCGGCGGCCTGCCGTCCTACCCGCACCCCCGGCTGATGCCGGACTTCTGGGAGTTCCCGACCGTGTCCATGGGCCTGGGCCCGATGAACGCGATCTACCAGGCCCGGTTCAACCGCTACCTGCGCGACCGCGGCATCAAGGACACCAGCGACCAGCACGTCTGGGCCTTCCTCGGCGACGGCGAGATGGACGAGCCCGAGTCGCGCGGCCTGATCCACGTCGCGGCGAACGAGGGCCTGGACAACCTGACCTTCGTGATCAACTGCAACCTGCAGCGCCTCGACGGCCCGGTCCGCGGCAACGGCAAGATCATCCAGGAGCTGGAGTCCTACTTCCGCGGCGCGGGCTGGAACGTCATCAAGGTCATCTGGGGCCGCGAGTGGGACTCGCTGCTGCACGCCGACCGCGACGGCGCGCTGATCAACCTGATGAACAAGACGCCCGACGGCGACTACCAGACCTACAAGGCCAACGACGGCGCGTTCGTCCGCGAGCACTTCTTCGGCCGCGACCCGCGGACGAAGTCCCTGGTCGAGCCCATGAGCGACCAGGAGATCTGGAACCTCAAGCGCGGCGGCCACGACTACCGCAAGGTCTTCGCCGCCTACCAGGCCGCCATGAACCACAACGGCCAGCCGACGGTGATCCTCGCCAAGACGATCAAGGGCTACAACCTCGGCCCGCACTTCGAGGCCCGCAACGCCACCCACCAGATGAAGAAGATGGCGCTGCAGGACCTCAAGCTCTTCCGCGACACGCTGCGCATCCCGATCGAGGACGCGGAGCTGGAGCACGACCCGTACCTGCCGCCGTACTACCACCCCGGCACCGACGCGCCGGAGATCCAGTACCTGCGGGAGCGCCGCCGCCAGCTCGGCGGGTACCTGCCGGAGCGGCGCGGCAAGGCCAAGGCGCTGGTACTGCCCGGCGACAAGGTCTACGACGTGGTGCGCCGCGGCTCCGGCAAGCAGGACGTGGCCACGACCATGGCGTTCGTCCGGCTGATCCGCGACCTGGCCAAGGACCCGGAGATCGGCCCGCGCATCGTGCCGATCATCCCGGACGAGGCGCGCACGTTCGGCATGGACTCGATGTTCCCGACGCAGAAGATCTACAACCCCAACGGCCAGCTCTACACCTCCGTCGACGCGTCGCTGATGCTGTCGTACAAGGAGAGCGAGCAGGGCCAGATCCTGCACGAGGGCATCAACGAGGCCGGGTCGACGGCGTCGTTCACCGCGGCGGGCACCTCGTACGCCACGCACGGCGAGCCGATGATCCCGGTCTACATCTTCTACTCGATGTTCGGCTTCCAGCGCACCGGCGACGGCCTCTGGGCCGCGGCCGACCAGATGGCGCGCGGCTTCGTCCTCGGCGCCACCGCGGGCCGCACGACGCTGACCGGCGAGGGCCTGCAGCACAACGACGGGCACTCGCTGCTGCTGGCGGCGACCAACCCGGCCGTCGTGGCCTACGACGCGTCCTACGGCTACGAGATCGCCCACATCGTCAAGGACGGTCTGCGCCGCATGTACGGCGAGCAGGCGGAAGACATCTTCTACTACCTCACCGTCTACAACGACCCGTACCCGCAGCCCGCGGAGCCGGAGAACCTGGACGTGGAGGGCCTGCTGCGCGGCCTCTACCGCTACCGCACCGCCGAGGGCGACGGCCCGCGCGCGCAGGTCCTCGCCTCCGGCGTGGCCATGCCGTGGGCGCTGCGGGCGCAGGAGCTGCTCGCCGAGGAGTGGGGCGTGCGCGCCGACATCTGGTCGGCGACGTCCTGGACGGAGCTGCGCCGCGACGGCGTCGACACCGAGCGCCGCAACCTGCTGCACCCGGGCGCCGAGCCGCGCGTCCCGTACGTGACGCAGGTGCTGTCGGACAAGCCCGGCCCGGTGGTCGCGGTCTCGGACTGGATGAGCGCGGTGCCGGACCTGATCCGCCCGTGGGTGCCCACCGACATGGTCACCCTCGGCACCGACGGCTTCGGCTTCTCCGACACCCGCCCCGCCGCCCGCCGCCACTTCATGGTGGACGCCGAGTCGATCACCGTCGGCGTGCTGACCGCCCTGGCCCGCCGCGGCGAGATCGACCCCGCCAAGGCCGCCGAGGCGGCCCGCCGCTACCGCATCGATGACGTCACCGCCGCCGGTCCCCAGACCTCGGACCCCGGCGTCGCGTAGTGATCCCCAGAAGGGCGCCCTCCCCACCGGGAGGGCGCCCTTCTGGCTTCCACCACCTGTCCACAGCCCCCACGTCCGCATGGCCGCCGCCATCCCCACATCGATAACCTGGCGGCGGGGGGCCGGACACCCAGCCCCCCGCACAGCACGAAAAGGGCGCCGGACCCGCAGGCCCGGCGCCCCTCCCCCACTCCTCGCCTAGCGGGGCTTCTGCTGCTCGAACCCGGCAGGCGGCGTCGGCGCGTCCGCGGCCGACGGACCCTGCCCGCGACCCGCCGTCGCGGGCTCCGGCGCGCGGTGGCCCGGCGCGCGCTCCGAGCGCGGCTCCGGCGCCGAGCGGCCGTCGCCTGCCATCTGCGCCTGCGCCCGCTCCAGCCAGCCGCCCCAGCGCTCCTGCATCGGCTTCACCAGACCGCCGCCCAGCCCGATCGCCAGGATCGCGCCGACCGTCGCCAGCACGGTGATCAGCACCGGCGTCGTCACCGTCGTCGCGATGTTCACCTGGTTCAGCGCGGCGATGATCCCGAACGCCAGGATGAAGACGTACGCGATCGTCCCCATCATCGGCGCGAACGACCGGTTGCCCAGCGCCCCGGTCACCAGGTCCCGCACCACCCTGGCCACCGCGGCCGCCACGATCAGTAGCACGATCGCCACCAGAATCCTCGGCAGGAACGCGATGACCTCGTTCAGCAGCTGGCTGACCGGGTTCGACTCCCCGAACACCCCGAACGACAGCTGCAGCGCGATCAGCAGGATGAAGTAGTAGACCAACTTGACGATGATCGTCCCCGGCTCGACCCCGGAACTCCGCGTCAGGTTGGACAGCCCCGTCCGCTCCATGAGGCGGCCGAACCCGACCTTCCCCATCAGCATCCCGAGCCCCTTGGACACCGCCTTAGCAATCAGCCACCCGATGAACAGGATGACCATGAACGCCAGCAACTTGGGCACGAACGTAGCCACCATCGACCACGCGGCCCCAAGCCCCTGCCGGAGCTCTTCACCCATCACGCCTCCAAAACGGACCCCCGACGACAACTGTCCTGTGTGATCCTTTCCCGACGCCCACACCCCGGCAATCTCAAACCCATGCCACGATCGGGGGAATCCCCCCATCCCGCCTGGCATCCACCCCCACCGCGATCCATAGTGGAATCACCGGTGGGGACCGGGGAGATGGCCGCCCGGCATCGAGCGCACCGACATGCCGGGCGGCCCACCGGTTGGGTCTTCCCTGCTCGCGCTTCGCACTTCGCCGGGAACCGGTGGCGTTGCATCTGGGGGCCGAGCCCCCAGACCCCCACGGTGCGGGACCTCTCGAACCAGCGTGGCGGCCCACAGACGTAGGCATCGGCGGTCTCACCCACGGTGCGGGACCTCTCGAACCAGCGTGGCGGCCCACAGACGTAGGCATCGGCGGTCTCACCCACGGTGCGGGATCTTCCGATGCGGGGTGGAAGCCGGCGGTGTAAGCGATAGGCAAGGCGCGCCCACCGCCAAGCAGCGCGCCGGGCGCTACTGCCCTGTCCGGTGGGGTGGAGTCGCTTCGGTGGGGTGCGATGCGCCGCTCAACTCGCTTGACCCACTCAGCGGTGCGTCGCCAGGGGCCCCGCCTAAGCGACGTCGCCCCATCGGACACGCCATCCCACAACGCCACGGAGCTGCATGACGTGTCCGTCGAGGGGGGCTGGTGTGGGAGTCTGGGTGGGTGCGTCTATCTGCGAAGACGTTGGCGGCGGTGGAGCGGGCGTCGGGGAAGTTGGCGTCGGCTGCGGTGGCGGCCATGGATCGGGAGTTCGTCTGGTTCGGGCGGATGCCCGCTGACCAGCGGGCCAGTGTCGTCCTCGTCGCGCAGAACGGGGTCGCCGGGTTCACGGCGTGGTTGAAGGATCCGCGGGAGGCGTTGCGGCTGACGACGGACACCTTTCGCGGGGCGCCGCGGGAGTTGTCGCGGTGGGTGAGTCTGCGCCAGACCGTGGAGATGGTGCGGGTGTCGCTGCGGGTGTTCGAGGAGATGGTGCCCGACCTGGCGGCCGACGACGACGAGCGGGCCGTGCTGTCGGAGGCCGTGCTGCGCTACGGGCGGGAGGTGGCCTTCGCCTCGGCGATGTCCTACGCCTCGGCCGCCGAGGCGCGCGGGGCCTGGGACGCGCGGCTGGAGGCGCTCGTCGTCGACGGGATCGTGCGCGGCGACGCCGAGGAGGCGCTGCTGTCGCGGGCGGCGGCGCTGGGGTGGGACCCGGCCGCGGAGGCCACGGTGCTGGTGGGCAACCCGCCCAGCGACGACCAGCCCACGGTGGTCTACGAGGTGCGCAGCCGGGCCGCGCGGGCGAGCCGGGCCGCGCTGCTCGGGGTGCAGGGGTCGCGGCTGGTGGTGGTGCTCGCGGGGCCGACGGAGAGCGCGGCGGACATGGACGCGCTGCAGCGGATGGCCAAGGCGTTCGGGGACGGGCCCGTCGTGGCCGGGCCGACGGTGGCCTCGCTGGCCGAGGGGCACCGCAGCGCCGCGGACGCGCTGTCCGGACTGCGGGCCGTGGTGGCCTGGCCGGAGGCGCCGCGGCCGGTGCGCTCGGTGGACCTGCTGCCGGAGCGGGCGCTCGCCGGGGACCCGGAGGCCGAGTGGCAGCTGATCGACCGGGTGGCGCGGCCGCTGGAGGAGGCGGGCGGGGCGCTGCTGGAGACCGTCGAGGCCTACCTGGGAGCGGGCGGGGTGCTGGAGACGTGCGCGCGGCAGCTGTTCGTGCACCCGAACACCGTCCGGTACCGGCTGCGGAAGGCGACCGAGCTGACCGGGCGCAACGCGGCGGACCCGAGGGACGCGCTCGTGCTGCGGGTGGCGCTCGCCGTCGGCAGGCTCAGCCGCGCGCGGGGTCTGTGGTGACAGGTATCACTGCGCACAGTCGAACGGGCGGTCCACACAACTTGTCCAGGCACTTTGCGTTCACCTGACAGCAACCTTTGGAGGGTTCCTACAAAGCAGAGCGGTCGACTTCGTCAGCGGCGGCATGCGCGTCGCCCGCTCTGACGGTGTTCAGTAGATAGGTGATCGCGCTACTCGCGCCCGGACAGGGCTCCCAGACCCCCGGCATGCTGTCGGCATGGCTCGAACTCCCGGGCTCGGCCGAGCGCCTGGCGGAGTTCTCCGAGGTCACCGGGCTGGACCTGGCCCGACTGGGCACCACGGCCGACGCGGACGAGATCAAGGACACCGCGATCACCCAGCCGCTGATCGTCGCGGCCACCCTGCTGGCCTTCGCGGCGCTGCGCGAGCGGGTCGAGGTCCCCGCCGACGCGCTCGTCGCCGGGCACTCCATCGGCGAGTTCGCCGCGGCCGCCATGGCCGGGTCGCTGGCCGAGCGCGACGCGCTGGCGCTGGCCGCCGTGCGCGGCCGGGAGATGGCCGCCGCCTGCGAGCTGGAGCCCACCGGCATGGCCGCCCTCGTGCGCGGCACCGAGGCCGACCACCTCGCCCGGCTCGCCGAACTCGACCTCGTCGCGGCCAACCGCAACGGCGCCGGGCAGATCGTCGCCGCCGGGTCCGCGCAGGCGCTCAAGGAGCTGGCCGCCGAGCCGCCGACCGACACCAAGGTCATCCTGCTCAAGGTCGCGGGCGCCTTCCACACCCGCTACATGGCCCCCGCCCAAGAGGCGCTGGCCGCCCACGCCGCGACGCTGGCAACCCCGGCCGACCCGGCGCACACCCTGCTGTCGAACCGCGACGGCGCCGTCGTCACCTCGGGGGCCGACGTACTCGACCGGCTGATCGCCCAGGTCACCAGCCCCGTGCGCTGGGACCTGTGCATGGCGGCCATGCGCGAGCGCGACGTGCGCGCCATCATCGAGCTGCCGCCCGCGGGCGCGCTCGTCGGACTGGCCAAGCGCGAGCTGAAGGGCGTCCCCACCGCCGCCCTCAAGTCCCCCGCCGACCTCGACGCGGTGGTCGAACTGATCGGGAGCACCTCGGCATGACCGCATTGCACATCAACCAGGGCGTGGCCGCGACCCGCCTGCTGGGCGTGGGCAGCTACCAGCCGGAGCGCATCGTCACCAACGACGACCTCGCCGAGATCATGGACACCACCGACGAGTGGGTCCGCGAGCGCGTCGGCATCCGGGAGCGCCGCTTCGCCGAGAAGGACGAGCGCCTGGTCGACATGGCCGTGACCGCCGGGACCAAGGCCCTGGCCGACTCCGGGCTGACCCCGTCCGACGTCGACACCGTCATCCTCGCCAACTGCACCATGCCCACCCCGATCCCCAACGGCGCCGCCCAGGTCGCCGACCGGATCGGGGTGAAGGCCGCGGGCGCCTTCGACCTCAACGCCGCGTGCGCGGGCTTCTGCTACGCCCTCGGCACCGCTTCCGACCTGGTGCGCGCCGGCTCGGCGCGCCGGGTTCTGGTCATCGGCGCGGAGAAGCTGACCGACTGGGTCGAGCCGACCGACCGGGCGAACGCGATCATCTTCGCCGACGGCGCGGGGGCCGCGGTGGTCGGACCGGCCGACACCCCGGGCATCGGCCCGGTCGTGTGGGGCAGCCGCGGCGACCTGGTCGAGATGATCCACATGCGCGACAGCCGGTGGATCTACCAGGAGGGCCAGTCGGTCTTCCGGTGGGCCACCACCCAGATCGCCCCGATCGCGCTGCGCGCGCTGGAAGCGGCGGGCGTCGAGCCCGCCGACGTCGACGTGCTGATCCCGCACCAGGCGAACCTGCGCATCATCGAGGCCATCGCCAAGCGGCTGCGCGCCAAGGGCGCCCGCGAGGACATGGTCGTCGCCGACGACATCGTCTTCTCCGGCAACACCTCATCGGCCTCGATCCCGATGGCGATGGACCACATGCGCGCCGCGGGCCGGATCAAGCCCGGCGACGTCGCGCTGCTCATGGGCTTCGGCGCCGGCCTGTCCTACGCGGGCCAGGTCGTCATCTGCCCCTGATCCACCAGATTTCCCGGCCGGTGTCGTGCCGGCCAGGCAAGCACAACAGGAAGGACGTCAGCGATGGCGGACAAGCCCAGCGATTCGGACATCCTCACCGGCCTCGCCGAGATCGTCGAGGAGGTCGCGGGCGTCTCTCCCGACGACGTGACCGCGGAGAAGTCCTTCGTGGACGACCTGGACATCGACTCGCTGTCGATGGTCGAGATCGCCGTGCAGGCCGAGGACAAGTTCGGCGTGAAGATCCCGGACGACGAGCTCGCCAACCTCAAGACGGTCGGCGACGCGGTGAAGTACGTCTCGGCGAACGTCTGATCCACCCCCACATCCCGGGCCACGCCCGCTAGCGGAGGAACACCCATGAGCAACGTCGACGTAGTCGTCACCGGCATCGGCGCCACCACGCCGCTCGGTGGGACCGTGTCCGCCACTTGGGAAGCGCTGCTGGCGGGCGCGAACGGCATCACCCGCAACGAGTCCGAGTGGGTCGACCGCTTCGACCTGCCCGCGAAGCTGGCCGCGAAGCTCGCCGTCGACCCCAGCGAGGTCCTGCCGCGCGTGCAGGCCCGCAGGCTCGACCGCTGCGAGCAGATCGCGATCATCGCGGCCCGGGAAGCGTGGGCGGACGCGGGCTACGAGCTCCCGTCCGACGAGCACGAGCCGGTGGACCCCGAACGCCTCGGGGTCAGCATCGGCACCGGTATCGGCGGCCCTGTCACCCTGCTCGACCAGGACGACATCCTGGAGACGCACGGGCTGCGCAAGGTCTCGCCGCTCACGGTGCCGATGCTGATGCCCAACGGCCCGGCCGCCCACGTGGGCATCGAGCTGCGCGCCCGCGCGGGCGTGCACTCCCCGGCCTCGGCGTGCGCCTCCGGCGCCGAAGGCCTGGCCACGGCGTACCAGATGATCCAGAGCGGCCGCGCCGACGTGGTCGTCGCCGGCGGCGCCGAGGCGTGCATCCACCCGATCACCGTCGCGGGCTTCGCCCAGTCGCGGACGCTGAGCACCCGCAACGACGAGCCGGACCGCGCGTCCCGCCCGTTCGACACCGAGCGCGACGGCTTCATCCTCGGTGAGGGCGCGGGCGTGCTGGTGCTGGAGCGCGCCGACCACGCCGCCGCGCGCGGGGCCCGGGTGTACGGCAGGCTCGCGGGCTTCGGCATGACCTCCGACGCCCACCACATCACCGGCAACCACCCCGACGGCATCGGCCAGATCCGGGCCATCGAGCACGCCGTGCGCATGGCCGGGCTGACCGCCGCCGACATCGGCCACGTCAACGCCCACGCCACCTCCACGGTGGTCGGCGACGTCGGCGAGGCCGCGGCCATCCGCAAGGCCATCGGCGAGCACGTGGTGCTCACCGCCCCCAAGTCGGCGCTCGGGCACCTGGTCGGCGGGGCGGGCGCGGTCGAGAGCATCATCACGCTGCTGTCGATCTACTACGGCGTCATCCCGGCGACCCGGAACCTGGAGCAGCTGGACCCGAGGGTCGGGTTGGACGTGGTGTCGGGTCAGCCGCGCAAGGTGGAGCTGCAGGCGGCAATCAACGACTCGTTCGGCTTCGGCGGCCACAACGTGGCGCTGGCCTTCACGGCTTAGCCACCGACACGCGAGAAGAGGCGCGGCCCCGAGTGGGCCGCGCCTCTTCTCGCGTCTCCGGTCAGCAGGGGTCGTGCTGGGGGCTGGCGCCGGTGGTGCCCGCGTCGATGCGCCACGCGCCGTTCTCCACCGCCAGCGCGTAGACCACGCGCCAGCGGATGCAGGTCTCGGGCAGCTCCGGCGGTGTGTCCGCCAGGTCCTGGGTGCTGGTGAAGCCGAGCAGGACGCGGGCGCGGTCGGCCGGGCCCGCCTCGATGCGGTGCACGACCACGCTGCCGTCCTGGGTCGAGCGGTAGGCGACCCGCCAGTCGTCCTCGGGGCGGTTCTCGATGTGGGTGCTGGTGACCGTGGTCATCCAGCGCTCGTAGCTGCGGCCGTTGATGGCGTCGAAGTGCGTCTGCAGGAGTTGGCGGACGGTCTCGTACATCGGGTGCCGGATGGCGTCCTCGGTGCCCTGGACCGCGCGGGAGCCGGGCTGTTCGGACGGGGGGACCGCACTGGTGCTGGGGACCACCGGGCGCTGCGTGGTGGCGGGCGCGGACTCGGCGTAGAGGTCGCGGGCGAGCAGGCCGCCCGCCGCGGTGACGACCACCGCGATCAGGACCGCCGGGAGCAGCCAGGTCTGGCGTTCTGCGCGCACGCCTCCACGGTATCCCCGAGTCGCCTGCCGCACCCGGGGATCAGCCGACCTGGTGCAGCCAGGTGATCGGCGCGCCGTCGCCCGCGCGGCGGTAGGGCTCCAGGGCCTCGTCCCAGGAGGCGCCGAGGAGTTCGTCGACCTTGAAGGCGAAGGACTCGCCGCCGCGCGCGCCCGCGGCGAGGGCGCGCAGCTGGTCCTCGCCGACGACGATGTCGCCGTTGGCGCTGGTGCGGGCGTGCCAGATGCCGAGGGCGGGGGCGTAGCACCAGCGCTCGCCGTCGACGCCGGGGCTGGGGTCCTCGGTGACCTCGAAGCGGATCATCGGCCAGGCGCGGAGGGCCGAGGCCAGGCGGGCGCCGCTGCCCGGCTCGCCCGTCCAGGCGTACTCGGCGCGCAGCTGGCCGGGGGCGGCGGGCTGCGGCGTCCAGCGCAGCTCGGCGCGCGCGTCCAGCGTGCCGGAGATAGCCCACTCGACGTGCGGGCATACCGCAGTCGGCGACGAGTGGACGTACACCACGCCTCGGGTGTTTCCACGGGTGCTCACTGCTGACCTCCGGTGCTCGACGAGGATCGTCTTCCCCTACGTCCCTGTCGTTCCGGTGGCCCGCCGCGGGCACGGGCGCGGTATCACCCGGATGCCATTGTGCCCGCAACCGAACACTTTGGCCACACGAACCACCATCACCACCCGAGTCACATCCGGCATCGCGGGCCACGCGATCGGGTGAACTCCGCGACCGCTAGCGTGTTGATCCGGATACTGACCGGAAATCACGCCGATCGGGAGGTGTGACGTGCGGCTGGTTCGATTCGGGGATTCGAGCGGCGCGGCGATGGTCGGCGCCGACGTGCGGGCCGCGCTGGCCTCGCTGGGCCCTGGCCACTCGGTGCTGGGCGGTGTCGCCCTGGTCGACATCCGGCCGCCGGACTTCGAGCACCGCCTCGACGCGGTGATCCTGGTGCCGCGCGGGCTGGTCGTCGTGGTCGGGATCGACCTGCCGGACCCGGCCGTGCGGCTGGAGGCGCCGCTGAGCGGCCAGTGGAAGACCGACGGCTGGCCGCTGGTGCGCCCCGACGGCGCCACGAACCCGGCCGACCCCGCGCTGGCCGCGGGCGCCGAGGTGGCCGAGCGGCTGCACGCCGCGCGGGTGGAGCCGCTGCCGGTGGGCGTGGTGATCGCCGTCGGGCCGTACGTCAAGCAGGTGGTCCAGCCGACGGCGGACCTGGTGCGCGGCATCCGCATCCTGCACCCGGAGACGCTGACCCTGCTGGCCGCCGTGCGCGAGCTGGCCACCCACGACCACGCGTGCTCGGCGCCGCAGGCCGCCCGGCTGCTGTCCGCGCTGCACCCGGGCGTCGACCTGGACACCGCCGCGCTCGTCGCCGAGGGCTTCCCGGAGTCCGCGCCCGCCACCCGGACGACCTTCATCCCCAAGGCCGCCGTCGCCCGGCCCGTCCAGGCCAGCCCGACGCCGAGGCAGGCGGCGGCGCGCAGCGCCCGCCGGGGCCCGCGCTGGCTGCCGATCGCGGCCGCCGCGCTGGTCGTCGTGCTGCTCGTGGTCGGGATCGTGCTGGCGATCAGCTCGGCGGACTCGGCGTCGCGGACCGATCCGCGCACCCCGCCCGCCCCGGTCGGGGTCGACGGCGTGGCCTTCACCGCGCACGGCGCGGCCGCGGAGGCGGACTGCGCCGGGGCCGTCTACGGCGACATCAGGGCGTGGCTGGAGCGCAACGGCTGCAACCAGGTCATCCGGGCCCGCTTCGCCGCCGAGTCCGAGGACGGGCGGGCCGCGCTGCTGGTCACGGTGCTGCGCTTCGCCGCGAGCGCCACGGCCACCGAGCTGCGCGGGGTCGCCGACGAGCCCGGCTCCGGCGGCGTGCGCGACCTGGAGGGGGTCTGGCCCGCCGGGCTCGCGCCGCGCTTCGACGGGGCCGCGTTCGTCACCGGCCGGGAGGGCAACAGCGTCAAGGTCGTCCAGGCGGTGTGGCTCGGCAAGGAGTCCGACCCGGGCGACCCCCGACTCGTCGGCATCGCCGAACGCGCCCTGCGGTTGGCCGTCTCCGGGTAACTCGCCGGGGGGACTTGCCGGGGGGACTTGCCCGGGGAAATGCACAGAATTCGCCCTGATCGCGAAGCTGAAGATTGTTCCGCTCCGCTTTCGGCCGGCGAGTCGGCGCGGCCTGATGCCCGCCGGGCCCGCGAACCGATAAGATCTCCGACATCGGCGACGGAATACCCGGCTGACCGATTCCGACAGGCTCAGACCAATCCGGAGGAAACCGTGGCACAGAAGACCGTTGTCGAGTTGGTGGACGATCTCGACGGTGGCAAGGCCGATGAGACCATCGCCTTCGCCATCGACGGCGTGGACTTCCTCATCGACCTGTCCGCGGAGAACGCCACGCGCCTGCGCGAGTCGCTGGCCGAGTTCGTCGGCCACGCCCGCAAGACCGGCACCAAGCGCGGCAAGGTCGCGGGGCGCAAGGCCCAGGCCGCCGACAAGCCGGACAACCAGGCGATCAGGGAATGGGCCCGCAGCCAGGGGGAGACCATCGCCGAGCGCGGCCGCATCCCGCAGGCGCTGGTGATGCGATTCCAGGAAGCCCACAGCTGAGTTCCGTTTCGTCCGGACGCCGGTCCCGGCGTCCGGACCGATCGGCTATATCCGGGGCAGGCGCTCCGGTGAAGGCGCCGCCCACTGCCCCAGCCTGCGAACGGCGGTGACCGGTGCCGGTTCTGGTCCGTCGTCGGCCAGGAATCGCTCAGGCACCGCGAACGCGGCCGCCCGAAGTGCCCGCAGCATGCCGGTGGTGACCGTTTCCGGATAGCTCCGCGCGCCCCACATCCGCCGCGCCCACTCCGGTTGCAGCGAATAGGCCAAGCGACCGATGGCGACCTGGTACAAGGGCGTCACCATCGCGAGCCTGCCTTTCAAGGGCGGGCGGTGCAGGAAATCACCGACCTCGGCGGCGTCGGGGGTGTGCCGCAGGCTCGGGTACGCCCTGACGAAGTAGTCGCGCAGTTGCTCGACGGTGCTGGGCACGGTCTCCGGGTCGAGGCCGACGAGCCCCGCGCTGGTGCGCTGTTCGTGCAGGTAGCGGTCGGCGTGGGCCTTGGTGATCGGGTAGCCGGCGCGGCGCGCGACGCTCAGGAACGAGCCCACCTCGGTGCAGTGCACCCACATCAGGAGTTCCGGGTCGTCCAAGCCGTAGCGCTCGCCGGTGCCGGGGTCGGTCGCCGACAACGCCCTGTGCACCCGCCGGATGCGGGCGCCCGCGGCCCGCGCCTCGTCGACGGTGCCGTAGGTGACCCGGCCGATGAAGTCCGCGGTGCGCTCCAGCCTGCCCAGCGGGTCGTTGCGGAAGTCGGAGTTCTGCATCACCCCCGCGACCACCCTGGGGTGCAGGGCCTGCAGGAACAGGCTGCGCACGCCGCCGAGGAACGCCGCGGGGTCCGCGTGCAGCTGCCAGGTCACCGAGTCGGGCCCGAACAGCCCGAGTTCGGCGCTGTCGATGACGGCGGGCTGGCTCATGGCCCCAGTCTTCACCCGCGCGGACCGACTATCCAGCCCGGTCCCTCAGATGCCCTTCAGCTCCTCGGCCAGCTCGGCGACCGAGGCCTTGGCGTCGCCGAAGAGCATGGCGGTCTTGGGGTCGAAGTAGAGGGTGTTGTCGACGCCTGCGAACCCCGCCGCCATGCCGCGCTTGAGCACGATGATCGAGCGGCTCTCGTCCACGTTGAGGATCGGCATGCCGTAGATCGGCGAGGACGGGTCGGTGCGGGCCGCGGGGTTGGTGACGTCGTTGGCGCCGATGACGATGGTAACGTCGGTGCGGCCGAACTCGCCGTTGATGTCCTCCATCTCCTTGAGCCGCTCGTAGGGCACGTCGGCCTCGGCGAGCAGGACGTTCATGTGGCCGGGCATGCGGCCCGCCACCGGGTGGATGGCGTAGTACACCGGCACACCGCGCGATTCCAGCAGGTCGGCCATCTCCCGCACGACGTGCTGGGCCTGGGCGACGGCCATGCCGTAGCCGGGGACGACCACGACCTGGTTGGCGTAGGCCATCTGCATCGCGGCGTCGGAGGCGTTGGTCTTGCGGACGCTGCGGTCGCCGTCGACCTCGGCGGCCGGGCCGCCGGTGCCGCCGAACCCCCCGGCGACGATCGCCGGGATGGAGCGGTTCATGGCCTTGGCCATCAGGTTGGTCAGGATGGTGCCGGACGCGCCGACGATCATGCCCGCGACGATCAGCGCGGTGTTGTCCAGCGCCAGGCCCATCGCCGCGGCGCTGAGCCCGGTGAGCGCGTTGAGCAGGGAGATCACGACCGGCATGTCGGCGCCGCCGATGGGCAGCACGACGAGCACGCCCAGCGCGGCCGCCAGCACCAGCAGCCCGATGACGAGGATCTCGGCGGAGACGCCCGCCACGATCGCCACGCCGCAGGCGACGGCGCCCGCGAGCAGCAGGAGGTTGACCGGCTGCTGGAGCCTGCCCGCGCCGATCGGCCTGCCGGGCAGGATCTCCTGGAGCTTGCCGTAGGCGATCAGCGAGCCCCAGAACGACACCGACCCGACGAGCGCGGCGAACAGGCTGGCGATCGCGACGTAGGCGGCGCCGTGGGCGAACCCGTCGCTCTGGCGGTGCTCGACCCACGCGATCAGCGCGACCGCGCCGCCGCCGACGCCGTTGAACAGCGCCACCATCTGCGGCATCGCGGTCATCTTGACCTGCCGCGCCGAGGGCACGCCGACCGCGGTGCCGATGGCGATGCCGAGCAGGATCAGCCACCAGTTGCCCATGCCGGGGATCATCAGCGTGGCGATCACGGCGACACCCATGCCCGCCGCGGCGATCCAGTTGCCGCGCACGGCGGTGCGCGGGCCGGTCAGGCCCATCAGCCCGTAGACGAACAGGGCGAAGGCGACGATGTAGAGGATCTGGACGACCGTCATCGCGTGGTCTCCTCCTTGCCCGCGTCCTTGGCGCTGCCGGAGCGGCCCTTGAACATGCCGAGCATGCGGTCGGTGACCAGGAACCCGCCGACGACGTTGATCGTGCCGAAGGCGATCGCGATCACCAGCAGGATCTTGTCGAGGGTGCCCTCGGCGCCGAGGCCCAGGACGATGAGGCCGCCCAGCAGCACGATGCCGTGGATGGCGTTGGTGCCCGACATCAGCGGCGTGTGCAGGGTGTTGGGCACCTTGGAGATGACCAGGAAGCCGACGAAGCCCGCGAGCACGAGCACGGCCAGGTTCTGCAGCAGCATCTACTCCCCCTCCCCGGTGACGCACGCGCCGCGGACGATCTCGTCGGCGAAGTCCGGCCGCAGCGCGCCGGAGTCGTCGACGAGCAGTTCGATGAGCGCGAGCACGTTGCGCGCGTACAGCTCGCTGGCGTGCTCGGGCATCGTGGCGGGGAGGTTGAGCGGCGCGGTGACGGTGACGTCGTGGGCGACGACCGTGCCGCCGGGCTCGCTCAGCTCGCAGTTGCCGCCGGACTCGCCCGCCAGGTCGACCACGACGCCGCCGGGCCGCATGCCGCGGACCGCCTCGGCGGTGACCAGCCGGGGCGCGGTCCTCCCGGGGACCTGCGCGGTGGTGATGACCGCGTCGAACCCGCCGATGGCCTTGCCGAGCTGGTGCTGCTGCTCCTCGCGCTCGGCGTCGGTGAGGGTGCGGGCGTAGCCGCCGCTGCCCCCGGCCTCGATGCCGAGGTCCAGCCACTGCGCGCCGACCGAGCGGACCTGCTCGGCGACTTCCGGGCGCACGTCGTAGCCGGTGGTGCGCGCGCCGAGGCGCCGGGCGGTGGCCAGCGCCTGCAGGCCCGCGACACCGACGCCGAGCACCAGCACCTTGGCGGGCGGGACGGTGCCCGCGGCGGTGGTCAGCATCGGGAAGAAGCGGGTCAGGTGCTCGGCGGCCAGTAGCGCCGCCCGGTATCCGGCGACGTTGGCCTGCGAGGACAGCGCGTCCATCGACTGGGCCCGGGAGATCCGCGGGATCGACTCCACCGCGTACCCGGTCACCCCCGCCTCGCGCAGCGCGGAGATCCCGGCGGGCGCGGTGAGCGGGGCGAGGAAGCCGATCAGCGACGCGCCGCGGCGCAGCTTCGCGGCCTCGTCGGCGGTGGGGGCGGCGACCTTGACCACGAGGTCGGCCTGCCAGGGATCGCCGAGGGTGGCCCCGGCGGCGGTGTAGGCGTCGTCGGGAATGAGCGCGGCGGTGGCGGCGCCCGGTTCGACAACGACGTCGAGGCCGCGCGAACGCAGTTTCTCGACCACTTTCGGCACGAGCGCCACTCGCCGCTCACCCGCAGCGGTCTCCGTCGGGACGCCTACGACAGTGTTGGCCGTCACACGAGTGGTTTACCACCTCGTGGGTGCACTCCGGCAGGTGGTCAACTTTGCCATTTGTCGGCCTGTTCGCTGTGACCTGCGAAGATACCAGGAAATAACAATCCGTACGTTCGGCTATAACAGCGGCGCGTCAGGATTCGGTCGTCCGCAGGTGACCGGCGGCCTAGCGCACCCGCCAGTGCGCCATGCCCAGGGCGACGATGCGCAGTTGCCGTTCGCCCACCTTCAGCGCGGCGTCGACGTGCTCGGGGTCGCGGGGGGCGTCGAGCAGCGCGGTGACGATGCCGAGCATGCCGGAGACCATGAGGTCGGCGGCCATGCGCAGGTCGTCGGCGTCCCATGCGGACATCCCCGGGAAGCGGGCGAGGTCGGTGGCCAGCTCGCTGCCGATGAAGCGCAGCTCGGTGGCGATGGCGCGGCGCACGTCGGGCACACCGCCGTGGCGCTCGCGGATGAGGAAGCGGAAGTGGTTCTCCCCGGCGAGGACCTGGTCGGCCAGGATGCGCACCGAGCTGCGGATCGCGTCGTCCATGTCGGCCTTGCGGGCCTCGCGGAGCATCCCGCGCAGGGTGCGCATGCTCTCCTCGACGAGGGCGACGCCCAACTCGTCCATCGAGGCGAAGTGGCGGTAGAAGGCGGTCGGGACGATGCCCACCTCGCGGGTGACCTCGCGCAGGCTCAGCCCGGCGAGACTGCTGCGGTCCAGCAGTCTCAGCGCCGCGTCCAACAGCGCCTGCCGCGTCCGCCGTTTGCGCTCCTGCCGGGTCCCCACGACCACATCACTCACGGCGGTGAGCGTACGCGCGTGCTCCACCACTGCTCCGACCACCTTGTTGCGGGGCTCACAGCCGTCCCGGTTGACAGACCGCCCTCTCCCGCGCTTCGCTTTCAGTGTACATCTGTTCACGATGACCGGGAGGGACGATGGCGCTCGGCACCGGACTACGCCTGCTGGAGGCGCTCGCCACCCCGCATGGCCTGGACCGATACCTCGAACTCCTACACCCGATGCTGACCGTTCACGACATCCGGGGTCAGGTCACAGCCGTGCACCGAACCACCTCGGACACGGTGACGCTGAGCATCAGGCCGACGCACCGCTGGCGCGGCTTCAGCGCCGGGCAGTTCGTGCGGGTCTCGGTGGACATCGACGGTGTCCGCCGCACCCGCTGCTACTCCCCCGCCACCTCCGAGCACCGCGACGGCTTCGACCTCACGGTCAAGGCCCACGACGGCGGCCTCGTCTCCGGCTGGCTGCACGCCAACGCCCGACCGGGCCTGGTCGTGCACCTCTCGCAGGCCGAGGGGGCGTTCACCCTCGGCGCCCGGCGGCCCGAGCGGCTGCTGCTGATCAGCGGCGGCAGCGGGATCACCCCGGTCCTGTCGATGCTGCGCACCCTGGCCGAGGAAGACCACCGCGGCGAGGTCGTCTTCCTGCACTACGCCCGCCGCCAGTCCGACGTGCCGCACCTGTTCGCGCTGCGCGCCCTGGCCGAGCGGACCGTGGGCGTCCGGCTCGTCCTGGCCTACACCGACGCCGACACCGATGCAGGCGACCTGCGCGGCTTCTGCACCGAGGAGCACCTGCGCGCCGCGGCGCCCTGGTTCGCCGACGCCCCCGCCTACCTGTGCGGCCCACCCGGGCTCATGAGCTCCGTCCGCGAGATCTACACCCGTCTCGGCGCCGCCGGGCGGCTGCGCACCGAGGAGTTCGCCCCCGCGCCGGTGTCCGCGGGCCTCGCCGACGCGACCGGCGAGGCAGCCGGCGAGGCGAAGGGCACGGTGACCTTCGCCCGCAGCGGGCGCAGCGCGCCGAACTCCGGGCGGACGCTGCTGGAGCAGGCCGAGGCCGCGGGCCTGACACCGGAGCACGGCTGCCGCATGGGCATCTGCTTCTCCTGCACCAGCGTCAAGACCGCCGGGTGCGTGCGCGACGCGCGCAGCGGTGAGGTCTCCGCGGAGGAGGACGAGGAGATCCAGCTGTGCGTCCGGGTCCCGGTCGGCGACGTGACCATCGACATCTGAAGGGCAGGCACCACATGGCTCCCCAGCTCACCCCCGCCCAGTTCGCCGCGCTCGGCCGCGACCTCGACGAGCTGCGCGACCGCGTGCTCGCCGACCTCGGCGAGGCCGACCGCAAGTACATCTACGACGTGGTGAAGGTCCAGCGCGCGCTGGAGGTCGCCGGGCGCGGCCTGCTGTTCCTGGGCTTCCTGCCGCCCGCGTGGCTGGCCGGGGTCGGCGCGCTGTCGCTGTCGAAGATCCTCGACAACATGGAGATCGGCCACAACGTCATGCACGGCCAGTACGACTGGATGCGCGACCCGGCCCTGAACTCCCGCATGTTCGAGTGGGACACCGTCGCGCCCGCGGCGAACTGGAAGCACTCGCACAACTACGTGCACCACACCTACACCAACATCCTCGGCAAGGACCGCGACATCGGCTACGGCATCCTGCGCATGGACACCGAGCAGAAGTGGAACCCGTACTACCTCGGCAATCCCGTGTACGCGACGCTGCTGGCCGTGTTCTTCCAGTGGGGCGTCATGCTGCACGACCTGGAGATCGAGAAGGTGGCCTCCGGGGAGAAGGCGTGGTCGGAGACCGCGCCGGAGCGCAAGCGCATGTGGCACAAGGGGATCAAGCAGGTCATCAAGGACTACGCGCTGTTCCCCGCGCTGACCGGCCCGCTGTTCGTGCCGACTCTCGTCGGCAACGCCACAGCCAACCTCGTGCGCAACCTGTGGGCCTTCTCCATCATCTTCTGCGGCCACTTCCCCACCGGTGTGGAGTCCTTCACCGAGGAGGAGACGCGGGACGAGACCCGCGGGCAGTGGTACTACCGGCAGATGCTGGGCTCGGCCAACATCACCGGCGGCCCGCTGTTCCACGTGCTCACCGGCAACCTCTCCCACCAGATCGAGCACCACCTGTTCCCGGACATCCCGGCCCGGCGCTACCCGCAGATCGCGCCCGAGGTGCGGGCGATCTGCGCGAAGTACGGGCTGCCGTACAACACCGGCGGACTCGCCAAGCAGCTCGGCTCGGTGTTCGGCAAGATCGTGCGGCTCGCGCTCCCGAACCGCGCCCCGGCCGGTACCGTCGACGACGACCGCGCACGGCGTGCGGCGTGAGGAGCAGCGCGATGGTGAGCGAGTTCGAGACCCGCAAGGACACGGTGCAGGAGCTGACGGAGTCCGCCGCCGACCACGTCGGCCGCATCGCCCAGATCATCGCCGGAGCCGTGCGCGACATCGCCAGGGAAGTCGGCGACTGGGCCACCGACGTCATCGAGATGAACGAGGCGAGCAGGCGCGCCCGCGCCGACGACCGCGCCCCGGATGCTCCGGTTGTCGTGAACGACACCCCCTGATAAGCCACGAATGAGTACGCCCGATCCCGTGGTTTGCCCACTGGTGGCCACGATCGGTGAGGCGGTTCGGGGCCGGTACCCGCTCGGATGGCACTGATCGGGTCCTATCATTTCCACTCGTCCGATGAATCGTCGGGCCGCATTCTGTCTGCCAGGCTCGGAAGTGACCGCAACGTCCGTCCAGCTAGGAGAGACAGCATGCGCATTGCGGCAAGACGACTCGGCACCGCCCTCGGCGCGTCCGTGCTCGCGCTCGGTATGACCGCGACGGGGGCATCGGCGACCGCAGCCGAGTCCGCCGCGCCCTCCGAGACCCAGAACTGCTGCGGGCTCATCATCGATTTGGGCATCATCGGGGACATCGACCTCGACCTCGGGGTGGACATCGACGCCGACGTCGACCTTGACGCCGATGTGGACGCCGATGTGGACGCCGGTGTCGACGCAGACGTGGATGCAGACGTGGATGTCGACGCCGGGGTGGACGGCGACGTGGACGCCGGCGTCGACGTCGATCTCGGTGACGGCCCGGTCGTGGACGTCGACCTCGGCGGCGACGGTGACGGCATCGACATCGACCTGGGTGTCGACGCCGACCTCGGCGCTGATGTGGACGCCGACCTCGACGCCGACGTGGACGTGGACGCCGGTGTGGACGCCGGTGTGGACGTGGACGCGGGTGTCGACGCGGACATCGACGCCGGAGTCGACGCGGGCACCGACGGCGGCATCGGCGGCGGCCCGAACGTGGTCGCGGAGGTCAACGACGGCTTCTCCGGCGGCACCATCGACCTCGGCGTGCTCGACAGCGGTGAGATCCAGTGGGGTCACGTCGAGTTCGACGGCATCGACGCCGACGACCCGCAGGTCCCCGGCGGTGACGAGGGCGACGGCGGCGGCATCGGTATCGACATCGACCTCGGCGTGGACGCGGACGTCGACCTCGACGCGGACGTGGACCTCGACCTCGGTGTCGACGCGGACATCGACGCCGGCGTGGACGCGGACGTGGACCTGGGCGCGGACATCGACGCTGATGTGGATGCCGACGTGGACGCCGACGCGGACATCGACGCCGGTGTCGACGCGGACGTGGACGCCGATGTGGACGCGGGCACTGACGGGTAAGCGGAGGGAACAACGACTCTGAGGCGGCGTGGCGCCCCCTCTCCCGACCGGGCGGGAGGAGGGGGCGCCCGCACGTGCGGGCTCAGAGCAGCGGCGGGACGAGCGCGTCGATGAGGTGCGGGCCGGGTTCGGCCAGGGCCCGCTGGAACTGCTCGGCCAGCTCCTCGGCGGTGCGCGCCCGGGTCGCCGGGACGCCCATTCCCTGGGCGATCGCCACGAAGTCCATGTCCGGTGTGGACAGGTCGAGCAGCGACTTCGCCTTGGGGCCCGCGCCTTCCACGCCGACGCGGGCGAGTTCCATGCGCAGGATGGCGTAGGCGCGGTTGTTGAGCAGCACCGTGGTGACGTTGAGGTTCTCCCTGGCCATCGTCCACAGCGCCGACATCGTGTACATCGCCGAGCCGTCGGACTGCAGGCAGACCACCGGCCGGTCGGGGCAGGCGATCGCCGCGCCGACCGCGACCGGCAGGCCTTGGCCGATCGCGCCGCCGGTCAGGGTCAGCACGTCGTGGCGCGGGGCGCCCGCGGTCGCCGTCGGCACCAGGATGCCGGAGGTGTTGGACTCGTCGGAGATGATCGCGCCGTCGGGCAGCAGCGCGCCGATGACGTCAGCCCAGTTCTGCGGGGTGAGGTCGCCGGTGGGCAGCTCGGGCCGGGAGGCTTCCTTCAGCACCGGCTCGGTGTCGGCGGCGACCGCCTCGGCCAGGCGTTCCATGGCGTCGAGCACGTCGTCGCCGACCTCGGCCAGAACGTGCACCTGGCAGCCATCGGGGGTCAGCTCGCTGGGCTTGCCGGGGTAGGCGAAGAACGACACGGGGGCCTTCGCCCCGACCAGCACCAGGTTCCTCACGCCGGTGAGCTGCCATTGCACCTGCTCGGCGAGGTAGCCGAGCCGGTCGACGGCGGGCAGGCCCGCGCCGCGCTCGATGCGCGCGGGGAAGGTCTCGGCGAACAGCTTGGTCCCGGTGGCGGCGGCGATGCGGCTCGCGGCGCGCAGGCCGCGCTCGCGGGTGACGCCGGAGCCCAGCAGCAGCACGGTGTTCTCGCCGAGTGCGTCCGCCACTTCGCTGATCCGGTCGTCGGCGACGGTGGCGGGCGCGGGCGGGAGGACCTCGGCAGCGGCCTCGCCGCCCTCGCCCCAGGACACGTCGGCGGGCAGCACCAGGTTCGCGATGCGGCCCCCGCGGGCGGCGGCGACGGCCTCGGCGGCGTCCTTGCCCACCGACGCCGGGTCGCCCGAGGTGCGGCTCCAGCCGTTCGTCCAGGCGTTGAGCCCGTCGATGTCGGACTCCAGCGGCGCGTCGAAGCCCTTGTGGGTGAGCGCGTGGTCGCCGATGACGTTGACGATCGGGGTGCGGGCGCGGCGGGCGTTGTGCAGGTTGGCCAGGCCGTTGACCATGCCGGGGCCCAGGTGCAGCAGCGTCGCGGCGGGCTTGTCGGCCATCCGCCCGTAGCCGTCGGCCGCGCCGGTCACCACGCCCTCGAACAGGGCGAGCACACCGCGCATCTCCGGGACGGTGTCCAGCGCGGCGACGAAGTGCATCTCCGAGGTGCCGGGGTTGGCGAAGCACACGTCGACACCGGAGTCGACGAGCGTGCGGATGAGGGACTGGGCGCCGTTCATGGGGGCGTTCATGTGGTCCGTTCCGTCAGTCGAAGAGGACACCGGGGTTGAGCACGCCCTCCGGGTCGAAGGCGTGCTTGACGCGCTTCATCAGCGCGATCTTGGCCGGGTCCTCCAGGTCGAGGAAGTACTGCTTCTTCGCGTGGCCGACGCCGTGCTCGCCGGAGATCGCGCCGCCCAGCTCCATGCTCGCGGCGAACAGCCCGTGCAGGGCCTTGCCGCGCTTGTCGGCGTCCTTCTGGAACACCGCCAGGTGCACGTTCCCGTCGCCCGCGTGCCCGCAGCCGACGACGAAGGTCTCGGTCTCCTGGGCGATCTTCTGCACGCGGGCCATGAACTCCGGCAGCGCCGCGCGCGGCAGCACGGTGTCGATCACGTCGTCGGCGCCCGCGTTCTTGGCGGTGTGGAAGGCCTGCTCGCGGGCCTCGATCAGGCGCCGCGCCGAGGGGCCGGGCAGCACGTAGGCGTCGACCGCGCCGAGGCCGGTGAGCAGTTCGCCGGTGGCGGCGATGTCGTCGTCGAGGCGGTCGGCGTCGCGGTTCTCCAGCATCACCACCAGGTAGGCCTGGGAGGTGTCGCGGACGCTGTCGGGGATGCCGAGCTGCAAGTCGTGGGTGTAGGTGATCGCGCCCATCGTCATGGCGTCGATGTACTCCAGGATCAGCGGCCCGATGCCGCTGGCCACCACCTTGGGGACCGCGCCGACCACGGCGGCCAGGTCGCCGAAGGGCGCCAGGATCGTCGCCTGGTGGGCGACCCTGGGCTGCAGCTTCAGTGTGGCCTCGGTGACCAGGGCGAGGGTGCCCTCCGAGCCGACGATCAGCTGGGTGAGGTCGTAGCCGGTGCTGGCCTTGACGTACTTGCCGCCGGAGCGGATCACCTCGCCGGTGGGCAGCACCGCCTCCACGCCCAGCACGTGGTGGCGGGTCACGCCGTAGCGCACCGCGCGCATGCCGCCCGCGTTCGTCGCCACGTTGCCGCCGAGGCTCCCGCCCAGCTCACCGGGGTAGACGGGGTAGACGAGGCCGTGCTCGGCGGTCTTCTCGTCCAGCTCGCGCAGCGTCACGCCGGGCTGCACCACGGCGACGTGGTTGTCGGTGTCGATCTCCAGGACGCGGTTCATCCGCTCGAAGGAGACCAGGATCGCCTCGGCGCGCGGCACGGCGGCCCCGGAGAGCCCGGTGCCGCTGCCGCGCGCGGTGACCGGGGTGCCGGTCTCGGTGGCGGCGGTGAGGATCTCGGCGATCTCGGCCGCGCTGCCCGGCTTGACGACGAAGGCGGGCCGGGTGGCCTGGCTGGTGAGCCCCTCGTCGCGGGCGTAGTCCTCCCCCGCGTCCGCGCCGTCTCGCACGTTGGCCTCACCGACGATCCCGGCGAGCCGCGAGCGCATGTCCGTCATGGGACTCCCTCCGCCGCTTACTGGTGCGTAACCCTAGTCACGCGAACCGATCGGGCGAAAGCTGCTCGGCGGTCACCGCGACGTCGGCGGGGATCGGCTCGCCCGCGATGGCCGCGGCGCCCGCGGCGGCCAGCGCCGGGGCCATCTGGATGCCGTAGCCGCCCTGCCCGGCGAAGAACGCGAACCCGGGGTGCCCGGCGCGCGCCCCGACGACCGGGCCGCGGTCGGGGGCGAAGGTGCGCAGGCCCGCCCACGCGGTGCGCACGGTGCGCAGCTTCAGCGTGGTCATCTCGTTGACCCGGTCCAGGGCGCGCGCGACGTCGAGGTCCTCGGGCCTGGCGTCAACGGGCTCGCTGGGCGTCTCGTCGGCGGGCGAGACCAGCAGCGCGCCGGACTCGGGGCGGAAGTAGCAGGTCTCGGCGACGTCGGCGACCAGCGGCCAGGCGGGATCGATCGGCTCGCCCGCGGCGATGGCCACGGTCCGGCGCAGCGGACGCAGCCCGACCGGCGGCACCCCGGCCAGCTCGGCGAGGCGGTCGGTCCACGCGCCCGCGGCGGCGACGACCTGGCCCGCGCCCACCGTGTCGGGGCCGATGCCGACCCGCCAGCAGGCGCCGTTGCGGGTGAGGGCGGTGATCGGGGCGCCTTTGCGGATCTCGCCGCCGCGGGAGCGCAGCTCGCGGACGTAGTGCTGGTGCAGTCCCATCGCGTCGATGTCGGCGGTGTGCTCGTCCAGTGCGGCGCTGGTGAAGGCGTCGGGGCGCAGCGCGGGGCAGAACTGGCGGGCGCGGGCGACATCGATCGGCACGGAGCCGGGGATCTCGGTGGTGGCGTCCTCGCCGAGCCACAGCATGGGGAGCGGGGTGAGCAGGCCGTCGGCCAGGCGGGGGCGGGAGGCTGCGGTCAGGGCGCGGATGATCGGGCCGCCGTAGGAGGGCAGGAAGATCGCGGCGGAGCGGCCGGTGGTGTGCACGGCGAGCGCGGGCTCGGCCTCCACCAGCAGCACCGACCCGCGGCGGGCCAGTTCGGCCGCCACCGACACCCCGGCGATGCCGCCGCCCGCCACCACGAAGTCCCACGCCATGCGGCGAGACTATGTCAGGGACGCCAGCCCGGGTCCCGGCCGCTGAGCGCCAGCGCCTTGTCCAGGGTGGGCGCGTCGGCGGGCACGACGACCTCGGGGCCGAAGGCGCCCCACTCGCGGCCCATCTCGGCCATGCCCCCGATCGCGCGCAGCGCCGCGTCGGCCACCTCCGGGGCGACGGTGAAGTCCTGGCCGGTGGCGGCGGCCAGGTCCCAGCCGTGCATGACCAGCTCGGCGAAGAGCATCGTGCCGATCGTCTGCGCGGGCATGGGGTTCTGCACCAGCGTGATCTCGCCGTCCCAGGCCCCCGGCTCGCCCCAGGCGGCGACGGCACGCTCGACGCGGGCGGCGAAGAAGGCGGGCCAGTCGCCGCCGGTGTAGTCGGTGTTCTCGTCCTCGGACTCCAGCGGCGCCTCCTTGCGGGCGCGGCGCTCGGAGATCACCGCCGACCAGTGCGTCAGGTGGTTGGCGAGCGCGCGCACGTCCCACCCCGGGCACGGGGTCGGTCGGTCGTACTGGTCGGGGCTGACCCGCGCCGCGACGGCCGATGCCGCCTCCGCTGCCTGGGCCATGAGCTTGTGATCCATGGCGGAGACAGTATGTCCGCAGGTCACGAGCGGTCTTGAAGAAACGCGACGGCTGTCGGTGCCGGGGCTTACCGTGGCGGGGTGCAGGTGGATACCGGGGTGGACGAGGTGAGTCCGGGCGTGCTGGACCCGAGGACGGCGCGCACGAAGTTCGACCTGCGCAAAGCGGCGCCCTCGCCCGTGCTGGCGCCGTTCGTGGAGTACTTCTGGCGGGTCTCGTGGGACCTGTCGGAGGAGTTCACCCAGCGCGTCGTCCCGCACCCGAACGTCCACCTGGTCTTCGAGCCCGACGGCACCTGGGTCTACGGCGTCCTGCACGGCCTGTTCCGGCGCACGCTGACCGGCCGCGGCACCGTGCTCGGGGTGCGGTTCCACCCGGGTGGTTTCCGGCCGTGGCTGGGCGCGCGCGTCTCGACCATGACCGACGAGCGCTTCGCCGCCGCCGACCTGCTCCCCGGCTTCCCCCCGGTGGCGGGCATCCCCGACACCGACGCGGCCGAAGCCGCGCTCCTGCCGCTGTGCCCTCCCCCCGACCCGGCCGTCGCCGAGGCCCGCGCCCTGGTCGCGGCCATCGCCGACGACCTCACCCTGACCAGGGTGGACGACCTCGCCGCCCGCTTCGACCGCACGGTGCGCTCGGTGCAGCGCCTGTTCAACGAGTACGTCGGCGTCGGCCCCAAGTGGGTCATCCGCCGCTACCGCATGCACGAGGCCGCCGCCCGCGCCGACGAGGGCGGCGCGGTGGACTGGGCCGCCCTCGCCACCGACCTCGGCTTCAGCGACCAGTCCCACTTCACCCGCGAGTTCACCGCCGCCATCGGCGTCCCACCCGCCCGCTACGCCGCGGGCCGGTAGTTTCGCCCCGTGTACGACTTAGACGACGACCCGAGCCGCATCGACGCCGACGCCGTCTGGGCGTTCCTGTCCACCGAGGCGTACTGGGGACGCTGGCGCACCAGGGAACAGTTCGAGACCCAGCTGCGCGGCGCGTGGCGCGTGGTCGGCGCCTACGAGTCGGCCACCGGCACCCAGGTCGGCTTCGCCCGAGCCCTCTCCGACGGCGTCGGCCTGGCCTACCTGGCCGACGTGTTCGTCCTCCCGTCGGCCCGCGGCCACGGCCTCGGCAAGGCCCTGGTCCACCACATGATCGACAACGGCCCCGGCCCGCACCTGCGCTGGATGCTGCACACCGCCGACGCCCACGGCCTGTACGCGGGCTTCGGCTTCGCCACCCCGGACCAGACCTACCTGGAGCGCCCCGGCACCCCGCCCGGCATATCGCCGCCCGCCTGAGCGTTGCAGGTGGTGTGACCGACGTCGACGTGCTGGTGATCGGAGCGGGCCAAGCGGGCCTGTCGAGCGCCTACTTCCTCAAGAAGCACGCCATCGACTTCGCGGTCCTCGACGCCAACCCCACCCCCGGCGGCGCCTGGCTCCATCGCCGTCCGGGCCTGCGCATGGACAAGGTCCACGGCTTCCACGCCCTCCCCGGCCTCCCCCTGCCCCCGTACGACCCCGACGACCCGGCCTCGGAAGCCATCGCGGCCTACTTCGCCGCCTACGAAGCCGAATACGCCCTCCCCGTCCTGCGCCCCCGCCACGTCCACTCGGTGACCGAAGCCCCCCACAACCGCCTCCTGGTCACCGCCCGCACGGCCGCCGCTTCCGCCGAGACTTGGACCACCCGGGTCCTGATCAACGCCAGCGGCACCTGGGACAAGCCGTTCTGGCCCCGCTACCCCGGCCAGGAGCTGTTCCGCGGCCGTCAGCTCCACAGCGTGGACTACCGCTCCCCTGAGGACTTCCGCGACCAGCACGTCATCGTCGTCGGCGGCGGCGCCTCAGCCATCGAGGCCCTCCTGGAGATCACCCCGCTGGCCGCCACCACGACCTGGGCGACCCGCCGCCCCCCGGTCTTCCGCCACGGCCCTTTCACCGAGGCCCAAGGCCGAGCCGCCGTGGCCAAGGTCGCCGAACGCGTCACCGCAGGCCTGCCCCCCACCAGCGTGGTCCGCGCCACGGACCTGCATCTCACCCCCCGCATCGAGCAGGCCCTCGCCGAGGGCCACCTCACCCCCCACCCCATGTTCACCCGCCTGACCCCCACCGGCGCCCACTGGCCCGACGACACCGAAACCCCCGCCGACGCCATCCTCTACGCCACCGGCTACCGAGCCGCCCTGACCCACCTCTCCCCCCTCACCCTGCGCGCCCCCGGCGGCGGCATCCCCATGACCGGCACCCACACCACCGCCGACCCCCGCATCCACCTGGTCGGCTACGGCCCCTCCGCCAGCACCATCGGCGCCAACCGAGCAGGCCGCGCCGCCGTAGCCACCCTCCGCCGATACCTCAACCGCCCCACCACAATCCCCGCCTGACCTCCATCCACACCCCCCAACTCCACCTGGCCCCTCTCAGCATCCCCTCGATAACCTGGCGGCGGGGGGCCGGGCAAATCGCCTCCCGGCGCCGCGAAGTCACCGGACGCCCACACCCCCGACCGCACGTGACCCACGTCCTGGCGCACCACTGTTACCGATGGGTAGGCTCGCGCCGGGATGAGCACACACACAACCTTTGTCGCCGTGGGCGACTCGTTCACCGAGGGCATGTCGGATGAGCTGCCCGACGGCACCTGTCGAGGCTGGGCCGACCTCGTGGCGGCGCGACTGGCGCAGGACACGCCCGGATTCCGGTACGCCAACCTCGCGGTGCGCGGGAAGCTCGTCGGTCAGATCGTGGACGAGCAGGTCGGCCTGGCCGCCGACATGCGTCCAGACCTGGCCAGCTTCGCGGGCGGCATGAACGACGTGATGCGCCCTGGTTGCGACATCGACCGGGTGCTCGGCCGCATCGACGAAGCCGCCGCCCGGCTGACCGAGGGTTCCGGGAAGCTGCTGATGTTCCGCGTGATCGACCCGACACGACGGATGCGCAGCAGCGCACGCCTGCTGCCGAGGATCACCAAGCTCATCGATGGCGTCGACGCCGCCGCCGAGCGCCACGGCGCCGTGGTGGTCGACCTGTTCTCCCAGCGCGTGTTCGACTCCCCGGCGCTGTGGGCCGAAGACCGCATCCACCTGAACGCCGAGGGGCACCGCCGGGTGGCCGAGGCCGTCCTGTGCGCACTCGGCGCCGACCCCGCGTTCGACTGGAACGCCACCGTCCCACCCGCCCCGCCCTTGCCGTGGACGCTGCGCGCCAAGGCCGAGCTGCGATGGGCGCGCACGCACGTCGTGCCCTGGATCGGTCGCCGCCTCACCGGCCGCTCCTCAGGCGACAACCGCCCTCCCAAACGCCCTCAGCTGAGCCCCTTGCAGGACTGACAGCCCACGAAAGCTCCCGCTGGTCAGAACGCCTACGCGCCACCGGCGCACGGTTGGGCACGTGTGGGCCGACAGCGACTCACCAGACGACGCCCACAAACACGGCCTACGAATGCAGGTCGTCCAACGCCTGACTACGGTCCGTTTGCTCGGCACGGGCAGACTCTCCCGGACCGAACATGTCTTCTGCGTTCGCCCCTTTCCCACGCTCCAGAAACTGCCCCAGCAATCCGGGGAGGGCTTCATCGGCGAACGCGAGGCCCTTCCCCGCGTCGACGTCGGGAATCACGTAGGCCCCGGAGTTCGCCGATGTCGCCACCACGAGGGTCGCCAGGCCCAGACGACGCTGAAACGGTGAGCTGACCACACGCCAGCCGATGATCCCGCCGCGCTGCAGCGCGATTGTTCGCCTGCGCACCGACCCTGACCTGACGACCAGATACTCGCCGTCCAGTCGGTGGCCCAGACTGCGGTAGGCATCGAGAGCGAGCGCCACCCCCTGTGGGCACCGCGACCGCGGCCACCGCTGCCGCGATGATCAGCAGGACATCGGTCAGCCATGCGCCGAGCACCACCAGAACGCCGACTACGACAGCCACCGCCGCTAGCGACCACGTCAGCCTGCGGCGACGAGCCGCCTTGGGGTGCAGGACAAGGCCGTCAGGTTCGGTTGGCGACCTCGGCTCACGCAGGACGTCCTGGGCGATTCGCTGCGCCTTCGACTTCGGCATGGCGGGGGCGAGGGAACGCGGCACGCTGTGGCCTTGGTCGTCCTTGACCCGCAGACCGGTGGCCACGGCATCCACCCGGGCCGCGCCGACGACCCGGGAAGCAAGCGGCTCAACCAGTTCGACGCCGCGCACCCGCCGCTCCTCGATGGTCAACGATCGGGTCGTCACCAGGCCTCGGCGCATGACCAACGCGCCGGGCTCGCGGGTGAGCCGGTACGACCACCACATCTCGACGAACATCCCGAGACTGCCCACTACGCCGATGAACAGGCCGATGGCCACCAGCACCGCTACCAGTTCGACGACGCTGAGACCGTCGAACACATCGCCCACCGTCCGCACCACCGAGGACTGCAGGTTGAACCAGTCGGCCACTTGCATGACGCCGCCGAAGGCCGCTGCGCCGAGGATGGGAGTGGAGACCGAGAGCGGCGCGTAACGCAGCCAGCTCCAGTCCAGGGTCGCGAGCAGACCGGCCTGCTTCTCCTCCGGCTCCGCGCCCCGGCGCAGCAGGTCTCGGCGCAGCGCCTCGCCCACGGCGCGGTCGAGAGGATCAAAGGTGATCACCTCGCCGGCGTTGTCCTGCTGGCCGGTGCCGATGCGTACCTTCACCACGCCGAAGATCCGATGGGCGGGCCCGGCATCGATGTCGACGCTGCGCACCCGTTCGCGCGGGATGGACTTCTTCGTGTGGACAATGAAGTCGTACCGGTACTCCACTCTGGAATCGGTGATTCGGTACCGGACGTGCTTCCAGTTGATCCAGTCCAGCACCAATCCGCCCAGCACCAGCACGACCGCCCCACCGAGCAGCAGCGATCCCACGGCCCACGACGGCACCTCGGAGCGGAGCAGCCAGTAGCCCGCGGGCACACAGCCCGCCGCCGCGATCCCGAGCATGATCACGGTCGTGACGCGGAAGGTGCGGCGGTCGAGCTGCTTCCAGGGGATCTCCGTCATGTGGCATCACCCGGGGTGGCCTGGGTGACGGCGGTCAACTCGCGGACCACGTCGTCGGCCTTGTCGTGGTCGAGTCCGGGGATGCGAATGGCGCCTTGTGACGACGCCGTCGTCACTGTCACTGTGGACAGACGGAAGCGCTGCTCCAGCGGGCCGCGCTTGGTGTCGACTGTCTGGATGCGCGACATGGGCGCGATCCGCCAGTCCTGCCAGAACCAGCCAGACCTCGCGTAGACCGCGTCCTCGGTGACCTCCCAGCGGTGCACCCGGTAGCGCACGCGCGAAACCACCAGGGCATCCACGAGGCAGATGACCGCGCACACCGCCGCGCCCAGGAGCAGCCACGGACGCGCGGGCGGGATGAGGAGAGCGGTGATCACGAGCACGGCGACGATGGAGCCCCACCCGACCAGGGCCTGCGTCGCCCACCAGGTGACGGCTCGGCGCTCGACCGGGTTGCTCGGCGGCCGCAGCCGAGGGGGCGTGCTGGAAGCTGGCATGTCCACAGTCGATCATCTCTGGGGTGGGCGCGCCACGGACAAAGGTAGGAAGTGCGCCATACCAAAGTAGGGTTCGCGCCCTACCAAAGTAGGATGTCGCCCCTACCTTGGTAGTGATTCACCCCCGCCGAGCCGCCTCGAACAGTAGTTTCGAGCACATGTCCGACTCCGAGAAAGCGCCACTGTGGCGCACGCCGCGCCAGCGGGCCTGGTACCTGATGCCCATCGTGGTCATCGGGCTGGCCCTCGTGGCGATCCTCGTGTCCGTCGGTCTTCCGAAGACCACCGTGGGCTGGATCGACATCGTGCTCACGATCGGTTCCCTGGGCCTGCTGTACCTCCGCGCCCGCCACCCGCTGGGCGTCATGGTGGCGACGATCGCGTGCGCCGGCTTCTACCACGCGTGCATGATGATCATCCCGGAGCTGTCGGCGGAGGTCTTCAAATCCACCGACCCGTGGCTACCTCTGGTGACGCCAGTAGTCGTCTACAACATTGTGCTGCACGGCCGCCGGTGGGCTGCTCTGGTGAGCATCGCGGCGCTCGGTGTGCTCGGTGCCCGGCCGTGGGACACCTCCACCGACCTCGTTCTCGCCACGGTGACGATGGTGGTGGTGCCTGCGCTGATCGGTCTCTACATCGGCGCGCACCGCGGCTTGGTGCAGGCGCTGACCGACCGGGCGGAGCGGTTGGAACGCGAGCAGCACCTGCGCGAGGAACAAGCCAGAGCCGACGAGCGGGTTCGCCTCGCGGCGGAGATGCACGACGTCGTCAGCCACCGGCTCAGCCTGATGGTGCTTCACCTCGGGGCGATGGGCCTGTCCGCCACCGACGAGCGGACCAGGTCAGCGGCGGAGGAGCTGCGCGCGGCGGGCTGCGAGGCGCTCAACGAGCTGCGGGAACTGGTGGGTGTGCTGCGCGAGGACCGAGGGGATCCGACCACCCCCGCCGACGACGAGCCTGCGCCGGTTCCGAGCCTGGAGCAGCTGATCGCCGAGTCGTTGGCCGTCGGGGTCGTGGTGGACCTGGTTCTGGAGGGCAATCCGAACCCGACGTCGCGTGCGGTCGGCAGAACGGCGTACCGCGTCGTGCAGGAGTCGCTGACCAATATCCGTAAGCACGCGCCGGGGGCGTCGGCGACGGTGTTGGTGCGCTATCTGGGCGACCGACTTCGCCTGACGGTCCGCAACGACACCGGGATCGGCCCGGTTGACCAGGTGCTGGTGAACTCCGGTTCCAGGACGGGATTGCTGGGCCTGCGGCAGCGGGTGGAGTTGGTCGGCGGCTCGCTGCAGGCCGGGCCGCGCGAGGACGGCGGCTTCGAGGTGGACGCGATACTGCCCTCCTACGTGCCCACGTCGGGAGGGCGCGAGTGATCCGGGTTGTCGTCGTCGACGACGAGCCGATGGTGTGCCAGCACTTGCAGACCATTCTCTCGTCAGCCGAGGACATCGAGGTGGTCGATCAGGCGCACGACGGCGCGGCGGCGGTGGAGGCCGTGGTCCGCCGCGAGCCGCACGTCGTGCTGATGGATCTGAAGATGCCCGGCGTCGACGGATTGACCGCGATCGAGCGGATCACGCGGATGGCGAAGCGGCCCGCGGTGGTAGCGCTGACGACCTTCGACGCCGACGAGAACGTGATCAGGGCGATGCGCGCGGGTGCGGCGGGATTCCTGTTGAAGACGACTCCCCCAGGCGACCTGATCGACCTGGTCCGGGTGGCTGCGGCCGGGCACACGGTCATGTCTCCGGCGGCGACGAAGCGGTTGATCGCGGCGCAGAGCGGGGAGCAGAAGGCCCGCGAGCGGGCCACCGAGCTGGTGGACCGCCTGTCGGAGCGGGAAGCCGAGGTGCTGGCCGGGCTTGGCCTGGGGCTCACCAACGCCGAGATCGCGAAGCGCCTGCACCTGAGTGTGGCGACGATCAAGGGCTACGTGGGCAGCACCCTGGCCAAGCTCGAATGCGGCAACCGGACCGAGGCCAGCAGGTTGGCCTACGACGCCGGGCTGGTGACGAGATGAGGCGGGTGGGCCATTGGCATAGGCCGTGATCGCCGGGAACTCGCACGCGAGCGTTCGTCACCCGGGCCGCGAGGCCTATACCGTGCGCGCTGAGTCGACTACGGTGCGCGGGCATGAGGCGATCCTTGGTCATCACCGCGCTGGTCGCGGTCGCGGTGGGTGGGGTACCGACGGCGGGGGCGGCGACCCCGGCCCGCATGCCGGATCTCACCTGGCGTCTGTCGGACACGGGTACGACCGCGCAGTTGCGCGGGTTGGCGGCTGTCAGCTCACGGGTGGCGTGGGCCAGCGGCTCCCGCGGGACCGTGCTGCGTACCGTCGACAGTGGACGAACCTGGCAGCGGAGCACGCCGCCGGGCAGCGAAGGGCTGGAGCTCCGGGACATCGAGGCCTTCGACGCGACCACCGCTGTGGCGCTGTCGATCGGGCCTGGTGACCAGTCGCGGATCTATCGGACCACCGACGGGGGCGCGTCGTGGACGGAAACGTTCCGCAGCGGGGAACCGACAGCTTTCTACGACTGCATGGCGTTCTTCGACCGCAGGCACGGGCTCGCGATGAGTGATCCGGTGGACGGGAAGTTCCGCGTGCTGAGCACTGACGACGGGGGCGCCAGCTGGCGGATCGTGCCCGACGACGGGATGCCGCCCGCGTTGGAAGGCGAGTTCGGGTTCGCCGCGAGCGGGCAGTGCCTGACGGTCGCCGACGGGCGGTATGCCTGGATCGCGACCGGCGGCGGGGCGACGGCGCGGGTGCTGCGCTCGGCGGATCGGGGCCTGACCTGGGCGGCGGTCGACACCGTGCTGGCGGGCGGGCCGACGGCGGGCGTCTACGCGACGGCGTTCCGGGACAAGTCCCGGGGGATCGCGGTCGGAGGTGACTACACCGTGCCGACCGGGGCGGTCGACGCGCTCGGAGTGACCCGCGACGGTGGGCGGACGTGGTCGCGGCCGAAGACCGCGCCGCAGGGCTACCGATCGGGGGTCGCCTGGCACTCGATCCTGCCGACGGTGGCCATCGCGGTCGGACCGACGGGCAGCGACGTCACGCTGGACGGCGGGGTGCGCTGGCGCCAGTTCGACTCGGGGACCTTCGACAGCGTCGACTGCACGCGCGACGGGGCGTGCTGGGCGTCTGGGGCAGCGGGGCGGGTGGGTGTGCTGAAGCTGACCTGGTCCTGAGCTTCTCGGCTTGGCGGGGCCGGGCGTCCGGAAGTCGGGGCGTCCGGCACCCCTCGGCGCGGCGTTAATCGGTTTGACGGAGGCGGTCAGTCGCGCAACGGTGCGTCGCATGACGAGTCTCATTCAGAACGTTGTGATCGACTGTGCTGACACGTACAAGGTGGGGACCTTCTGGGCGCAGGTCGTGGGCTATCCGCTGGCCGACGACGATGAGCCTGGGGACCCCGAGGCGGTCATCGTGCTGCCCGGAGGGATCGGGCTGTACTTCGCTCAGGTGCCCGAGGGGAAGTCCGTGAAGAATCGGCTCCACCTGTGCTTGAAGCCTGACAACCCACGCGATGACGAGGTGCAGCGACTGCTGGGGATCGGCGCGACGATGGTCGATGACCGGCGTAAGCCGGATGGGCGTGGGTGGGCGGTGCTGGCCGACCCGGAGGGCAACGAGTTCTGCGTCTTGCGCGGCGAGCACGACAGCCCGCCGAACCACGGATGGCCGACCGACCCGACGCCTGCGTGACCCAAGGGCCGGAGGCGACCGACCCTGCGTGACCAGAGGGCCGACGTCGACCGAAGCCTGCGCGACCGGAGGGCCGAGGTCGGCCCCAACCCGTCCGGCCGCGGCCGGCGGGCCACTCCAGGTCCGGCGCGACCGCCGTCCGCAACGCCCCGGACCTGGAGTGATCGCGCCGTCGCACCCGCTCCGGGCCACCTCGCCGGAGCCTGCTGCCTGCCTGGTGTGACCAATCGGCCGGAACCGCTTCCGGACCCGGGGTGACAATTCAATTGGTCTAGACCCATTATGGTGGGGTGCGCACACCACTGCTGGAGATCATCGCCCTGACGACCGAGGACGCCCGCGCCGCTGAGCGCGGTGGGGCGGATCGGCTCGAAGTCGTCGCCGACATGGCTCAGGACGGGGTCACGCCCGATCCTGAGCTGGTGGCCGAGATACGGGCGTCGGTCGGCATCCCGCTGCGGGTCATGGTCCGGGGTGGGGCCGGGTTCACCGCGAACGAGGCCGAGGTGGAGCGCATGGTGGACGCGGCCGGGCGGTTGCGGGCAGCGGGGGCCGAGGAGTTCGTGTTCGGGTTCCTCACCGATGACGGGGCGGTGGACCTGGCCGCCACGCGGGCGGTCGTCGAGGCGATCGACGGGTGTCCGTGGACGTTCCACCGGGCCGTCGACCACGCGGGGGACGTGCGGCAGGCGTGGGACGCGCTCGCGGGGCTGCCGGGACTGGACACCGTGCTGACCGCGGGCTCGGCGGCCGGGCTCGGCGACGGGCTGGAGCGGCTGGCCTGCCGGGCCGACTGGCCCGGGCCCCGCCTGCTCGCGGGCGGTGGCCTGCGGCACGCGCACGTTCCGGCGCTGCGGGCCATGGGCGTCACCGCCATCCACGCGGGCGGCCTCGTCCGCGACGGCTGGGAGCAACCGGTCGACTCCGACCGGGTCCGCGTCCTCAGGACGATGCTCGACGCCTGAGTCCCGCTCCACCCCCGGTCGATGGCTGAGCAGCCGGGTGGGCAGGCGGCTGAGCGGCGTTCGGGTGGTCGGTGCAGGTCGGATCGAGTGTCCGCGGTTCGACCGCGCACCAACCGTCCGGGCAGGTGGCCCCCGTCCTGCGGTCGTAGAGGGGGCGTGGGCCGTTACGATGCGCGCGGGAGAAGCGGGGGCGCTGCGTGCGGGATGAACTGTCGGCCGATGAGATGCGGGCCTGGGCGCCGCAGCCTGAGACGTCCCCGCCGCCTGCCGATCTGCGGCTCCCCGGATACAGCGGGTTCCAGCTCGTCGCTCAAGGCGGCGAGGGGTCGGTGTACCGGGCTCGGCAGGACGGGCTCGGGCGGGATGTCGCGATCAAGGCGTTGCAGGTGGTCGATCCGGCGACACAGGCCCGGTTCCGGCGCGAGCTGGAGATCACCGTTCGGCTCGGCAGGCAGCATCCGCACATCGTCACCGTGTTGGACACGGGCACGCTGCCGGATGGGCGGCCGTGCATCGTCATGGAGTTCTACGACCTCGGTTCGCTGCACGACCGGCTTCGTGCGCACGGACCGCTGCCGGTCGCCGAGGTCGTCGCCGCGGGAACGGCGGTCTCGGACGCGCTGGCGTTCGCGCACGGGCAGGGGTTCTTGCACCGGGACGTGAAGCCGCAGAACGTGCTGGTGCTCCCGACCTCGTACGTCCTCGCCGACTTCGGTATCGCCAGGGGCGCGGACGCGGGGCACTCGGCGTCGCTGCAGATGGTCAGCTACCGGCACGCCGCACCGCAGATGATCGCCGGGGAGGCGCCCGCGGCCGCCGACGACCTGTGGTCGCTGGGGTCGACGCTGTTCACCCTGCTGACCGGGCACCCCCCGTTCGCGGGGGTGAACCCCGACGAAGACACCGTGCTCTCCTATCTCGACCGAGTCCGCGCCGCCGATCCCCGCCCCCTGACCAGGTCGGATGTCCCCCGCGCACTCGCCGAGATCATCGCCCGCTGCCTGAGCAAGCGCCGCGAAGACCGCTTCCCCGACGCGACCGCCCTGCGGGACGCGCTGGCAGGCGTCGGCACCGACCTGCGCCGCTGGCAACCGCCCGTCGACCCGGACGCGACCTCGATCGCCCCCACCCCGGCCCGTCCCGCCGAGGACGCCACCAGCCTGCCCGCCGACTTCGGCCCGAGCCCGACTCCCGCACCCGACCCGCCACAGGCCCACGAACCACCACAGCCGCACCCTGCCCCGGAATCCCGCGGCACGATGACCGGCCGCCTGGCCGACCTCACCCAGCGCCACAGCGACACGTCCCCCGCCGACTTCGGCCCCGGCACCGCGGGCCCCGCCCTGCCGCCATCCGCCCCTCCCCCGACGTGGACGCCGCAGCCCGACCCGCCGACAGCCGCCACCCCACCAAGCAGCCGGATCACCCCGGCACCCCCCACAAGGTCATCCCAGGCCGAGCCACCGACAGCTGCCCCGACAAGCAGCTCATCCACCCCCGCACCCTCCCCACCGCGACTCGAACCACCGACGGCTGCCGTCCCAGCAAGCGGCACAGCCGACCCCGCGTCCTCCCCACCGCCGCAGCCCGAACTCCCGGCACGCGGCACCACCGCCCCTGGGCACCCCGCAAGGCCACCCCAGCCTGAGCCCTCGGCAACCGCCGCATCAGCAGACCGCCCAGCCGACCCAGCCCCTCAGCAGCATCCCAAGCGGCCCCAACCCGAGCCCCCGACGGCGACCGCCCCGGCAGGCAGCACAGCCGACCCCGCATCCTTCCCACCGCAGCCCCAACCACCAACGACTTCCACCCCCGCACACGGCCCAGCACACCCCGCAAGGCCACCCCAGCCCGAACCCTCGGCAACCGCCGCATCGGCAGACAGCCCAGCCGACCCAGCCCCCCAGCAGTCACCCAGGCCGCCCCAAGCCGAGCCCTCGGCGGCAGTCACCCCGACGGGCAGCACCGCCGACTCGGCACCCCTGCCACAGCCGACCAAGCCACCCCACCCCGAGCAACCCACCACCGCCGACCCCGCAAGCCCAGTCGTCACGCGACAGCCCGCGACTCCGCCACGATCTGAGCCCCCCACACCCGTCACCCCGGCGGACCGCACCGCTGTCCCCACCCGTCCGCCGCAGTCCGCGCAGCCGACACCGCCCCAGCGGCCGACAGCCGCCCCGGGCAACACCGCCGATTCGGCACCTCACCCGCAGAACGCGCGTCCGCCCCATCCCGTGCGCCCGGCGGCCGTCGTCCCGCCCCCCAACCAGGACCACTGGCAGCCGTCGTTCCCCGCCCGTGACACCCCCACGGTGCCGAAGCTGACCCCCAGCGCCATCGACGGCTTCCCCGCGATGCCCAAGGCGCACGAGTGGGAGTACGACACCGCCCCCCGCCCGTCGGCCGAGCCGCAGGCCCAGCGGTGGCGTGGGTTCGCGATCGCCGGGATCGTCGCGGCTGTGGTGGGGGTGGGGATTGGGGTGTTGGCCAGTCGGGAGGTGGCTACCACGCCGCCTGTGGCGAGTACGCCGCCAGTCACCTCCAGCGTGTCGATTCCGCCGGGTGGGGATCCCGCGGTCGCGCCCGTGCTGACCGATGTGGACGATCGAGGGGACGAGGTGGAGCTGACCTGGACTGATCCGACGCGGGGGCAGGCGCAGTTCGTCCTCTATGACGTCACCGCGGCCGGTGGCGTCCCCCAGCCGATCACCGGGATCGCCGCGGGGCTCACAGGGTTCGTGGTCACCGGGCTGGACCCGAGGGTGCCGGAGTACTGCTTCCAGCTGGTCGCCATCGGGCTGACCGATCCGTCGACGCAGCGCGGGGCCTCGGATCGGGTGTGCGTGTCGCGTTAGCGGTGGCGTAGGGGCCTGGGGTCGATGGGCCACAGGAGTCTGCGGTACCAGGGGGCCTTGCGGGCGACGGCGGTGCGGGCCCGGCGGGCGAGGGTCCAGGGGTCGGTGGCGGCCGGGGACGGCGGGTAGGGGGCGAAGGCGGCGCGGTCGGCCAGGGTGGCGAGGGTGTGGGCCGCGGGGTCGGGGATGGTGGCGGCGATGGCGGGGGCGGTCAGGTGGGGGGCCGGGGTGCGGCCGGAGACGACCAGTTGGTCGAGGACGTGGCGCCAGGCGCCGGTGGCGCCGGATCGGCGCAGGCGGGATCGGCGAGCCAGGCGCAGGGTCGCCAGGACGGCGGCGGCCAGGACAGGCAGCAGGGCGATGCCGGTGGCGACCACCCACACCCGCGACGGCGGTTCGGCGGCGGCCTGCGGCGGGGGCGCGTGGGGGGGCGGGAGCAGCGGGGGCAGGTCCGACGGCGGGGTGGGCGGGGATGCGGTGACCGAGGCCAAGCGGTCGAGGACTTCGCGCTTGGCGGCGGCGCTGGGGCCGCTGTCGGTGCCGGAGACGGGGTCGAACGGGACCCAGCCCCAGCCCTGGAAGTAGACCTCGGGCCAAGCGGTGACGTCGACGCCGCGCAGGACCCGGTACCCGTCGGGGCCCTCCGGCACGGGCGGGAAGCCGACGACGACGCGGGTGGGCAGGCCGACGGCGCGGGCCAGGACGGCGTACGCGGTGGCGAACTGCTCGGCGGTGCCCTCGCCCGCCCCGTTGGTGCCGGGCGCGCCGAACAGGAACTGCGAGATGCGCGCGTAGGAGGAGCCGGTCGGGGCTTCGGCGTCGGGCACGCGGTCGAGCCGGACGACCTGTTCCAGGGCGACGGCCTGCTCGTAGGGGTTGGTCGCCGACTTGACGCTGGTGCGCGCGTACTCGGCGAGGTCGGCTGGCAGTCTCGGCAGTTCGAGGTACTCCTCGACGGGTGCGCCGCCGGGCACGCCCGCGCCTGCCAGCTGCTCGTCGGTGGGCTGGTCGAGGATTCCGTCCACGGTGTACCGCAGGCCGGGGGTCAGGCCCCTGGGCAGCACGAGGGCGCCGGAGTCGGGGTCGACCAAAGCGTCGCTGAGGCTGGTCGAGACGGTGCGGCCCATGCCGGGCAGCCAGGTTCCGTCGAGCGCGCCGACGGTGATCTCGACCGACACGCCCTCGACACGTCCGCCGGGCGGCAGCGCGGGGGCGTCGACGGCGCCCAGCGGGCCGTAGAGGGTGGCGGCGCGCCAGCTCGCGCCGGTGTACTTCGACAGCACGGCCAGGCGCACGGCGTGTTGCGGACCGCGCAGGCGCAGCAGTTCGGTGTCGGGGGCGGCCGCCCAGGCGGCGAGGCGGGGCAGCGGGTTGGCGACCTGGACGTCGGCGATGGGCGGCTGGACCAGCTCGCGCGGCTCGAAGGCGTCCCCGGCGGGCAGCACCACCGCGACGAGGCCGACCACCGCGCCGAGTACCGCGGGCGCCTCGGACCGGCGCACCCAGCCCGCCAGCGCGATGGCGACCACGCCGACCGCGGCGAGTCCGTACGGGTCGGCTGAGCCGCCGGTGAGCAGCGCGCCCGAGGCGTACAGCGCGACGGCGGCCAGCGGTGGGCCGAGCAGCCGGGTGCCGCGCAGCGACACGGCGGCGACCACGGCCACGCAGAACACGAACACCACGCCGGGCATCAGCAGGTCGACCGTCGGCGGCGCGGGACGGGCGGCGGTGAGCAGCCGGGGGACGCTGTCGCGCAGCACCTCCATCGGCCCGCCCTCGATGGCCCCGCGCGCGGCGAAGTACCCGCCCGCCAGGCCCGCCGGGATCAGCACCGTCAGCACCGAGCCCGCCGGGAACCGACCGGCGGCGGCGACGAGCACGTGGGCGAGCACGACGGCCGCGACGAGCAGCCCGAGCGCGAGCAGCCCCGACCAGCCCTGCGCCAGCGGCACGACCGCGACGCCCAGAAGCAGCGCTGACCAGGCGAACCTCAGCCCTCCGGGGCCGCGCTCGGCTGCCTGTGGCGTCCGGCCCCCCGCCGCCAGGTTATCGGGGCGCGGGGGTGCGGCGCCGTCACGGTTTGGGGGTGTGGACAACTGTGCGCTGGTCACCGCAGCACCACCGCGTCCCACGCGCGCAGCAGCGACTGGGCGCAGGGGCCGCGCAGGATCAGCGTGGTGCCGCCCGCCGAGACCGAGTCGGCCTCGCCGACCGACAGCACGACCCCGTAGGCGCCCCGGCCCGCGGCGAGCACCAGGTCGTCCACGGCGGTGCCGCCGACGGCCGCGACGACGTCCAGGTCGCGCACCGGGACCGCGCGCATGCCCTCCAGGTCGGCGGTTGTGACGTCGGCCAGGGCGGCCAGGGCCTCGGCGGCGTCCGGGTCGAGGACTTCCACGTCGACGCTGCCCGATGCCGAGAGCAGGCGCACCGGGTGGCCGTCGGCGGCGGCCGAGGCGACCAGGGACGCGGCGATCTCGACGGCTTCCTCGAAGGTCTCGTGGGTGTGCCCCGCGGCGCGGTCGTCGAGGAGGACGGCCAGGTGGGGGCGGGCGGGGTCGGCGTCCTCGCGGATCATGAGGGTGCCGGTGCGGGCGCTGGTCGCCCAGTGCAGCCTGCGCAGGTCGTCGCCGGGGACGTACTCGCGCAGGCCGACGAGGTCGGTGCCGCCGCGCTCGACGCGCTCGTCGGCGCCCACCTGGCCGCGCCGCACGCCCGAGGGCAGGCCGCGCACGGGCAGCACGCGGGGCACCACGCGCACCTCCAGCACGCCTGCGGTCCGCCGCGAGGACAGGGCGAGCCCGGCGGGGGCGTGCCTGCGCACGGTCAGCGGGCCGATCTCCACGACGCCGCGCCGCTCGGTGGGCACCGGGTAGGCGACCTTCCCGGACTCGGGGACGTCGAGCACCACGGGTGTGCCGCCGACGAGGTCGACCACGTCGACCTGGAGCCTGCCGACGCCCGTCACCGCGACGGACCCCGTGCAGGCGGCGAGCCGGGGCACCGTGCGCGGGCGCACGTCGCGGGTCGCCTCGACCGGCGACGCTGCCACCGCGACCGCGACCGCGATGGCCACCACCGCCACCAGTGCCACGCCCAGCGCGGCCAGGCCCGGGTAGCGCCACCACAGCCCGCAGACCGCGCACAGCACGCCTGCGGCCAGCACCGCGACGCCGCGCGCCGTCGGGCGGACCGTCATCGCGCCGTCGGCCGGGGCACCTCGACCCGGTCGAGCACGTCGGCGAGGACGTCGGCGGCGGAGACGCCCGCCAGCTGCGCCTCGCGGGTCAGCACCAGCCGGTGGGCCAGCACCGGCCCGGCCAGGCCCTGCACGTCGGAGGGGACGGCGAAGTGGCGGCCGTGCGCGGCGGCGTGCACCTGCACGCAGCGCACCAGCGCGCGCAGGCCGCGGGTGGACGCGCCGAGGCGCAGCCGGTCGTCGCCGCGGGTGGCGGCGCCCAGGTCGGTGATGTAGCGCAGGATCGGCTCGGCGACGTGCAGCAGCGACAGCCTGCGCGCCACCTCGGCGACCTGCGCCGGGCTGGTCACCGTGGGCACCGCGGCCACCGCGCCCGCGCCGCTGCCGGGGCGCAGCACGTCGAGTTCGTGCTCGGTCTCCGGGTAGCCGATGGCGGTGCGCAGCATGAAGCGGTCGAGTTGGGCCTCGGGGAGGCGGTAGGTGCCGTCGAGGTCGATCGGGTTCTGCGTGGCGACGACGAGGAACGGGTCGGGAACCGTGTGGGCGACGCCGTCGACGGTGACCGTGCGCTCCTCCATCACCTCCAGCAGCGCCGACTGGGTCTTGGCGGCGGCGCGGTTGATCTCGTCGGCGAGGACGACGTTGGCGAACACCGGACCGGGCCGGAAGCGGACCTCGCCGGTGCGCGGCTCGTAGACCGAGGTGCCGGTGACGTCCGACGGCAGCAGGTCGGGGGTGAACTGCACGCGCCGCGACACCCCGCCGAGCGCGCCCGCCACCGCCCTGGCCAGCGTGGTCTTGCCGGTGCCGGGGACGTCTTCGAGCAGCACGTGCCCGCCAGCGAACAGCGACACCAGCACCAGGTCGATCACCGGGCGCTTGCCGCGCAGGGCGGACTCGACGGCGTCGCCGACGCGCGCGTGCAGGGTGCGGAAGGCCGCGATCTCGGCCTCGCCGACCTGGATGGACGCGGTCACTCGCGCTCCTCGCGGCGGCGTGCGCGCAGCAGCGCGGAGGTGAGCAGCAGGCCGAGGCCCGCGCCGACCATCACGCCGGTCTGCGCCTCCTGGGCGGCGGGCTCGGACTCGATGGCCCGCGGGATCTGGCACGGCGGGCGCTGCCCCTCGCACGGGTTCGGCGGCTCGCGCTTGAAGACGCTGCGAGCGGCGGAGTCCACCGAGCCGCCGCCCGCCCCGTGCGCGCGGACCACGATCGAGTTGGCGCCGTCCTGTACGTAGATGACCGCGGACGTCGCCGAACAGGCCACCGGCTGCGAGTCGCCCCAGGTGAGGTTGACGATCTCGCAGGTGCCGCTGTGGTTGGCCCAGTCGGCGGGCGGGGCGAGGGTGAGCGTGCGCTCGTAATCGGTCATCAAGCCGGACGCGCCGGTGATGACCGTGGCGCCCGCGGTGGGCAGCTGCGGCGGCGGGGGCGTGGTGGTGGTCGGCGGCGGCGGGATCGTCGTCGTGGTGGTCGGCGGCGGAGGCGTGGTGGTCGTGGTGCGCGGGGGTGGCGGGACGGTCGTCGTCGTCGGCGCGGGCCGGGCGGGCAGGGTCCACGTGGTGACCGCGGCGGTGCCGACGGCGGTGGCCGAGTACGCGGCGACCTGGATGTCGACGGGTCCGCCGGTGGCGCAGATCGCGCCGCAGTCGAAGGTCAGCTCGTCGGAGGTGCCGCCGGTCTGCTTCGACGCCCCGTTCGCGGTGATCGTGTACCCGGCGACGGCAGTGGTGTCGGCGGGCGCGGTCCAGCTGATCCGCAGCGTCACCTGGGTGTCGGTGCGGCCGGTCTGCGCGACGGTGATGCCCGCTGGCTGGCCGGGGGCGCCCGGTCCGCTCGGCGGGACGGACACCGGTGTCGTCGTCGGCGCCGGACCCGTGGTGACGGGCGGGGTGTTCACGCCGTTGCCGTTGCCGTTGCCATTGCCGTTGCCGTTGCCGGGGCGGGTGGGCGGCGGCTGGTTCGGGCGGGTGCGGGTGGGCTCGTCCGGGTCGGGCTTGGGCGGCGACGGCGGGGTGGGCGGCGGGTCGCGCTCGGGGTCGGTGACCGGCAGCTCGGGGTCGCGGACGCGCACGGAGCTGGTGTCGCCGTCGGGGTCCACGACGATGCCGGTCTCGCCGCCGGGGGTCTGGATGAAGAGGCGGTCGTCGTCGAAGACCAGCTGCGGGTCGCGGCCCCCGGTGCGCACGTCCTCGCCGCCGCGCTCGCCGTCCGGGCCGAGCACGATGACCTTGCCCGAGCCCAGGCAGGGGACGTAGACGCGGCCGTGGAACACCGCGGGCCTGCCCGGCTTCGGGCAGCCCAGCCTGCTGACGTCCACGCTGTGCACCTGGTCGTCGGACAGGATGACCACGACGCCGGAGCCGGGGACGGCCGCGGGGACGAGGTCGTCGGGGCTGGTCTGGGCGGCGAGCACGTCGCCGTCGCGGGGGTCGGTGCTGGCCGAGTGGTCGCGGCCGGTGCCGTCCTGCAGGACGACGCCGCCTTCGAGGCCGAGCACCGTCACGCCCTTGCCGTGCGGGACGAGGACGGTGCGCGGGCCCGCCCCGGGCACGGCCCGGCTGGCGCGCTCCAGGAACCGGCTCGCGTCCCATTCCAGGGTGTGCAGGACGCCGTCGGCCGAGGCGGCCCACACGAGGCCGTCCTCGTCCACGACGGCGTCGGCCAGCGGCTGGCCCGCCGTCCACGGCTCGCCGACGTCGGCGAGGGTGACGGGGTCGGCGTTGACGATCGTGCCCGTGGCGCGGTCGACGATGAAGAGCTTGTCCGCGGCCAGCAGCACCTTGCTCGTGGTGCCGGGCGCGGCCTGGCGCCTGCCGCTGGCCAGCAGGGTGGCGAGGTCGATGACGGTGATCTGGCCGGTGCGCCGGTCGAGCACGACCAGCGCGCCGTCGCGCTGGATGATGTCGAGCTGGGCGTCGCCACCGGCCACGGCGAGGCGGATCTCCGGCCTGCCGGAAGCGGGGTTGACCTGCACGAGTTCACCGCGCTGGTCGTCGCCGAGCCAGGTGAGGCCGTCGGAGACGGCGACGGCGGTGCGGGCGATGCCGGTGCCCAGCGCCGCGCCCGCGAGGAGCAGCACGCCCATCACCGCGGCTCCGATGCTGGCCGACTGACGCCGCTGCTTGACGAACACCCGTCTCACGAAACGCTTCATCACCACTCCCCTGGCCGCGACGGGATCGTAACCGGTGGCGGTGACGGTTCTGCCGTCGGAACCGACGATTTGCCGGTAAAGATCTGACCATGCCCTTCTGCTCAGCGTGCGGTGACGCCGTCGGCCCCGAGTGGCCCAGGAAATGCGCCCGCGGACACGTCGCCTACCGCAACCCGACACCGGTCGCGGTGCTGCTTCTACCGGTTGACGGCGGCCTGCTCGCCATCCGCCGCGACATCGACCCCGGCCGGGGAAAGCTGGCCCTGCCGGGCGGATTCATCGAATACGGCGAGTCGTGGCAGGACGCCGCCGCGCGCGAGTGCGCCGAGGAGTCCGGCGCGGTCGTGGACCCGGCGGGCGTCACGCTGTTCGACACGGTCAGCGCGCCCGACGGCACCCTGCTGGTGTTCGGACTCGTTCGGGGTGCCACCGAGCTGCCCGAGTCCGCCGCCACCGAGGAGTCCACCGGCTGGGAAGTCCTGCGGGGCCCGGAGGAGCTGGCATTCCCCCTGCACACCGCCGCCGCGGCGCGCTACTTCGCCTCGGCCACAGTGGACGGCTGAGCGGGCCGGCTATCCTCGTCACCGTGCGGATTCCCGTGGTCGTGGTCGCCGGCTTCCTCGGCGCAGGCAAGACGTCGCTGCTCAACCACCTGCTGCGCACCGCCGACGGCAGGCGCATCGGGGTGATCGTCAACGACTTCGGGCGGATCAACATCGACGCGATGGCCGTGGCCGCCCAGGTCGACTCGATGGTCACCCTCGGCAACGGCTGCCTGTGCTGCGCGGTCGACGCCTCCGACCTTGAGGAGATGCTGGGCACGCTCGCCGAGGCCGACGTGGACGCGATCGTGATCGAGGCCAGCGGCCTGGCCGAGCCACCCGCGATGGCGAGGATGGTGCTGGCCTGCCCCGGCGTGGAGTTCGCCGGGCTGGTCGAGGTGGTCGACGCCGTCGAGTTCACCGCGACCCGCGAGCGCCACCCGCAGATCGACAAACACCTGCGCTACGCCGACCTCGTGCTGCTGAACAAGATCGACCGGGCGACCGAGCCCGGCCTGGCCGACCTGGTCCGCGACTTGGCGGGCGGCGCGCCCGTCGTGCCGACCGAGCACGGCCGCCTCGACCCCGCGCTGCTGTTCGACCCGGTGGCCCGGCCCGCGGCGGCGCAGCTGTCGTTCTTCGACCTGGAGGACCACTCCCAGCACATCCACGCGGGCTACGAGACCGTGGAGTTCACCAGCGACGCGCCGCTGGACCCGGTGCGGCTGGCCGCGGTGCTCGCCGACCGGCACAGCGGCGTCTACCGGGCCAAGGGCCACGTGTGGTGCGGCACCGGGGAACGCTTCGCGGTGCAGGTGGTCGCCGGGTCGGTGCGGGTGGAGCGCGAGGCGGGCGAGGGCACGGCGCTGGTGTTCATCGGTCGCGACATCCCCGCCGAGGACCTGCGCGCCCGCCTGCGCGCGACCGAGTCCGACCGCCCGGCCGACCCGACGGCGCTGCTGTCGCTCACCCGCTACGAGCGCTGCCCCTAGACCCGCCCCATCGGACATTGGCGCACGCGCCCGGCCGCCGCACGATCTGGCGCATGGACGAGCACGCCAGCGTCGAGTTCGAGGACGAGATCCCCACCGAGGAGCGCATCGACCTCAACGGGGAATGGGTGGCGTGGCTGGAGGAGCAACCCGTCCCGGACTGCGTCGACGGGGTCGACGAGTCCCTGCGCCACGGCTCCGGCGACACGGCACTGGCCTGAGGAGGCCGCCATGAGCAACCCCGAACTGCGCCGCGACAGCCCCGAGCACGACTGGGTCACCTACCTGCAGGGCCTGCTGGAGGCCAGGCTGACCGACGACGCCGCGGCGGGGCACGTCCGGCTGAGCCCGGTCGACGGCCTCTTCGGCCCGATCACCGAGGGCTCGGTGGAGTACTTCCAGCGCCGCGAGGGCCTGCCCGAGACCGGCGTCGTGGACACCGCGACCTGGGACGCCCTGGAGCGCGAACCCCAGCAGCGGCAGCCGGTCGGGCCGCTGAACCTGACGATCCCGTTCGAGCTGTGGCTGAGCTGGCAGGACACCACCCTCGACCTCATGGTCCAGGACTTCCGGACGTTCACCCTGGGCAGCCACCCCGGCGCCCGGCTGCGCCTGGGCGGCGGCGCCCCGGTCGGCCCGCTGGCGGGCAACGGCAGCGTGGAACTGCTCAACCGGGAGATCCGGCTGTGGCCGAACTGGTTCCTGAACCACACCCACAAGTTCACGCTGGACTGGTCCCGGGACAACGGCTTCGAGCTGGGCCTGGAGAACGAGGCCGAGTTCGGCTACCGGCCGCTGCGCAACGTCGAGCTGTTCCTGCGCGGGCAGTTCGGCCTGTCGTGGGAGCCGCAGGCGGGCAGCGGCGGGGTGCAGTGGTACATCGGGCCGCAGCTGCGCTGGAAGTTCGACCTGGCCAGGTAACCAACCAGCGGCCTACTGTGTGAACCATGGCCGATCCTGCGGTTCGGCACCGGCTCCCGGTGCGCAAGCTGGTCGCGGCGAGCGCGGGCAACGCGCTGGAGTGGTTCGACTGGACGATCTACGCGACGTTCAGCATCTACTTCGCCTCCGCGTTCTTCCCCTCGGGCAACGACGCGCTCGCCCAGATCAACACCTTCGCGACCTACGCGCTGGCGTTCTTCTTCCGGCCGCTGGGCGGCATCCTGCTCGGCCGCTTCGCCGACCTGCGCGGCCGCAAGCCCGCGATGGTGCTGACCATCGTGATGATGGCGGGCGGCTCGGCGCTGATCGGGGTGCTGCCGACGTTCGAGCAGGTGGGCTGGCTGGCGCCGATCGGGCTGCTGCTCGCGCGGATCGTGCAGGGGCTCTCGCTCGGCGGGGAGGTGTCGAACGCCTCGGCCTACCTGGGGGAGATCGCGCCGGACGAGCGGCGGGGGCGGTACTCGGCGTTCTTCTACATCTCCACCGGCACCGCCGTGCTCACCGCGTCGGTGCTCGGTTTCACGCTGGCCAGGACGCTCAGCGAGGACGCGATGAACTCGTGGGGGTGGCGGCTGCCGTTCCTGCTCGGCGGGGTGCTCGGCCTGGTCGGGCTGTGGCTGCGGCGCAGCCTCGCCGAGACGGAGCTGTTCGAGGCGAACAAGGCCAAGCGCGTGGTCAACCCGCTGCGCACGACGCTGCGCGAGCACCCCAGGGCCGTGGGTCAGCTCATCGGGTTCACGATGCTCTCCACGCTCTGCTACTACACGTTCTTCAGCGCCCTGACACCGTTCGCGGTCAAGTCGCGCGGGGTGGACGCGGTCGAGGTGTTCCTCGCGCTGTCCATCGCGACGGCGGTGTTCGTGGCGCTGCAGTACCCGATGGGCGCGCTCGCCGACCGGTTCGGGCGCAAGCCGCAGCTGCTGGTCTGGTCGGCGGCGACGGCGGTGCTGATCGTCCCGCTGTCCACTTTGGTCAAACCCGGGTTCGGGAACCTGCTGGTGGTCTTCACCGTCGGCCTGGGGCTGTACACGGCCATGACGTCCATCGCGCCCGCGCTGATGAGCGAGCTGTTCCCGACCGAGCTGCGCGGGCTGGGCATCGGCGCCTGGTACAACCTGACCGTGGCCGTCTTCGGCGGCACCGCCCCGCTGCTGATCAGCGCGCTGTCCGGGGCGGGCGCGGCGACGGCGTTCTTCTGGTACGTCGCCGCGGGCGCGGCGGTGTCCTTCGCCGTCGTGCTGACGCTGCCGGAGACCCGAGGGACCGCGCTGCGCTAGGACACCGCGCTAGGACACTGCGCTAGGACACTGCGCTAGGACACAACGGCGTACTGCTCGACCCGCACGTCGACGATCATCGCGCTGAGGTCGTCGCCGGGTCCGGAGCCGCGGAAAGCCATGAGGGCCTCGGCGGACTCCCAGCGTTCGAGCACCACGACGACGTCGGCGAGCACCGGGTCGGCGGCGACGACGAACTCGTGGCACCCCTCGGTCGCCCTGGCCCGCACGACCGACTGCCGGGACGCGGCGACGAACTCGTCCCGCGTGCCCGGCTCGACCCGAATGGTTCCCGCGACGATCACCATGCGCGCAAGCCTAACCCCTGGACTGGTCGTTGCTCAGCCAGCGCTCCGGTCGCATGCTCACCAACACCGAGCCTTCCCCCAGCGCCGAGTCCACATAGCCTTCCGCGTCGGGGGGCGCGAGGTAGCGACCGGCGATGGCGACCGCCTCGGCCCGGCTCGGCGACCGGGCGTCCACGACCGGCCCCTCGGCGGAGACGTACTTGTAGGGCATGCGCTCGCTCTGCACGACCAGGGTGAACCGGCCCGCCCGGCACAGCGCCCGGTATTTGACCGAGTCCCGCTCCATCCACACGCAGACCTCGCCGCGGGCGTAGCGGTACCAGATCGGCACGGCCAGCGGCCCGCGCCCGTCCCGGCTGATCGCGATGACCCCCACCCTCGGCTCGCCGAGAAACGCCACCCGCTCGGCCTCCGACATCACCAGCGACATCGCCACTCCTCCCATGATCAACTCAGGGAGCACCGTAGCGGCCGGACCTGGCGCGCGCGACCCCTCGGCCGCGACGTGGCGGGTCCGGGCGGGGACGAGGAACCGCCCGCCCGGACCGCGCCTCCCGCGGGTGCTGGTGAGGGTTCCTGACCTCGGCGGGAATGTGGTGCGCGGCAGAAGGTAGCCCCCGGCGCGGCGGGCGCGGCAGGGGTGAACACGACAATGTCGGCTATCGGACAGGCTTGCCCTGGACAGGCCGGAGGCCCGGGCGGTGCGTCCGCGCCCGGGCCTCCGGAGTTTCAGCGATCGGTCAGGAACCGACGTAGAGCAGGGCGTCCGGCGAGCCGGTGCCCGGGTTGGTGACCTTGCCGGCACCCGCCGCGCCGGTCAGCGCGGTGGCGACGTCGGCCGGGGTGGCCGACGGGTTGGCGGCCAGGTGCAGCGCGGCGGCGCCGGCCACGTGCGGCGCGGCCATCGAGGTGCCGCTGATGGTGTTGGTGGCGGTGTCGCTGTCGATCCACGGCGCGGTGATGCCCTCGCCCGGGGCGAAGATGTCGGTGCAGGTGCCGTAGTTGGAGAAGGACGCGCGGGCGTCGGTGTCGGTGGTGGCGTTCACCGTGATGGCCTCGGGCAGGCGCGCCGGGGAGAAGTTGCAGCCGTCGGAGTTCGAGTTGCCCGACGCGATGGCGTAGGTCACGCCCGAGTCGATGGAGCGCTTGACGGCGTCCTCCAGGGTGGCGTTGGCGCCGGGGGCGCCCAGGCTCATGTTCGCGACGGCGGGCTTGACGGCGTTGGCCGTCACCCAGTCGACGCCGTCGGCCACACCGGCGAGCGTGCCGGAACCGTTGCAGTCCAGCACCTTCACAGCGACCAGGTCGACCGCGGTGGCCACACCGTGCGCGGTGCCGCCCACGGTGCCCGCGACGTGCGTGCCGTGGCCGTTGCAGTCCTCATCGGCGTCGCCGACGGTGTTGGTGCCCCACGTCGCCCGGCCGCCGAAATCGCTGTGGCTGACGCGGATGCCGGTGTCGATGATGTAGGCGGTCACACCCTCCCCAGTGGACGGAGCGGTGTAGCTGTTGTCCAGCGGGAGATCCGCCTGGTCGATGCGGTCCAGGCCCCACGACGCGGTCGCGGTGGTGCGCACGACCTTGTTCTGCTCGACGTAGGCGACCGACGGGTCGGCCGCGGCGCGCTTGGCCTCGCTTTCGGACATGCCGCCCGCGAAACCCTTGAGCGCGTGGGTGTACCGGTGGGTGACCTCGGCGCCGTAGGTGTCCGCGATGTCCTCAGCGGACTGGATGCCGATGCCGTCCTTGAGGACGACGATGTAGCTGCCCTCGATCGCGTCCGCGGCGTTCGCGCCGAGGACCTGCCCTTCTGCCGCGCCCGCCGACGGGATCACGGCAAGACCGAGTGCGCCAGCGGACAGCGCCACGACGGCGCTGCGCAGGACCCGCTGCCTCCGGTTCGTCATTCCGTACTCCGTTCGTTGCTTTCCAACGCCCCCGACTTGGACTTTGGAAGTTGTCATCAACCTAATCGGAGATCACGGTCAGATAACCAGTTAATGGGAACGAGAAGGACCGATCCTATGAGCCGGTTACACCATCTGGCGTAGTACGATCGTGCTTTTCGACTATCCGACCCGAGTGATGACGTTCTCGGCGCCCCACGCGCACAGGGGCTCCAAGGCGGCGTTGAGGGAGTCCCCGAGGGGCGTCAGCGAGTACTCGACGTGCGGCGGCACGGTGTCGCGGGCCTCGCGCCGGACGATGCCGTCGGCCTCCAGCTCGCGCAGCTGGGCGGCCAGCACCTTCTCGGTGACGCCGAGGAGCCTGCGCAGCTCGCCGAAGCGCCTGGTCTGGCCGTCGAGCGCCCAGAGGACGCTGACCTTCCACTTGCCGTCGATGACCTCCATCGCCGCCTCCGTGCCGCAGTGGAACGCACCGGGTCGCCTGACCATCGCGAACTCCCCCTGTCTGGACGCTCACCGGAGGGTAACCACGCACTCCGAAGTGCGTACTTGATCAACGTTGTCCCTGGTCGCAGGCTAATCGCCATGTCCGACACCACCCTCATCGGCCTCGGCGCCATGGGCACGGCCCTGGCCGCCGCCTGGCTCGCCGCCGGCCACCGCCCGACCGTCTGGAACCGCACCCGCGCCCGCGCGGAGAACCTGGGCGCGCCCGTCGCCGACACCCCCGCCGACGCGGTCGCCGCGAGCCGCCTCGTGGTCGTCTGCCTCCTCGACGACGCCGGCGTCGGCGCCGTCCTGGACGGAGTCGACCTGGCAGGCAAGGACCTGGTCAACCTGACGACCTGCACCCCGGCCGAGGCCCGCGCCCGCGCCGCGTGGGCAGGCGCGCGCGGCGCCCGCTACCTCGACGGCGGAATCATGGCCGACCCGCCGATGATCGGCACCCCGGACGCCTCCGTCTTCTACAGCGGCTCGGCCGAGGCCTTCACGACCTGGGAGCACGTGCTCGCCGTCCCGGCCGCCACCCGGTACGTCGGCGAGGACCCCGGCCACGCGGCCCTGCACGACATCGCCCTGCTCAGCGCCATGTACGGCATGTTCGCGGGCATCGCCCACGCCTTCGCCCTCATCCGCGCCGAGCCCATCGCCCCGACGTCGCTGGCCCCGCTGCTGGCCGACTGGCTGAGCACCATGGCGGGCTCGGCCCACCTCACAGCCGCCCAGCTGGAAACCGGCGACTACCGCGCAGGCGTCTCCTCCACCCTCGCCATGCAGGTGGCAGGCATCCCCACGTTCCTGCGGACGGCGCGGGAGCAGGCCGTGCGCCCAGACCTGCTGACCCCGTACTTCACCCTCATGCACCGCCTCGCCGCCGACGGCCGCGGCGACGAGGACACCACCGGCGTCGTCGACCTGCTGCGCTAGTCCCTGCTAGTCCCTGCTAGTCCCTGCGCTTCTCGAACCCCAGCTTCGCCCGCGCGATCCCCGCCGCGCCCTGCACGGTGGGGCTGTCGCTCAGCCGCCGGTAGGTGCGCATCAGCTGGTCGTAGCGCCCCCGCCCCGCCTTGGCTCCCAGCACGTACCCGACCGCCGCCCCGAGCAAGAACCTCAACACGGCGTTCGCCTCCCGACTTCGACAGCAACTGCCCCCATCCTCCCATCCGCACCGCCGCCCGCGCGCATCGTCACCGGGAGGTACCCCCGCGAAACCGGTCGCGGGGGTGCGCTAGAGTTGTCTCCCGTCGGGCCCGCCCGGCAAGGAGCCCTTCCTCCATAGCTCAATTGGCAGAGCATTCGACTGTTAATCGAAGGGTTGCTGGTTCGAGTCCAGCTGGAGGAGCAAGCAACGAAGGTCCCAGGTTCGCCTGGGGCCTTCTTCGCTTTGCGGATCGCCCCGGCGGCTTCGGGATGATCTCGCTTTGGCAGTGGATCATGGATGGGCCGCCCGGGTGAGTACGATCACTCGGGTCGGGGGCGGTAGCTCAGTTGGTCAGAGCAGGGGACTCATAATCCCTTGGCCGTGGGTTCGAGCCCCACCCGCCCCACCACCGGCATCACGTCCACCCCGAGTACTGGCAGGCACCCACCGTGCTGCCCTACGGCTGCACGTTCGAGGCGCCGGACAGTGAGCCGCACATCATCAAGCAGGGCTCGCGAACCTGATCGGGACGGCTCTGAGCAGCGCGTCCGCGCTCTGCTGCCAGATTGCAACCGGTCTGCAACCACCATCCGTTCTTCTCGGGATGTCCCTGCCACCCGTGGAGGAAGAACGATGAAACCCACCCGCAGCCTCATCCTCGCCGCGGCCGTCATCACGTCCCTCGGCGTCATCGCCGGACCCGTCGCCGCCGCCCCCGCCGGTCTGCGCCTCGCCGATGCCGGGCCCGGACGCATCAGCACCGCCGCGGCCGAGCCGATCGCCGACAGCTACCTCGCCTTACTGGCCGACGAGCAGGCAAGCCCCGACGTGGTCAAGAGAACCGGCGACGAAGTGGCTCGTCAGTACGGGATCACCGTCGTGCACCTCTACACCAGCAGCCTGAAGGGCTTCGCGGTCAAGGCCGACGCCGAACAGGCTCGGGCGTTGACCCTCGACCGCCGGTTCCGCTCCATCTGGCAGGACGCGGAGGTGCGCACCACCGCCCTGCAGGTGCAGAACAGCCCGTCGGCCTGGGGGCTCAACCGGATCGACCAGCGGTCGTTGCCGATGGACACCAAGTACCACTACCCCAACACCGCGTCCTCGGTGAAGGCGTACATCATCGACACCGGCATCCGCTACACCCACCAGGAGTTCAACGGCCAGGCCATCTACGGCATCGACACCGTCGGCGGGGTCTTCCCGCCCGGCAACGACTGCAACGGCCACGGCACGCACGTCGCGGGCACGGTCGGCGGGCAGACCATGGGCGTGGCCAAGGACGTGCAGCTGGTGTCCGTGCGCGTGCTGAACTGCGCGGGGGCGGGCTCCTACGCCGGGGTCATCGCCGGGGTCGACTGGGTGACCAACAACTCGATCATGACGGGCACGAAGGCGGTGGCCAACATGAGCCTCGGCGGACCGGCCTTCCCGCCGCTGAACACCGCCGTCGCCAACTCCATCGCCGCGAACGTGCACTACTCGGTCTCAGCGGGCAACTCCAACAACAACGCCTGCCTCCAGTCGCCCGCGAGCACACCCGCCGCGACGACGGTGGGCGCCACCACCAACACCGACGCGCGGGCCCCGTTCTCCAGCTTCGGCACATGCCTTGACCTGTTCGCCCCCGGCGTCAACATCACCTCCGCGTGGGCGACCTCGGACACCGCGTACCAGACCATCAGCGGCACGTCGATGGCGGCGCCGCACGCCACCGGCACCGCCGCGCTGTGGCGGCACAAGTTCCCCGCCGACACCGCGTGGCAGACCGCGGCCGCGCTCGCCGACAACGCCACGCCCGGCGTCGTGAGCAACGCGGGCCTGGGATCGCCGAACAAGCTCCTGTTCATGGGCATGGTCCCGGCGTAGCGAGGCGAGCACGGAAGGGAGGCCGGGCCTGGGGCGGGTCCGGCCTCCCTTCCGCGCGTCCGACTGGCCGCTCGCCTATCCCGAGGTCTGGATGACGGCGAAGATGCGGCGGAAGGGGAACAGGGTCGTGCCGTCCGGGCGGGGCGGGTACTCGGCGCGCAGGGCTGGGGCGAGGGTTTCGCGGAACTCGGTCCACTCCGGGTCGGGGAGGGCGGCGCGGATGGGGCGCAGGGCGGTGCCGGTGATCCAGTCGAGGACGGGGTCGGTGCCGGTCAGGGGGTGGAGGTAGGTGGTTTCCCAGGCGTCGACGTCGTGGGCGGGGAAGAGGTCGGCGTAGGCGGTGGGGGTCAGGACGGAGTCCTCGCCGCGCAGGGGTGGGACGCGGTCGCGCCAGGGTGGGGAGGCGGCGAGGGCGCGGACGAGTTCGTGGGAGGGGGCGGAGAAGTTGCCGGGAACCTGGAAGGCCAGCCAGGCGTGCGGCGGCAGGGCCGTTGCCCACTCGCGGAGCAGGGTCGGGTGGTCGGGGACCCATTGGAGGGCGGCATTGCTGACCAGGACGTCGGTGTCGGCGGTGGGGACCCAGGTGCTGAGGTCGCCTTCGGTGGCCTCGACGCCGCGGGACTTGGCGGCGGCGACCATCTCCGGGGACGAGTCGATGCCGGTGACGCGCGCGCCCGGCCAGCGGTGCGACAGGGTCGCGGTCAGGTTGCCGGGGCCGCAGCCCAGGTCCACGACGGCGCGCGGATGGGTGGTGGCGACGCGGGAGAGCAGGTCGTAGAAGGGCCTGGCTCGGTGGTCTCCGAACGCGAGGTAGTCGGTCGGGTTCCACATCGGCGCCTCCTGATAGTAAACCGTACGTACGGTTTACCACATCAGGCGTCGTCGCGGGCGGCTTCGATCTTGGCGGCGACCTCGGCGGCGATGGTGCGGATGGCCGCGACGTCGGCGCCGGGGTCGGGCCTGACCTGCAGGACGATGCCGTCGCGGCCGGGCACCTTGCGCTGGACGAACCACGCGCCGCCGCCGTCGAGTTCCTGGCGGTGCCGCGACTTGATCGAGCCGGTGACGCGCTGGTGGACGGCCTGCGGGAGCTTGCCGGGCTGCTCGACGGCGATCCGGCGCGGCGCGAGGTCGCGCAGGACGACCGCGCTTCCGGCCTGCTCGGTCTCCTCGGCCTCGGTGATCGTGAAGACCCCGGAGGCCCACGCCGCCTTCGACACCAGGTGCCAGCCGATGCGGCGCGCGTCCTCGCCCTCGGGCACCCACAGGCCCAGCGACGTCGCCACCAGGTGCCCGCCGCCGCGCACCTGGGCGGAGGCGGCCACCGCCTCGTCCTTGTCCAGCTTGCCGGGGAAGCCCGCGGGCACCCCGCCGCCGAAGATCCGCGAGAACAGGCTCATTCGTACTCCCCCGCCGCCTGCTTGCCCAAGGCCTTGTACCACTCCTCCATCGCCACGATGTCGCCCCAGAGCGCGCGCGCCTCGTCCGGCTCCTCGACGGGTGAGACCCGCTGCAGCTTCGACTTGAGGTCCGCGATCTGGCGGGCGACCAGTTCGCGCTGGGCGGCGGCCAGGATCGCGCCCGCGTAGCGGGACGCGGCGGCGTTCTTGGTGGGCAGCGGCATGGGTTCGACGGTCAGCTCGCTGGCCAGCGTGCGCAGCACAGGGCTCTGGCAGTTCCTGGTGACCGCTTCCAGCAGCTCGGCCCCCGCCAGGCCGCACGACGCGCCGCCCGCGTCCAGGATCGCCCGGTGCAGCGCGTCGTAGGCGGGGTGCGTGAACACCTCCGACGGCAGCGCGTCGTACATCGGGCCCGCGAGCGCGGGTTCCTGCAGCGCCAGCTTGATGACCTCGCGCTGGGCGCGCAGCCGCAGGTCGCGGGCATCGGGCCGGGGCGGACCGGTCGCCGCCTCGACGGCGAGCGCGCCCTGGTTGGGGTCGGCGGGCCTGGCCTTCTTCGGCGCGGGGCCCGCCCCGGAGCTCTCGCGGACGCGGCGCACGACCGTGGCCATGTCGTCCCAGCCGACCCAGCCGGCGAGCTGGCGGGCGTAGTCGTCGCGCAGCGAGTGGTCCTTGATGCCCGCGACCATCGGCACGGTGCGCCGCAGGGCCTCGACGCGGCCTTCGGAGGTGTCCAGGTCGTGCTCGGCCAGCTCGGCGCGGATGGCGAAGGCGAACAGCGGCTGCCTGCGGGCGACCAGGTCGCGCACGGCGACCTCGCCCTTGTGCTGGCGCAGCTCGCACGGGTCCATGCCGTCGGGGGCGATGGCGATGAAGGTCTTGGCGGCGAACTGCTGGTCGCCCTCCTCGAAGGCCTTGCGGGCGGCCTTCTGGCCCGCGTCGTCACCGTCGAAGGTGAAGATCACTTCGCCGCGGAAGGCGTCGTCGTCCATCAGCAGCCTGCGCAGGACGCCGATGTGGTCCTTGCCGAACGCGGTGCCGCACGAGGCGACGGCGGTGGGGACGTCGGCGGCGTGCATGGCCATGACGTCGGTGTAGCCCTCGACCACGACCACCTGGTGGCGCTTGGCGATCTCGCGCTTGGCCAGGTCGAGGCCGAAGAGCACGTTCGACTTCTTGTAGATCGCGGTCTCGTTGGTGTTGAGGTACTTGGCCTGGATCTGGTCGTCGTCGAAGAGCCTGCGCGCGCCGAAGCCGACGACGTCGCCGCTGATGTCCTTGATCGGCCAGAGCAGGCGGCGGTGGAAACGGTCGATCGGGCCCTGCCTGCCCTCGCGGGAGATGCCCGCCTTGATCAGCTCGGCGAACTCGAAGCCGCGGCCGAGCAGGTGCTTGGTCAGCCTGTCCCAGCCCGTGGGGGCGTAGCCGCAGCCGAACCTGGTCCAGATGTTCTCGTCAAAGCCGCGCTCGGCGAGGAACTCCCTGGCCTTGACCGCCTCGGGGGAGCGCAGCTGCTCGGCGTAGAACTCGGCGGCGGCCTTGTGGGCGTCGACCAGCCGGGCGCGGGTGCCGCGGTCGCGCTGGACGCTGGCGCCGCCGCCCTCGTAGGTCAGCTGCACACCGCAGCGCTCGGCCAGGCGCTCGACCGACTCCACGAACGAGAGGTGGTCGATCTTCATGATGAAGGCGATGACGTCGCCGCCCTCGCCGCAGCCGAAGCAGTGGAAGGTGCCGTGCGTGGCCCGGACGTTGAACGACGGGGTCTTCTCGTCGTGGAACGGGCAGAGCCCCTTCAGCGCACCGCCACCGGCGCGCCGCAGGGCGACGTACTCGCCGACGACGTCATCGATGCGGCTCCGCTCGCGCACGAGCGCGATGTCGCTTTCCCTGATGCGCCCCGCCACAGCCGCCGAGTCTATGCGCGCCGCGCGCCGGGACTAGCATTGGCCTCGTGACCGCTGGGAACGTGCTGCTCGCCGAGACCTTCGACGAGCACCGCGACCACCTTCTCGGCGTCGCCTACCGGCTGACCGGCACGCTGGCCGACGCCGAGGACGCGGTGCAGGACGCCTGGCTACGCCTGTCCACTGTGGATGATCCGGCGACGATCAGGGACCTGCGCGGCTGGCTGACCACCGTCGTCGGCAGGCTCTGCCTGGACAGGCTCCGCTCGGCCGCGGTGCGCCGCGAGCGCTACGTCGGCCCGTGGCTGCCCGAGCCCGTCGTCGCCCCGCTGGTCGGCGCCCCCGGCGAGGACCCCGCCGACGCCGCCGTCCGCGGCGACGACGTGCGCATGGCCGCCCTCGTCGTGCTCGACCGGCTCACCCCGGAGCAGCGGGTGGCCCTCGTCCTGCACGACGCCTTCGCCGTCCCCTACGCCCAGATCGCCGCCACCCTGGGCTGCACCGAGCCCACCGCCCGCCAGCACGCGTCCCGCGCCCGCAAGGCCGTGGCCGCCGCCGACCCGCCGCCGAGGGTCGCGCTGGCCGAGCAGCAGGAGATGCTCGGCCGCTTCCTGGCCGCCCTCGCCGAGGGCGACCTGGCCGCCGTGGTCGCCCTGCTGCACCCGGACGTGGTCCTGACCGGCGACAGCGACGGCAAGGCGCGCACCGCCCGCCACCACGTCGCGGGCACCGACAAGGTGAGCAGGTTCCTGCTCGGCCTCATGCGCCAGTACGGCGTGGACAAGCTCGGCAGCATGACCCCGGTGCTGGTCAACGGCGACCTGGGCATGCTCGCCCCCGAGGTCACCGGCGAGCGCACCCTGAACCGCCGCGTCACGACGTTCACGATCCGCGACGGCCGCGTCGTGGCCATCTACGACATCGTCAACCCCGACAAACTCACCCGCGTCCCCTTCCCCGACACCGCCGCCTGACCTCGCGGACAGGCACGACGACCCGCGGTCAGGCAGACTCGCTGCTCGACCGCGGCCTCCGCCGACCCGCCGCAGGCGAGGTGGGGTCCGCGCGTGGGCGGTCGGGGCTGGATGCCTGCCGGATCGGCCAGGGGCGGGTGCCCGCGGGGTGGGTCGGCGGCTGCCCGGCGCCGCCTCCGGACGTCGCCTACCGGGTCGTCGGCACCCGGCACGCCTCGCCGGTGCTGAAGCCCTGGTCGACGATGCCCAGCGCGCTGTTCACCCTGGCACGCATGTTCTCCAGTCCGATGTGGTAGGTCAGCTCGATGACCCCCTTCTCGCCGAACGCCGCGGTGAGGTCCGCGACATCGGCGTCGGTGACGGTGACCGGGTCGGCGGTCATCGCGTCGGCGTAGGCGATGGCCAACCGCTCGCGGTCGGTGTAGGCCGGGTGCTCGGCGTAGGCGTCGATGTGCTGGAGGCGCTCGACGTCCAAGCCCTCCAGCCGCTGGAGCATGGTGCCGAAGTCGACGCACCACGAACAGCCCAGCCGCTGCGCGACCCGGTACACGGCCAGTTCCCGCGCGCTGGCGGGCAGCGTTCGGGAAACCTTCTCCGCGATCAGCTCGTGCATCCCGTTGGCCATCAGGAGCCCGCGGTGGTGGGCGATGATCTCCATCGGCTCGGGGACCGCCCCGAAGCGGCGGCGGGCGAGCCGGTAGAGGACCTTCATCAGGCCTGTCGCCGGGACTGCTGCAACGCGGGGCATCGGTGACCTCCCAGTGGTGGTGGCGTTCCACCGTGAGGACGAGACGACGCGCCCGGGCGTGACAGCCCGGGGTCAGGACGGGTCGGTGACGCGCGCCACGAAGTAGACCACCCCCGTCTCCCGGTGCCGGACGAGGAACAGGAACGGCCGGTCGGCGGCGACCTCCACCGGCTCCGCGGGCATGCTGGCCAGGCGCATCATGACCGCGGTGGCCGCGGCGCCCTCGAAGCCCTGCTCGTCGACCTTGAGCACCGACTCGTGCAGGACCGCCTGCACGGCAAGCCAGTCGGGGGTGATGCCGCCGAGGTCGGCCTCGCGGGTGAAGACCGTCCGCACGCCGAGGGCAGCCAGCACATCGGACAGCTCGGCCTGGGTCTTGGCCTTGAGCTTGGGCAGCAACAGCCGGACCTGGGCGGGCTCGGGCGCCGACAGCAGCGCGCCGAGGCTCTGCGGGGTGAGGGCGGCCTCGGCCTCGGCGAGGTCGGCGTCGGGCAGCAGCACGACCGCGTCGACACCGCCGAGCGCGGGGACGGTGACGACCTGCCAGCCGTCGCGGGCGGCGTAGCCGATGCGCTCGTTGAGCATCATCGTCGGCACGTCGACCCGGCCGCCGGGGGCGTGGAACGGCCGGTCCTGCGTGCCGCCCTCGGCGAACGGGTTGCGCCACGCGCTCTTGAGGTACAGCGCGTTGACCAGCGAGGCCACCGTGTCGGAGCGGATCGCGCCCGCGGGCACCAGCTCCGGGATCAGGCCCCTGGTGGTCTCGGCGACGTCGTCGTTGATCATCCCGCGGGCCTTCTCGGCCTCGGAGCGGAAGGGCGCGTTGCGGACCGAGCCGTCCGACCACCCGGCGAGCTCCTCGGCGAAGGAGCGGTGGATGGTGATGGCCTCGTCGGCCCAGAGCGTGTTGGACACCGCGATGGTGGGGGCGTCGTCGTCCGGGCCGACCTCGTCGAGCCGGGACGCTGCGGCGATGGCCGTGGTCAGCTCGCCGAGGTCGCCGAGCACGGCGACCAGCTCGTCGCGGGTGGCGCCGCGGGCGCCCAGCGCGAGCAGGCCGAGCGCGCTGGCCACCGAGAACGGCGACCAGCACACCTGCTCGCGCGGGTCGGGCGCGATCGCCCGGTGCAGGCTGAGGGTGAAGTCCAGCACGGTGGTTCTCCCGACGTCGACTCGTGGTCCTTGCGTCGAGTCTGCCGGCTGGGCGGGTAGGCGCCGGTTCAGTTGTCCACAGGCTCGCGGTTGTCCACAAGTGCGGAGTGCCACGTGGCGGCCTGGACGTCGGTCAGGGATGCTGCCTGGTCGATCACGACCCGCAGCCGCCCGCAGTCGTCGGCCGCGGCCAGCCAGGCGGGCTGGAACGCGGGCTCCAGCGAGGACGGCGCGCGCTCGGCGAGCGCGTCGACCAGCTCGACCAGCATCGCCCGCTGCCCCTCCTGCATCGCGAGCCGGTGCGGGTCGCTCATGACGTAGTGCAGCGCCATCGCCTTGAGCAGCGCGACCTCGCAGTGCACCTGGTCGGGCACCACCAGGTCGGCGGCGTGGCGGGTCAGCGGGCCCTCGCCGTGGACCTCGCGGGTGCCGGTGACCACGGCGGAGGCGTAGCGGCCGACGAGTTCGCTGGTCAGCCGCTTGAGCGCGACCTGGGCGCCGAGGGTGCCGTCGTAGTCGCGCGAGGCCAGGGCGTTGACGACGGGCAGCCGCAGCAGGCCGGCCGCGGCTTCCTCGATGTCGGTGACGGAGTGGCCGGAGAAGTGCTTGGCGGCCAGGGCGGCCAGCACCGAGCGCTCCTGCCGGTCGGCGAGCGCGCTGACCCGGATGCGGCCGGCGCGGACGCCGTCCTCCACGTCGTGCACCGAGTAGGCGACGTCGTCGGACCAGTCCATGACCTGGGCTTCGACGCACTGGCGCAGCGGCGGCGCGCCCCGGCGCAGCCAGTCGAAGATCGGCATGTCGTCGTCGTAGGCGCCGAACTTGACGGTGTCGGGGCGGCGCGGCCACGGGTACTTGGTGGCCGCGTCCAGCGACGCCCTGGTCAGGTTGAGGCCGTACTCGGCCCCGTCGGGGCCGAGCACCTTCGGCTCCAGGCGGGTGAGGATGCGCAGGGTCTGGGCGTTGCCCTCGAAACCGCCGCACGCGCGCGCCGCGATGTGCAGAGCGCGTTCACCGTTGTGGCCGAACGGCGGATGGCCGATGTCGTGGGCAAGGCCCGCGGTGTCGACGATGTCGGGATCGCAGCCCAGCTCCTCGGCGATGCCGCGGCCGATCTGGGCGACCTCCAGCGAGTGGGTCAGCCGGGTGCGCGGCACACCGTGCACCTCCGAGCCCTCGTGCGGGCCCACGACCTGCGTCTTCCCGGCGAGCCTGCGCAGCGCCGCGGAGTGCAGCACCCGTGCGCGGTCACGGCTGAACGGGCTGCGCGTGGGCGCGAGGGCGCCGGGGATGTCCGCGCCCTTGGGTGGCTCGGGGTGCGCGCGCTCCCCGTCGGCGTCGATGTAGCCGGAAGTCACCGACGAAGCGTACTCAGCCGACTTCCTGATCGATGGCGATCCGGTCCGCGCCCGCCTTCGTGGCGCGGTAGTACAGCAACGCCGCCGTCTCGCGGAGGATGTACTTGGCCTGGGTCTCGCGGGTCTGCACGATCGGGCCGGAGTGCGTCGGCGAGGTCCACGCGTCCAGGCCCGCGTCGCTGGCCATCGTGCGCGCGCGCAGCGAGTGCCACGGGTCGCTGACGATGACGGCTGTCTTCCAGCCGCGCTTCTTGACCTCGTCGGCGACGGCGCGCAGCGTGCCCAGGGTGTCGTTGCCCTGGCCCACCTCGATGACCCTGTCCGCGGGAACGCCTTGGCGGACCAGCCAGTTCTTGCCTGCCTGGGCCTCGGTGTAGCGGTCGCCCTCGCGCCTGCCGCCGCCGGTCACCACGTACTCGGAGACGCCTTGGTCGAAGAGCAGCTTCGCCTTGCGCAGCCGCGCTTCCAGGACCTTGGACGGCTTGCCCGCGTACTGGGCCGCCCCGAGCACGACGACGACGTCGGCCTTGTCGCGGTCATCGATCCTGGCGACCTGCCAGACGCGGAACGCCGTGCCCCCGACCAGCAGCACGCCCATGATCACCGCGCCGAGCAGGAACCTGCGCAGGAAGCGGACGACCGGGCGTGGTGGGGACGACACTCTCCACATACTTCCAGAAACGGGAAGAGACCCGACGGGCGGGCGTATTAGCAGAGGGGAACGACATTCCCGGCGCGTGGAACCAGATCCATCCACAGGGCAACTAACTGTCCACAGACGGTGAACTTCCCGTGGCGGCCCGCCCGCCACCCGCGATTGGCTGGACCCATGACGAACCACGCCCTCCTCGACCTGGACCGACTCCCCCGCCTCTTCCCGCACGGGGTGGCCCGGACCGCGGAGCTTTCCGCGCTCGGGATCACCGACGAGCACATCCACCGGTGCTGCGGCCCGGACGGCCCGTGGCGGCGACTACCCGACGGCGTGGTACTGCTCAGCCAAGCCGCGCCCGCCCGCACCCAGCGGCTGCAGGCCGCGGTCGGCGTCGCCGCGCCCGGCGCGGTGGTCACCGGGCGGGAGGCGATGTGGCTGCACGGGGTCCCCTTGCCCTCGCGCGGCGCGATCCACCTGCTGGTGGACGGCCGCTCCGCCGAGCGCAACGACGGCTCGGTGGTCATCGAGCGGGTCCGGCGCCTGCCGCAGGCGCAGTGGCGCCGCGGGTTCCCGGTGGTGCCGCTGGCGAAGGCGACGGTGGACGCGTGCCTGCGCACGCCGTCGTTCGGGGAGATGCGGGTGCTGGTGCTGGAGGCGGTGCAGCGCTGCGGTCTGACGGTCGACTCCCTGTCCCGCGAGGTGTCGGGCGACAAGCGCAAGGGCATCGGCGCGCTGCGGGCGGTCCTGGCCGAGCGCAATGCCTCGGCCAAGGCGCTGCGGGCCCGCCGGGCGAAGCAGGTGGTGGCGCTGGCGGGCCTGCCGGAGCCGCGGTGGAACGCGCGGCTGGCCACCCGGGCCGACGTCCACCTCGGCCTGGTCGACGCGTGGTGGCCCGAGGTGGGCTTGGCGTGGGACGCCGAGATCCACGACGCCTGGGACCCCAGGACAGCGGCGGCCGCGGCGGCCCGGCAGGCCCGTTTCCTCGGCGCGGGGGTCATCCCGGTGCACACCGACCCGGCCCGGCTGGCCGAGCACACCGAGGCGGTCGCGGCCGAACTGCGCGCGGTCTACGACTTCGCCGCCCGCACTCCGCAGCCGGAGGTCCGGGCGGACCGGTGACTCCTGAGAGGCGAACAGGGCCGGATGAGATGGGGGGGACGAGGGGACAACTCACTGGGCCGCCCCGCGGCCTAGGCGGCGCAGCGCTCGCAGGTGCCGAAGATCTCGACGGTGTGGCTGACGTGGGAGAAGCCGTTCTCGGCGGCGATGCGCTCGGCCCAGCGCTCCACGGCCGGGCCTTCCACCTCGACGGTGTGGCCGCAGGTGCGGCAGACCAGGTGATGGTGGTGGTGGCTGGAGCAGCGGCGGTAGATCGCCTCGCCCGAGTCGGTGCGCAGGACGTCGATCTCGCCAGCGTCGGCGAGGGACTGCAGGGTGCGGTAGACGGTGGTCAGGCCGATGCCCTCACCGCGCTTGCGCAGTTCCTCGTGCAGTTCCTGGGCCGAGCGGAAGTCGTCGAGCTGGTCGAGGAGGCGGGCGACGGCCGTGCGCTGGCGGGTGGAGCGCTTGCCGGGGACGGTCGCGGCGGACCTGTCGTCGCTCACTCCTCCTCCACGTGCGCGACGGCGTCCACGACGATGTGGGAGAGGTGTTCGTCCACCAGGCGGTAGACGACCTCGCGGCCGTGGCGCTCACCGTGCACGACGCCCGCGGACTTGAGGACGCGCAGGTGCTGGCTGATGAGCGGCTGGGCGACGCCGAGGGCTTCGACCAGTTCGTGCACGCAGCGGTCGGCCTCGCGCAGTTCCAGCACGATCGCGATGCGCACCGGGGCCGCGAGGGCACGGAGCAGGTCGCCCGCGGCGGCCAGGGTCGTGGCGGGTCGACGGGTCACCCGCGCCACGGCCGGGCGGTCCGGCGAATGCTCGGCGGCGCGGAGCTCGTCCGAGGCGGCGTCCGGGGTCACGGTCGACATCGTCCTCCCTGCCCTCCCGGCGGCGCCGGGGTGATGGTTACCGTGTTCAACATTCTAGGCGTCGCGGACAATCCCGTCCGACACGCCGCGCCGACGATCACTCGTGGTCACCGGGGCCGTGCGGCGGAAGGCTGTCACACCGGCTTCACGCGGCCGTCACAGCACCGAGACGGCGACGGCCACGAGGACCCCCAGCACCAGCACCCGGCCGACCCGCTGGCCCGGTTCGAGCACGCGCCACGTCGCCGCCAGCAGCACCGCGACACCGGCCGCCAGCAACAACAACAGGGCGGCACCGAGGGTTCCCTTGACCAGCACACCCGTCGTGAACAGGGCGATGACCACCAGGAACGCCAGCAGCGGCGAGACCCGGGCGAGCGGTCCGCTGCCGGGCAGCAGCGGCGACTTCATGGAACGGCCTCGGGCCATGACGTCCTCCTCGGGCGACTCGTCGGCGGGGGCGGGCCCCGCGCCGTCCCGCCCAGTCTGTCCGAGCCCGACCGCCCCAGTCGCTCCGCCCCGGCCACGGGGGCTCGGGCAGCGGTCGGGGCACTAGGTTGGGCGCACCCGATCAGGAAGGCGTCAGCGTGCTGCTCATCGCCCGGTTCCCCGAGGCGCCCCCGGTCGCCGAGGCCAAGCGCGCCCTCGAACTGCTGCTGGCCCAGCCGGGCTGCCGCCGAGGGCTGTTCACCCGCTCCACCGAGACCGAGGCGTGGGTGCTGACCGTCGAGTTCGAGTCGATCTCGGCCTACCGGCGGGCACTGTCGCCCTTCGAGGTCCGCACGCACGTGATCCCGTTGCTGGCCCGCGCCGAGACCGCCGAGCCCGCCGCCTACGAGATCGTGCTGGAGGCCGACTCCGACGGAGTCCGCGAGCACACCAGCCTCCTGGCCGCCGACGCGGCGACGGTCCGGCTGGGCGAGGCGAGCGGTCCCACCACGGCCAGGTGAGGCGGAGCGGGGGCTGGGGGGACCCGCGCTCGGCCGCGTGCCGGAAACCGGTTCGGGCGGGGGCGCTGCGGCGGGCTACCGTTGGGCGGGTGCCGCGTGGCCTCGGGGTTCATCCCCCGGTCGTGGCCGCGAGCGGCATGGCTACCCTTGCAGACCTCTTCTTGTAGTACTCCCGCTGGAGGATCAGTGCCCGCCGACCGGATCGACACCGTGGTCAGTCTCTGCAAGCGCCGGGGCTTCGTGTACCCGTGCGGGGAGATCTACGGCGGCACCAGGTCGGCATGGGACTACGGCCCGCTGGGCGTCGAGCTGAAGGACAACATCAAGCGCCAGTGGTGGAAGACCATGGTGCAGGGCCGCGACGACGTCGTCGGCCTGGACTCCTCGGTCATTTTGCCGCGGCAGGTGTGGGTGGCCTCCGGCCACGTGAACGCGTTCAACGACCCGCTGGTCGAGTGCACCTCCTGCCACAAGCGCTTCCGCGCCGACACCCTCGCCGAGGAGTACTCGGCCCGCTCGGGCAAGCAGACCTCCGAGGACGACCTGTCCGACGTCCCGTGCCCCAACTGCGGCACCCGCGGCCAGTACACCGCGCCGCGCGAGTTCAACATGATGCTCAAGACCCACCTCGGCCCGGTCGAGTCCGAGGAGGGCCTGCACTACCTGCGCCCGGAGACCGCGCAGGGCATCTTCGTCAACTTCCTCAACGTGCAGACGACCTCGCGGCGCAAGCCCCCGTTCGGCATCGGCCAGATCGGCAAGTCGTTCCGCAACGAGATCACCCCCGGCAACTTCATCTTCCGCACGCGCGAGTTCGAGCAGATGGAGATGGAGTTCTTCGTCGAGCCGGGCACCGACGAGGAATGGCACCAGTACTGGATCGACGAGCGCTCGCGCTGGTACACCGACCTGGGCATCGACAAGGACAACCTGCGGATCTACGAGCACCCGCAGGAGAAGCTGTCGCACTACGCCAAGCGCACCGTCGACATCGAGTACCGCTTCGGCTTCTCCGGCTCGGAGTGGGGTGAGCTGGAGGGCATCGCCAACCGGACCGACTTCGACCTGACGACGCACTCCAACCACTCCGGCGTCGACCTGTCGTACTTCGACCAGGCCACCAACTCCCGCTACCGCCCGTTCGTCATCGAGCCCGCCGCGGGTGTCGGCCGTCCGATGATGGCGTTCCTGGTCGAGGCCTACCACGAGGAAGAGGTGCCCAACGCCAAGGGCGGCGTGGACAAGCGCATCGTCCTGCGCCTGGACCGCAGGCTCGCCCCGGTGAAGGTCGCCGTGCTGCCGCTCTCGCGCAACGCCGACCTCTCCCCCAAGGCCCGCGACGTCGCCGCCGCGCTGCGCAAGCACTGGAACGTCGACTTCGACGACGCCAGCGCGATCGGCAGGCGCTACCGCCGCCAGGACGAGATCGGCACGCCGTTCTGCGTGACGATCGACTTCGACACCCTCACCGACCACGCGGTGACGGTCCGCGAGCGCGACTCGATGGCCCAGGAGCGCGTCTCCCTGGACAGCCTGGAGTCCTACCTGGCGGCCCGCCTGATTGGCTGCTGAGACCCCCGCAACGCGACAGCGCCGTCCGGACCCCGGGGTCCGGACGGCGCTTTCGCGTTGCGGGGCCTAGTCCTCGTACGGGTTCTCCGGCTCGGGGATCTCCGAGAGGCCGGTGACCGTGAACGTCGGGACGAAGTCGGTCTCCTTGGTCGCGGTGCCCATCTGGACCTGGCCGACGGCCTCGACCCACATGTCGTTGCTGAGGCCCTCGGTGCCCGAGCCCTCCAAGGCGACCTTGACCGGGAACGCGTCCGCAGCGCAGCAGGCGATGGACAGGCGGGCCAGGTAGACCTCGTCGCCCTGGACGACGATGAAGCCGGTCAGCCGGATGGTGCGGTTCTCCAGCGAGTTGCCGGAGTCCCAGGCGGCGCGGGCGGCGAAGTCGCTCATGGCGACCGAGATGACCTCGCCCTGCGGCAGCGGCGGGAACAGCGAGGAGCCGTCGGTGCCGGAGGCGCGGCTGGCCGCGGCCGAGTTGTCGGTGCGCATGACCGAGTCCGAGCCCAGGGCCGGCGGGGCGATCAGGAAGATGGCCATGACCGGCAGAAGCAGCAGCCACGCGCTGCGCGCGGAGTGGTTGTGCTCGTGGTCGTCGTGGACATCTCCGTCGGGCCCGCCGTCGGGTCCGTGGTCTGGCCCGTGATCGGGGCGCGGGGCGACGCCGGACTGGGGGTCGTGGTCGATCTGGGCCACCTGCGCGACCTGGGCGGGCTGGGCGACGTGCGCGGCGTGCGCCTCGCCGGAAGGCGCCGCGGCGGGCTCGCGGGTGCCGATGAGGTCCTTGGCGATGGAGACCACGGCGAGCGCGACCATCACCACGCCGCCGCCGACCAGCCACGGCAGGTGCGCGGGCTTGACGTACTGCAGGTACGCGCCCGAGAAGCTGATCTTGAGCAGCGCGCCGCCCGCCAGGATCAGCAGGATGTTCTGGGTTTCGCGCCTCATCCGATCCCTCCGAGGAAGACCAGGCCCGCCAGCACCGCGCAGGCGACCGCGACCACGAAGGTGGCGGGTGCGAACCGCATGGCGAACGAGCGGCCGAACGTGCCGGTCTGCAGGGCGAACAGCTTGACGTCGATGGCCGGGCCGACGACGAGGAACACCAGCTTCGGCAGCAGCGGCATGCCCGCGATGGACGCCGCGACGAACGCGTCGGCCTCGCTGCACAGGGCCAGCAGGACCGCGAGCACCGCCATGACGATGATCCCGACGACGATCTGCTCGCCCAGGGTGTCCACCCACGAGCGCGGGATCGCCACGTTGAGCACCGCCGCGGTCAGGCCGCCGAGGACCAGGAAGCCGCCCGCGTCGACCAGGTCGGCCCGCGAGGTCTCGAAGAACATCCGCCAGCGGGCCTTGCCCTGGCGGTCGGGCAGGCGCTTCAGCGCCCGCTCGATGATCCACTCGGACTTGCCGAAGCGCGCCCACAGCCAGCCCATGACGATCGCGGTGGCCAGCGAGCCGACCAGCCGGGCGGCCACCATCTCCGGGTTGTTCGGGAACGCCACGTTGGTGGCGACCAGCACGATCGGGTTCACCGCGGGCGCGGCCAGCAGGAACGCCAGCGCGACCGAGGTCGGCACGCCCTGCTGCATCAGCCTGCGCGCCACCGGGACGGCGGCGCACTCGCAGGTCGGCAGCGCGACACCGGCGACACCGGCGACCGGCACCGCGATGGCCTGCTTCTTCGGCAGCAGCCGGTTGAGCGCCGTCGCGGGCACGAACGCCGCGATGGCGCCGCTGATCAGCACGCCGAGCACCAGGAACGGCAGGGCCTGCACGCAGACCGCCACGAAGATCGTCGCGCCGGTCTGGATGGCCGGGACGTCCAGCCACGAGGTCAGCCAGCCCTGGCCGATCAGCGCCACCACCAGCAGCCCGCAGAGGATCTCCAAGGAGGTGATCCGCCGGGCGGGCTTCTCCTCGGGTGCCCGCGGTTCGGCGGTGCTGACCTCGCTGCTCATCGGCGCTCCATCACTGCGTGCGTATATATGACTTCGGCGCATGATGCCGGCAGCGACGCCCCGGCGGTTAGCGTCGACCGGCTGGTTTGCCCGATCCGGTGTTTCCCAGCAGGTCGGTCCGCAACTGGGAAGCCGTCGACACGACCAGGACCAGCAGCGTGCCGAGCGGGGCCACGTCGAGGCCGTGCGCGGGGAAGGCGTAGCGCAGGGTCACGTCCATCCCGCGCTCGGTGTGCACGACGCCGAGCGTGCCGAAGAGGCCCTGACCAGCGCGTTCGGCGGCGGACACGGCAAGGGCGGGGTCGTCGGGCAGGTCCCAGGCGACCACGCAGGTCAGGCTGACCACGACCAGGCCCTCGGCCAGCTCCATCGCCTGCACCGCGCACGGCACCTCGCCGTGGCGGAAGGACAGCGAGCCGTCCGGGTCGGCGGTGACGTCGTGGTAGAGCTCCAGCGCCTCGCGGACGCGGTCGAGCAGCTCGGCCTCTGGCTTCATCGGGTTTCCTCGGTCTGGATTCGGGCGGCGACGTCGTCGGAGTCCTGCGCCGCGCCGAAGCGGCGGTCGCGGCGGGCGTACTCGGTCACCGCGGCCCACAGGTGGGTGCGGTCGAAGTCCGGCCAGAGCACGTCCTGGAACACCAGCTCGGCGTAGGCGGACTGCCAGAGCATGAAGTTGGACGTGCGCCGCTCCCCCGACGGCCGGATGAACAGGTCCACGTCCGGCATGTCCGGCTGGTACATGTGCTTGGCCAGGGTCCGCTCGTCGACCTTGTCGGGGTTGATCTTGCCAGCGGCGGCGAGCCGGGCGATCTCGCGCGCGGCGTCGCCGATCTCGGCGCGACCGCCGTAGTTGATGCACATGGCCAGGTGGAGCTTGTCGTTGGGCCGGGTGCGCTCGGCGGCCACCTCCAGCTCGGTGACGACGCTGCGCCACAGCCGCGGGCGCCTGCCCGCCCAGTGCATCCGCACGCCCATCTCGTCCAGGTCGTCGGTGCGGTGGCGGATGACGTCGCGGGAGAAGCCCATGATGAAGCGGATCTCCTCGGGGCTGCGCTTCCAGTTCTCGGTGGAGAACGCGTAGAGCGAGAGCCACTTGACGCCCAGCTCCAGGCAGCCGATCGCGGCCTCGACCACCCGGGCCTCGCCGCGCTTGTGGCCCTCGACGCGGGTCAGCCCGCGCTGGTTGGCCCAGCGGCCGTTGCCGTCCATGACGATGGCGATGTGGTTGGGCACCAGCTCGGCCGGGATGGCGGGCGGACGGGCGCCGGAGGGGTGGGGCTCGGGCGGCCGGATCGGCCTGCCCGCCTCGCTCCGGCTGGGCGGGCGCCGTCGCAGCACCGCGGGACCTCCGTACTCAGGGGGATGAACGCCGACGATCCTATCGACCGGGCTCAGGTGCGCTTGCGCTCGACCAGCGGCAGCGAGCGCAGCTGGCGCTCCAGGTGCCACTGCAACAGGGCGGCCACCAGCCCCGACGTCTCGCGGCGCACCGGCTCGCCGCACGCCTCGGCCACGTCCCAGGTGCCGTGCGCGAGCGCGTCCATCAGGGTCAGCACCTCGCGCGGCGGGCTGGCCGAGCCCGCGGGGCGGCAGCGCGGGCACACCGAGCCGCCCGCCTGCACGCTGAACGCCGGGTGCGGGCCGGGCTCGCCGCAGCGCGCGCACTCGGCGATCGCGGGCGCCCAGCCCGCGAAGGCCAGCGCCCGCAGCAGGAAGGCGTCGAGCACCAGCGAGGAGTCCCGCGCACCGTCGGCCAGCGCCCGCAGCGCGCCCGCGACCAGCAGGTAGAGCCGCAGTACCGGCTCGCCCTCCTCGGCGGAGAGGCGGTCGGCGGTCTCCAGGACGGCGCAGCCCGCGGTGTAGCGGCGGTAGTCGGCGGCGATGGAGGCCCCGAAGGCGTCCAGCGTCTGCACCTGGGTGATCACGTCCAGGGTGCGCCCGGTGTAGAACTGCGCGTCGACGTGCGCGAACGGCTCGACGCGCGCACCGATGCGCGAGGTCATCTTGCGCACGCCCTTGGCCACGGCGCGGACCTTGCCGTGCTTCTGGGTGAGCAGGGTGATGATGCGGTCGGCCTCGCCGAGCTTCTGCACGCGCAGCACCACTCCGGTGTCGCGGTAGAGGCTCACCGGTCGAGTCTAGATGGGCCGGTCCGGATGGGCGGTGCTAGATCGAGGACAACCCCACGATGAGCACGATGATGCCTGTCAGGCAGCCGAGTCCGCCGAGGATGGTGCCGATCAGGCAGATCGTCTTCGTGGTGTTCGACGCCGAGAGGGCCATCTGGTAGTCGCCGCGCATCTTGTGCTGGACGACCTCGTTCGACTTCATCAGCGCGAGGATTCCGAAGAGGATGCCGCCGATGAAGAAGCTGGCGATCGCCCAGCCCTTGTAGTCCGGGATGGCGTGGATGTCACCGTAGGGCTGGCCGTAGCCGGGCTGGCCGTACGGCTGCCCGTAGGGCTGGCCGTAACCGGGCTGCTGACCGTATCCGGGCTGGCCATAGGGCTGCTGACCGTAAGGCTGCTGCCCATAGGGCTGCTGCCCGTAAGGCTGCTGCTGGCCGTACGGCTGCTGCGGCTGACCGTATGGATTGGTCACGAAAGTCCCCCTGCGAAACCCGGATCGGCGATGGCTGCGCCGAAGGATAACGGGTGGCCACCGCCGTCGTGTGGCGGATTCACACGGAGAGGTGCAGGAAGGGCGGGAAGGGGAGATTCCGGACGACGAACCACAAGATCAAAAGTGGAATGACCACGTGCGGGGTGTATTTCCAGTGCAGCCACGTGCGCACATGGCGCCCGCGCAGCCTGCCCACCGCCCACGCGACGACGGCCCAGGCGAACAGGCCGATGAAGACCAGCGACACCGCGTTGTAGCGCAGAGCCGCCCAGAGGTCGCCGTGCAGCAGGCTGTAGAGCATCCGCATGCCGCCGCACCCCGGGCAGCACAGCCCCGCCAGCGACTTCGTCGGGCACGTCGGCAGCCAGCCGCCGGGGGTCGTGGGGTCATCGGCCAGCACCGCGGCGCACACCCCGACCGCGAGCGCGCCGATGGCCAGCGGCGGACCCAGCGCCCGCCCCGGCGACCGCCGGGGCATGAAGACCATCAGAAGCCGAGCCTGCGCAGCTGGCGCGGGTCGCGCTGCCAGTCCTTGGCGACCTTCACGTGCAGGTCGAGGTAGACGCGGGTGCCCAGCAGCGACTCGATCTGCCGCCGCGCCGCCGTGCCCACCTGCTTGAGCCGCTCGCCGCGGTGGCCGAGGATGATGCCCTTCTGGCTGGGCCGCTCCACGAAGACGAACGCGTGCACGTCCAGCAGGTCGTCACGACCCTCGCGGGGCACCATCTCCTCGACGGTGACGGCGATCGAGTGCGGCAGCTCGTCGCGCACCCCCTCCAGCGCCGCCTCCCTGATCAGCTCGCCGACCAGCACCATCTCGGGCTCGTCGGTCAGCTCGCCGCCCGGGTACAGCGCCGGGCCCTCGGGCAGGCGCGCGACCAGCAGGTCGGCCAGCGTGCCCACCTGGTAGCCGTCCTTGGCCGACACCGGGACCAGCTCGGCGAAGTCGAAGGCCTCCTGCAGGGCGAGCAGCTGCTCGGCCACCCGCTCCGGCGGCACCAGGTCGGTCTTGGTGACGATCCCGACCACCGGCGTCTTGCGGGCCACCTTGACCAGCTCGCCGAGGATGAACTTGTCGCCGGGACCGACCTTCTGGTCGGCGGGCGCGCAGAAGCCGACGACGTCCACTTCGGACCACGTCTGGCGGACGACGTCGTTGAGCCGCTCGCCCAGCAGCGTCCTGGGGCGGTGCAGGCCGGGGGTGTCCACCAGCACCAGCTGCGCGTCCGCGCGGTGCACGATCCCGCGGATCGCGTGCCGGGTGGTCTGCGGCTTGCTGGAGGTGATGGCGACCTTGCCGCCGACGAGGGAGTTGGTCAGCGTGGACTTGCCCGCGTTGGGCCGCCCCACGAAGCAGGCGAACCCGGACCGGTGCGTGTCACTCACCGGGCTATTGTGCCCCGCGCTGCCCCGGGGCGGTGATGCGGTGCAGCTCCAGGACGTCCGGCAGCGGCGCGACTCCCGGCCCGCCCGAGGTCAGCCACGCCTCGATGTCGTCGAGGACCGCGTCGGAGAGCACCCAGCCCAGCCACACCGGCTTGGCGCCGGGCGCCTGCACGACGACCACGTTGGAGGTCTCGCAGGTGTCCAGGCACTCGGCCAGCCGCACCGTCGCGCCGACCTTCTCGCCGATCGCGCGCAGCCGCGCGACCTGGGCGCCGTGGTCGACCTCGGGGTGCTTGCGCACCGACCCGCAGCAGCAGTCCCGGCAGACGGTGACCCTCACGTGAGGGTGTCGAGCACCGTGCCGGAGGCGTCGGCGCGCAGCACCGGCGCGTCCGGGGCCAGGTCGCGCACCGCGGCGACGGAGTCGGCGTCCACGGTGTCGGCGGCGGTGACCACGGCGGCGGCCTCCAGGCCGGGCGCGCCGCTGGAGACCGCGGCGGCCACGGCGGCCTGCAGCGCGGTCAGCTTCAGCGAGGGCAGCTCGACGGTGGAAGCGGCGTAGGTGCGGCCGTCGGTGTCGCGGACCGCGGCGCCCTCGGCGGCCCCGGTGCGCGCCCGGCTCGACCGCGCCAGGGTGACGATCTTGGCGTCCTCCGGGTCCAGCTCAGCCACGGTCACCGCTCCTCTCGTCCACGGCCTTGTCGAGCTGCTCCTCGACCGGCTCGTCGCTCTCCGCGCGGCGGACGACCACCGAGGTGATGCGCACCCGGCCGCGGTTGTCCTTGCCGCCTTCCGCACGGAACCGTAGCCCGGTGATCTCCGCCTCCGCGCCGGGGAGTGGCACACGTCCCAGCCGCTGGGCCAGCAGCCCGCCGACGGTCTCCACGTCCGGGTCCTCCAGCACCAGGCCGAACAGCGAGCCGAGGTCCTCCACCGGCAGCCGGGAGCTGACCCGCACGGCGCCGTCCTCCAGGTGCTCCACCGGGGGCCGGTCGTCGGTGTCGGACTCGTCGGTGATCTCGCCGACGATCTCCTCCAGGATGTCCTCGATGGTCAGCAGGCCCGCGGTGCCGCCGTACTCGTCCACCGCGATGGCCAGGTGGTTCTTCGACTGCTGCATCTCGCGCAGCAGGTCGTCGACCCGCTTGGTGTCGGGGACGAACACCGCGGGGTGCATCAGCTCGACCACCGTGCGGTTCTCCGCGCCCGGCTCCATCCAGGCGCGCACCAGGCCCTTGAGGGTCACCGTGCCGACGATGTCGTCCACGCTCTCGCCGATGACCGGCAGCCTGCTGTAGCCGGTGCGCAGCGACAGGGCCAGCGCCTGGCGGACGGTCTTGGTCTGCTCGATCCACACCATCTCGGTGCGCGGCACCATCACCTCGCGGGCGATCGTGTCGCGCAGCTCGAACACCGAGTGGATCATCTCCCGCTCGTCGGCGTCGACCACGCCGCGCTCCTCGGCCATGTCGACCAGCTCGCGCAGCTCGACCTCGGAGGAGAACGGGCCCTCGCGGAAGCCCTTGCCCGGGGTGATCGCGTTGCCGATGAGGATCAGCAGCCGCGACAGCGGCCCGAGCAGCCGGCCGAGGACCCGCACCGGCCCGGCCATGAGCAGCCCGACGCCGTAGGGGTGCTGGCGGCCGATCGTGCGCGGGCCGACGCCGACCAGCACGTAGGAGACGACGATCATGCCGGTGGTGGCGATCAGGCCCGCCACCAGACCGGGCTCGATGGTGCGCAGGCAGACCGCGGCGACCAGCACCGTGGCGGCCAGCTCGCAGCTCAGCCGCAGCAGGAGCAGCAGGTTGATGTGCCGGGGCCGCTCGTCGAGCACCGAGGCGAGCTGCCTGGCGCCCGCCCTGCCCTGCCTGACCAGGCCGTCGACGCGGGCCTTGGACACCGTGGAGAGCGCGGCGTCGGCCGCGGCGAACACCCCGGCGGCCAACACCAGCACCACGGCGACGATGAGCAGTCCCACCGAATCCGCAGACACCCCAGTCCTCCGTCAGCGCCGGTCGTCGTCGGATGCGGCGGAGTCGGACTTGGCGAGCCCGACGGCCCCGAGGAGCTTGTCGTCCTCGACCCGCTGCGCCGCGCGCCGCTTGGCGTCGGCGGTGGCGGTCTTGAAGTCGGCGAGGATGCGCTTCTGCAGCGTGAACATCTCGCGCTCCTCGGCGGGCTCGGCGTGGTCGTAGCCGAGCAGGTGCAGCACGCCGTGCACGGTGAGCAGGTGCAGCTCCTCACCGAGGCTGTGCCCGGCCTTGCGGGCCTGCTCCTTGGCGAACTCCGGGCACAGGACGATGTCGCCGAGCAGCGCCGGACCCATGTCCGAGGCGTCGGGGCGGCGGGCGTTGTCCAGCTCGTCCATCGGGAAGGCCATCACGTCGGTGGGACCGGGCAGGTCCATCCACCGCTCGTGCAGGTCGGCCATGACGTCCAGCTCCACCAGCAGCACGGACAGCTCGGCCAGCGCGCTCACGTTCATCCGGTCCAGCGCGAACCGCGCCGCGGCGACGATCGACGCCTCGTCGACCGCCACCCCCGACTCGTTCGCAATCTCGATGCTCACCGGGCCATTGTTCCTGGTCTGACGGGTCCGGGGTCTAGCGCCCCTGCCTGCGCCCCGCCCTGACCCTGGCGGGCTCGGCCTTCGCCTCCTGGGAGTCCGTCCACCGCTCGTAGGCGTCGACGATGTCGCCGACCAGCCGGTGCCGGACCACGTCACCGCTGGTCAGGGTGGAGAAGTGCACGTCATCGATGCCTTCGAGGATGTCCTTGACGACCCGCAGACCGCTGCGCTGCCCACCGGGCAGGTCGACCTGCGTGATGTCCCCGGTGACGACGATCTTTGAGCCGAAGCCCAACCGGGTCAGGAACATCTTCATCTGCTCGGGCGTGGTGTTCTGCGCCTCGTCCAGGATGATGAAGGCGTCATTCAACGTCCTACCGCGCATGTATGCCAGGGGGGCGACCTCGATGGTGCCCGCGGACATGAGCCTGGGGATGGAGTCCGGGTCGACCATGTCGTGGAGGGCGTCGTAGAGGGGGCGCAGGTATGGGTCGATCTTCTCGAAGAGGGTGCCGGGGAGGAAGCCGAGGCGTTCGCCCGCTTCGACGGCGGGGCGGGTGAGGATGATGCGGTTGACCTGCTTGGCCTGCAGGGCCTGGACGGCCTTGGCCATCGCCAGGTAGGTCTTGCCGGTGCCTGCGGGGCCGATGCCGAAGACGACGGTGTTCTCGTCGATGGCGTCGACGTAGCGCTTCTGGTTCAGGGTCTTCGGGCGGATCGTCTTGCCGCGCCGGGACAGGATGTCCAGGCTCAGGACCTCGGCGGGGGACTCGGCCGTGCCCGCCGACAGCATGGCGACGGTGCGGCGGACCGCGTCGGGGCCGACCTGGTGGCCGCGGGCGGCGAGGGTCACCAGTTCGGAGAAGACGCGCTCGGCGAAGGCGACGTCGGCGGGGGTGCCCGAGAGGGTCACCTCGTTGCCGCGGACGTGGACGTCGGCGTCGAGCAGTTCCTCGGCGATCCGCAGGTTCTCGTCGCGGGAACCGAGCAGGGCCAGCACGGCCCCTTCCGGGATCGCGAACCGGGACTGGGCGTCGCGCGCGGCGTCCTGGGGGGCGTCGTCCTGTGCGCTACCGGTCGTCACGTGCTCTGGATCCTGCCTTCTGCGCCCGCGCGCTGATGTCGGTTCTGGCCCTGTCGATGCTAGACCTGTGCACCGACACCGCGCACCGGAGAAACGCGCTAGCGGCCGAAGCCCGCGAGCTGTTCACCACCGAGGACGTGCAGGTGCGCGTGGAAGACGGTGCGGCAGGCGTCGTCGCCGGTGTTGAAGACGAGGCGGTAGCCGGATTCGGCGATGCCCTCGATGCCCGCGACCTCGGCGGCGCCGGCGATCACGTCGGCGAGCAGCTGGGGGTCGCCCGAGAGGGCAGCGGCGTCCTCGTGGTGGGCCTTGGGGACGACCAGCACGTGCACCTTGGCCTGCGGGTTGATGTCGCGGAACGCGAGGACGGTCTCCGTCTCGTGGACCTTGGTCGACGGGATCTCGCCGGCGATGATCCGGCAGAACAGGCACTCGCTCATGCCTGGAGAACCTAGTGGAAGAGGCCGCGCGGGCGGTGGAACCTGGGGGTCGTCCCACCGCCCCGCGCGGCACCGCCGGACCGAGGGGGGAGGTGTCCGGCGGTCGTCGTCCCGGTTCGGCCTGACTGGTTCCTTTGGCCGATCCTGGTCAGCGAAGCGTAACTCGACCGCGGAGGGTTCCGCCACCGCGAGATGTCCGAATTGGGACCTACTGCCAGCGCGGTGTCAGCGCGCCGATCGCGCCGAGGGCGACGGCGGCGGCGGTCGAGGTGCGCAGGACGGACGGGCCGAGGCGGACGGGGGTGGCTCCGGCGCTGGTCAGGGCGTCGAGTTCGGTCGGGTCGATGCCGCCTTCCGGGCCGACGACCAGGAGAATGTCGCCCTCACCTGGCAATGTGACCTCGGCGAGCGGGCGGGCCGTGCCCGCTTCGAGCACGAGCGCGAGCGCGGCCGCTCCCACGCGCTGGGACAGGCCGTCCAGGTCCACCGGGTCGGCGACGTCGGGCAGCCACGCGCGGCGGGACTGCTTGCCCGCCTCGCGGGCTGTGGAGCGCCACTTGGCGAGGGCCTTGTCGCCGCGCGGACCGGTCTCCCACTTGGCGATGCTGCGCCGGGCGCGCCACGGGACGATCTCGTCGGCGCCCGCCTCGGTGGCGAGTTCGACGGCGAGTTCACCGCGGTCGCCCTTGACCAGCGCCTGCACGACGACGACGCGGGGGGCGGGGGCGGGCTCGGTCCAGCGCCGCTCGACGGTGAGGTCGAGGGTGTCCTTGCCCGCCGCCGCCACGACGCAGCGCGCGACCGTGCCGCGTCCGTCGCTGACCTGGAGCCGCTCGCCCGCGCGCAGCCTGCGCACGGCCGCGGCGTGGCGGCCTTCCTGGCCGTCGAGGGTGAAGTCGGCGGACGGGACCGACTCCACGAGGAACTGCGCCAGGGTCACCGCGGGTGCCGGGAGCGCAGGCGGGAGAACAGCCCGCCACCGCTACGGCCGGCGCTGGCCAGCGTGCTCTCCTCCTCGCCGCGCAGGGTGGCCAGTTCGCGCAGCAGCTCGGCCTGCCGGGCGTCGAGCTTGGTGGGGATCTCGACCTCGATGTGCACGTGCAGGTCGCCGCGGCCGTCGACGCGGCCGGTGGAGCGCAGCCTGGGCAGGCCGCGGCCGGACATGACCAGCTCGGTGCCTGCCTGGGTGCCGGGGGTGACCTCCAGCTCGACCTGGTCCTCCAGGGTGTCGAGCTTGAGGACCGCGCCGAGGGCGGCGGTGGTCATCGGGACGCGCAGGGTGCAGTGCAGGTCCGCGCCCGCGCGTTCGAAGGTGTGGTGGGGCAGCTCCTGCACCTCGACGTACAGGTCGCCCGCCGGGCCGCCGCCGGGGCCGACCTCGCCCTGGCCGGACAGGCGCACCCGCATGCCGTCGGCGACGCCGGGCGGGATCTTGGCGGTGATGGTGCGCCGGGAGCGGACGCGGCCTTCGCCGATGCAGGTGCCGCACGGCTCGGGGATGATCTCGCCGTAGCCGCGGCAGGCCGGGCAGGCGCGGGCGGTGACGACCTGGCCGAGGAAGGAGCGCTGCACGGACTGGACCTCGCCGCGGCCGCCGCAGGTGTCGCACTGGGTCGGGCTGGTGCCCGCCGCGCAGCCGGAGCCGCGGCAGGTCGAGCACAGGATGGCCGTGTCGACGGTGATGTCACGGCTGACGCCGGTGTTGCACTCCTCCAGCGTCAGCTCGATGCGCAGCAGCGCGTCGGAGCCGGGCTGCACGCGGCTGCGCGGGCCGCGGCCTCCGCCGCCGCCCGCGGCGGCGCCGAAGAAGGCGTCCATGATGTCGCCGAGGCCGAACCCGCCGAACGGGTCGCGCCCGCCGCCGGAGGCCGCGCCGTTGGACAGCGGGTCGCCGCCCATGTCGACGATCTTGCGCTTCTGTGGGTCGGACAGGACCTCGTAGCAGGCGGTGACCTCGCGGAACCGCTGTTGGGCGGCCTCGTCGGGGTTGACGTCCGGGTGCAGTTCGCGGGCCAGCTTGCGGTACGCGCGCTTGATCTCGTCGGCGCTCGCGTCCTGGCGCACGCCCAGCGTGCCGTAGTAGTCCCTCGCCACCGTGTTCCTCCTGCCCTGAGAACCCCAGGGCTCCCTCGATCGCTTCCCCCGCCTACTGGCTGAGGATCTCTCCGACGTAGTTGGCCACCGCGCGGACGGCGGCGATGTTGGTCGGGTAGTCCATGCGTGTCGGCCCGACGACGCCGAGCCCGCCGAGGTGTCCCCCGCCGAGCCTGCCGTAGCCGATGGACACCACCGACGTGCTGCGCATCTGCTCGGCCTCGTTCTCCTCGCCGATGCGCACGGTGATGGTGCGCTTGTCGTCCGCGGCGGCCAGCAGCTTCAGCACGACGACCTGCTCCTCCAGGGCTTCGAGCACCTGGCGCAGGGAGTTCGGGAAGTCCGTGGCGCTGCGGGTGAGGTTGGCGGTGCCGCCGAGCACCAGCCGCTCCTCGGGGTGTTCCACCAGCGACTCCACCAGCACGGTGCTGATCTTGAGCACGTGGTCGCGCAGGTCGCCGGGCGCGGTCTCGGGCAGCTCGGCGACCTTGGCAGCGGCCTCGGTCAGGCGCCTGCCGGTGAGCGCGGTGTTGAGCATGGCGCGCAGCCGGGCGACGGACTCGTCGGTGACGACGTCGCCCAGGTCGACCATGCGCTGGTCGACGCGGCCGGTGTCGGTGATCAGGACGAGCATCAGCCGGGCCGGGGTGATGCCGACGACCTCGACGTGGCGCACCGTGGAGGTGGTCAGCGTCGGGTACTGGATGACCGCGACCTGGCGGGTGAGCTGGGCGAGCAGCCGCACGCTGCGCCGCATGACGTCGTCGAGGTCGATGGCGCCGTCGAGGAAGCTGCGAATGGCCCTGCGCTCGGCCGAGGACAGCGGCTTGACCTCGCTGAGCCGGTCCACGAAGAGGCGGTAGCCCTTGTCGGTGGGGATGCGCCCGGCGCTGGTGTGCGGCTGGGTGATGTAGCCGTCCTCCTCCAGCGCGGCCATGTCGTTGCGCACCGTCGCGCTGGAGACGCCGAGGTTGTGGCGCTCCACGATGGCCTTGGACGCGACGGGCTCGCTGTCGCGGACGTAGTCGGCGACGATGGCGCGCAAGACCTCGAACCGGCGCTCGTCGGCGCTGCTCACGGCCACCTCCCTGGTCGGTCGTCGGCTCAAACCTGCTGGTCCCGACTCAAGTTTACGGAGCGATGCCGACGATGTGGTCAGTCGGCCTCTGATCACGGTTCGACAAATTGCCGGAGTGCCCTTGCGCACGCCGTCTGGTCTGTCCGAATCTTCATGCCTGCCGAGGGTGAAGGAGCCCTGGATGGAAGCCTCGTCAACGCTGACCACGGTGTTCCTGCCGGTCGCGCTCGCGATCGTCATGTTCGGCCTCGGCCTGCACCTGACCGTGGCCGACTTCACCAGGGTCGCGAAGGTGCCCAAGGCGGCGCTGCTGGCGCTCGTCACGCAGATCGTGGTGCTGCCGCTGGTGTGCCTCGGCCTGGTCCTGGTCTTCGACCTGGACCCGCTGCTGGCGGTGGGCATGATGCTGCTGGCCGCCTCGCCCGGCGGGACGACGGCCAACATCTTCAGCCACCTGGCAGGCGGCGACGTCGCGCTGAACATCACCCTGACGGCGATCAACTCGGTGCTGGCCGTGGTCACGCTGCCGATCGTGGTGAACCTGTCGATCGCGGGCTTCCTCGGCTCGGACACCTCGATCGGTCTCCAGCCCGCCAAGATGCTGCAGGTCTTCGCCATCGTGCTGATCCCGGTGGTGCTCGGCATGGCGGTGCGCAAGCGGTGGCCGGACTTCGCCGACCGGATGACCAAGCCGGTCAAGATCGCCTCGATGGTGGTGCTGGCCGCGGTGATCATCGGCGCGATCGTGGCCGAGCGGGAGAACTTCGTGGACTACATGCGCCAGGTAGGGCTGGTGTCGCTGCTCCTGGTGCTGATCAGCCTGGGGCTGGGCTACTGGATTCCGCGGCTGGCGAGGGTGGAGCGCAAGCAGGCGATCGCGTCGTCCTTCGAGGTGGGCATCCACAACTCGACGCTGGCGATCACCATCGCCCTGTCGCCGACGCTGCTCGACAACGGGACGATGGCCGTGCCCGCGGCGGTCTACGGGGTGATCATGTTCATCCCGGCCGCGATCCTGGCCTACTGGGTCGGCGGGCGGAGCCGGGAGCCCGCTTCCCAGTCGTAGTAATCGGGGTTGTCGGGACTGTCGGGATTGTCGGGGTCGTCGGGGTCGTCCCAGTCCTCGCCGAGGTCGAGGTCGTCCAGGTCGTCGGCCGGGGGTGCGGGCGTGCCGCCGGACTCCAGGTTGCGCAGCGCGGCCACGGCGGCGACGCGCAGGATGGGGTCGCCGCGCTCGGCGGCCTCGGTGATGATCGACGCCGAGCCGTCGCCGCCGATGGCGCTGGCCAGGTAGACGGCCTTGGCGGCGAGCAGGGTGTCGTCGCCGGTGGCCAGCTCGGCCAGGTGCGGCAGGGCGGCCGAGCCGAGGGAAGCCGCTCGGGTGTAGTCGACCTCGGCGGCGTCCAGCACGCTCCGGACATCCCGCATCGTCACCATGTCGCGCTCCTACTCGGCGTGGGTGCCTGGCAAGAGCGGCGTGGCCGCCGCTAGATACCTCCGCACGGCGGATGGGTCCGTTCGGCCCATCCGCCGTGCGCCGTTCAGACCGAGATCGGCACCTTCGACGCGCCGCGCAGGTTGATGCGGCCGTTCCACTCGACCTCGCCCGCGAGGGCGAGCTTCGGGTAGCGGGCGACGAGTCCGCCGATGGCCAGCTGTCCTTCCATGCGGGCCAGGGCGGCGCCGAGGCAGTGGTGCGGGCCCGCGCCGAAGGAAACGTGCAGCCGGGCGTCACGGCGGTCCAGGCGCAGCTGGTCGGCGTCGGGTCCCCAGAAGCGCTCGTCGCGGTTGGCCGAGGCCTGGCCGAGGATGACGAAGCTGCCCGCCGGGATCTCCTGCCCACCCGCGGTGATCGGCTCGGTGGTGACGCGCCTGCCGGACTGCACGGGGCTGTCGTAGCGCAGGAACTCCTCGACGGCGTTGCCGATGAGACCGGGCTCGGCACGCAGCGCGGCGTGCTGCTCGGGGTGGCCGAGCAGCGCGACGACGCCGTTGGAGATCAGGTTGACGGTGGTCTCGTGGCCGGCCACATAGAGCAGGATGACCTGGGCGACGAGTTCCTCGTCGTCGAGGACGTCGCCGTCCTCCTCGGCGCGGATGAGGGCGGTCAGCAGGTCGTCGGCCGGGTCCGCGCGCTTGGCGGCGATGGCGGCGCGGCACAGCTCGGCCAGTTCGAGGTCGGCGCGCATGATCTGCTCGGCCAGCGCGGGATCGGCGATGGGCTCCAGCGACCGGACCAGGGTGCCGGTGAGCTCGCGCAGGCGGTCGGCGTCGGCCAGCTGCATGCCCAGCATCTCGTTGATCACCGCGAAGGGCAGCGGGAAGGCCAGCTCGGCGACCAGGTCGCCGCCGCCGTCGAGGCGGTCGAGGGACTCGTCCACCAGCTGCTGGATGCGCGGCTTGAGCGCGCCGATGGCGCGCGGGGTGAACACCTTGGTGACGAGCTTGCGCAGGCGGGTGTGGTCGGGCGGGTCGCGGTCGAGCATGGAGAGCCCGCCGCTGCGCAGGTGCTTGTCCCCGGACGCGGCGCGGATCTGGTCGCGGACCGGGTGGGGGGCGAGGTGGCGCTGCTCGACGGACAGCCCGGCGCGCAGCAGGTCCGCGACCTCGTCGTGGCGGCTGAGGAACCAGAAGCCCAGCGGGTGCTCGTGCACGGGCGCGGTGTCGCGCAGCTCGCGGTAGTGCGGGTACGGGTCGTCGGTGAAGCCGGGCATGAACGGGTTGAAGAGGACCATCTCGGTCATATCGCCTACCCTGTGTCGGTCACATACGCTGTGTATGTGGATACCGTACACCGCATGTCAGCCCCCAGGAGCCGCCGCGAGCAGTACTCCGACGCCACCCGCGCCGCGATCCTGGACGCAGCCACCCACCGCTTCGCCACGAACGGCTTCGCCGCCACGGGCCTGGAGGACATCGCCGCCGACATCAACGCCACCCGGGGCGCGGTCTACCACCACTTCGCCAGCAAGAAGGCCCTCTTCGAGGCCGTGCTGACCGAGCAGGAGATCGCCGCGATCACCCGCACCCGCACCGCGCACCAGTCGGCTCCGGGTCCGTGGCAGGGCGCGCTGGCGGCGCTGGAGGCCTTCCTCGACCAGTGCGTCGACCCGGTCTACAGCCGCATCGTGTGGCTCGAAGGCCCCATCGCCCTGGGCTGGGCGGCCTGGCAGGAAGCCGAGCAGAAGTACGCCCTGGCCCACATCGGCGACATCCTCGGCGAACTGGTGGCCGAGGGCCTGCTGGACCCGATCCCCCTGGAGACGGCCACCCAGATCACCTTCACGGTCCTGGGGACGGCGGGCCTGGCCCTGGCCCAGGCGCCCCCGGACGAGCAGCCCCGCCTGCGCGCCGAGTACGCCGACGTCATCGCCCGCATGATCGGCGGACTCCGGTCGACCTGACGCCTCAGGTCAGCCGGTGCACCACCGCGTCGGCCAGCAGGCGACCGGCGGGGGTGAGCACGCAGCGGCCCCCGGCGAGCGCGCCGGGGTCGAGCAGGCCGTCACCGGCGGCGCGGCCCGCCTCCAGCCGGGCCGGGGCGGCGAGGACCTCGACCGGCAGCCCCTCGGCGAGGCGCAGTTCCAGCAGCACCCGCTCCGTCCTGCGGTCCGCGTCGGTCAGGGTCTCGCGCCCGGCCGCGGGGGACAGTCCCTCGGCGAGGAGACCGGCGTAGCGGGCCGGGTGCTTCACGTTCCACCAGCGCACCCCGCCGACGTGGCTGTGCGCGCCCGGTCCGATCCCCCACCAGTTGTCGCCGCGCCAGTACAGGAGGTTGTGGTGGCAGCGCGCCGCGTCGTCGGCGGCCCAGTTCGACACCTCGTACCAGCGCAGCCCGGCGGCCACCAGCGCCGCGTCCACCTGCTCGTAGCGGTCGGCCATCACGTCGTCGTCGGGCATGGGCAGCTCGCCCCGCCGGACCCGCCGGGCCAGGGCGGTCCCGTCCTCCACGATCAGCGCGTAGGCCGAGACGTGGTCGACTCCCGACTCCAGCACCGACTCCAGCGACAGCGCGAGGTCGGCGGCGGTCTCCCCCGGGGTGCCGTAGATCAGGTCGAGGTTGACGTGCTCGAACCCGGCCGCCGCGGCCTCGCGGGCGGCGGCGACGGCCCGCCCGGGCGTGTGGTTGCGGTCCAGCACCTTCAGCACGTGCCGTGCCGCCGACTGCATCCCCAGCGACACCCGCGTGTACCCGGCCGCCCGCAGCGCGGCGAAGAACTCCGGTGACGTCGACTCCGGGTTGGCCTCGGTGGTCACCTCGGCCCCCGGGGCCAGCCCGACCGTCGAGCGCACGAGGTCGAGCACCGCCCCCAGCCCGTCGGCCCCCAGCAGCGACGGCGTGCCCCCGCCGACGAACACCGTCGACGCCGCGGGGGCGTCCCCCAGCACCCGCGCCGCCAGCTCCAACTCCTGGCCGACGGCGGTCAGCCACGAGGCGGGCGAGGCGGAGCCGCCCAGCTCCCCCGGCGTGTAGGTGTTGAAGTCGCAGTACCCGCAGCGGGTGGCGCAGAAGGGCACGTGGACGTAAATGCCGAATGCGCGCCGCCCCGCCGATGTGAGCGCGCTAACAGGAAGTGATCCGTCGGATGGGGCCGGATCGCCGTCGGGAAGAACGGAAGGCACGCCCGATATGGTCGCATCCCGGTAATTGACCGTACATTCGCACCCACCCTGACCGGATGCAAATGTCCGGTCAATCTTCCCGAACGCCCCGGCATCCCAGTCGGGGTCGGAGTTGGCAAGCGGCACCAGGCACGTCTCAGCATGCGGGCCGAGGTGGACCACCCCCTGGACGCGTGGCACTGTTTGAATCATGGCATCAGCGACCGAAGTCCGACTCGTGGCCCGACGCCACGTGGATTTCCGTCGCGTTTCCAGCGCGATGTGCCGTCCTTGACGTTCCCGTCTCGATTTTCAGCAGGCGTGGCGCGCTGACCGCGATCCTTTGGCGGGTGGCTGAGCGCGCGAGCGCCCCGACCCGGAGGACAGACCGGTGTCTCCCACCACCACTCCCCCGCCCGCGAAGCGCACGCGCCGCGGGGAGGGCCAATGGGCGCTCGGGTACCGCGAGCCGCTGAACCCGAACGAGCGCTCGAAGAAGGACGACAACCCGCTGAACGTGCGGGCGCGCATCGAGAACATCTACGCCCACGGCGGCTTCGCCAGCATCGATCCCGGCGACCTGCGCGGCCGGTTCCGCTGGTACGGCCTCTACACCCAGCGCAAGCCCGGCATCGACGGCGGCCGCACGGCCACGCTGGAGCCCGAGGAGCTCGACGACGAGTACTTCATGCTCCGCGTGCGCACCGACGGCGGCGCCGTCAGCACCGAGCAGCTGCGGGTGCTGGGCGAGCTGTCGCAGACCTACGCCCGCGACACCGCCGACATCACCGACCGCCAGAACATCCAGTACCACTGGATCCGCATCGAGGACATGCCGGAGATCTGGCGCCGCCTGGAGGGCGCGGGCATGACCACGATGGAGGCGTGCGGGGACTCCCCGCGCGTCGTCCTCGGCTCCCCGCTGGCGGGCATCGCCGTGAACGAGGTCATCGACGGGACCCCGGCGATCGAGGAGATCCTGCGCCGCTTCATCGGCAAGCCGGAGTTCGCCAACCTGCCGCGCAAGTTCAAGTCCGCCGTCTCGGGCCTGCCGGACATCGCCCACGAGATCCACGACGTGGCCTTCGTCGGCGTGGTGCACCCCGAGCACGGCCCCGGCTTCGACGTGTGGGTGGGCGGCGGCCTCTCGACCAACCCGATGATCGCCCAGCGCCTGGGCGCGTGGGTGCCGCTGGAAGAGGTCGCCGACGTCTACGGCGCGGTGATCAGCGTCTTCCGCGACTACGGCTACCGCAGGCTGCGCGCGCGGGCCCGCATCAAGTTCCTGGTGAAGGACTGGGGCGCGGCGAAGTTCCGCGAGGTGATGGAGGAGAAGTACCTGGGCCGCAAGCTGCTCGACGGCCCCGCGCCCGAGGTCCCGGCGCAGCCGGTCGACCACATCGGCGTGCACAAGCAGAAGGACGGCCTCTACTACGTGGGCGCCGCGCCGATCGCGGGCCGGGTGTCCGGCTCGATCCTGGTGGAGATCGCCAAGGCCGCCGAGCGGGCCGGGTCGCGGCGGGTGCGCTTCACCCCGCAGCAGAAGCTGGTGGTGCTGGACGTGCCCGAGGCCGAGGTGGACGCGCTGCGCGCCGACCTGGCCGCCCAGGGCCTGCAGGTGGACGCCTCGCCGTGGCGGCGGGGCGTGATGGCCTGCACCGGCATCGAGTTCTGCAAGCTGGCGATCGTGGAGACGAAGGCCCGCGCGCACAACCTGGTCGCCGAGCTGGAGACCCGGCTCAAGGACATCACCGACGGCATCACCGCGCCGATCTCGGTGCACATCAACGGCTGCCCGAACTCCTGCGCGCGCATCCAGACCGCCGACATCGGGCTCAAGGGCCAGATCGTCACCGACGACGAGGGCAGGCAGGTCGAGGGCTTCCAGGTGCACCTGGGTGGCGGGCTCGGCCTGGACGCGGGCTTCGGCAAGAAGCTGCGCGGGCACAAGGTGGTCGCCAGCGAGCTGCCCGACTACGTCGAGCGGGTCGTGCGGGCCTATGTGGACGAGCGCGCGCCCGACGAGCGATTCGCGCAGTGGGTCACGCGCACGGACGAGGGCAATCTGCGATGACCGAGCGCGCCGTTCCCTACCACTGCCCGTTCTGCGGCGAGGAAGACCTGCGCCCGCACGAGGAGCCGCACGGCTCCTGGGCCTGCATGGCGTGCAGGCGGGTCTTCACGGTGAAGTTCGCGGGCCTGTACGCGGGCGCCCCGGAGGTGACCGGATGACCAGCACGGCAGAAGACCTGCGGGCGCTGGCCGAGCAGGCCGGGCGCGACCTGGCGGACGCGAGCGCCGCCGAGGCGCTGGCGTGGACGGCGGCCACCTTCGGCGGCCGGTTCATCGTGGCCTCGAACATGCAGGACGCGGTGCTGATCGACGTGGCCTACCAGGCCGCGAAGGACTTCGACATCCTGTTCCTGGAGACCGGCTACCACTTCGCCGAGACGATCGGCGTGCGCGACGCGGTGGAGCTGGTGTACCCGGGCACGCGCATCGTGACCGCCGAGGCCGAGCAGTCGGTGGCCGAGCAGGAGGCCGAGTTCGGCCTGCTGAACAAGACCGACCCCACCCGCTGCTGCTTCCTGCGCAAGGTGGTGCCGCTGCAGCGGACGCTGGCAGGCTACGACGCGTGGGTCACCGGCGTGCGCCGGGTGGACGCGCCGACCCGGGCGGGCACGCCGATCGTGCAGTGGGACGAGCGCAACGGGCTGGTCAAGGTCAACCCGATCGCGCCGTGGACCGACGAGGAGTTCGACGCCTACATCACCGAGCGGGGCATCCTGCAGAACCCCCTGGTCGGCGAGGGCTACCTGTCCATCGGCTGCGCGCCCTGCACCACCAAGCCGCTGCCGGGGCAGGACGCCCGCAGCGGCCGGTGGGCGGGCCAGGCCAAGACCGAGTGCGGACTGCACGGGTAGGGACGGACACACATGACACTCACCGACATCCGCACCGGCGTCGCCACCGACGCCCTCGACCGCCTGGAATCCGAGGCCGTCCACATCTTCCGGGAGGTCGCGGGCGAGTTCGACCGGCCGGTGATCCTGTTCTCCGGCGGCAAGGACTCCACGGTGCTGCTGCACCTGGCGGTCAAGGCGTTCTGGCCCGCCCCGGTGCCGTTCCCGCTGCTGCACGTGGACACCGGGCACAACCTGGACGAGGTCATCGAGTTCCGCGACCGCACCGTCGAGCGCTACGGGCTGCGCCTGCACGTGGCCAGCGTGCAGGACTACATCGATGACGGTCGTCTCACCGAGCGCGCCGACGGTACCCGCAACCCGCTGCAGACGGTGCCGCTGCTGGACGCCATCACCGGCAACAAGTTCGACGCCGTCTTCGGCGGGGGCCGCCGCGACGAGGAGCGGGCCCGGGCCAAGGAGCGGATCTTCAGCCTGCGCAACGCCTTCGGCCAGTGGGAGCCGCGCCGTCAGCGCCCCGAGCTGTGGAACCTCTACAACGGACGCCACAAGCCCGGTGAGCACGTGCGCGTGTTCCCGCTGTCGAACTGGACCGAGCTGGACGTGTGGCGCTACATCGAGCGCGAGCGCATCGAGCTGCCCGACATCTACTACGCGCACCGCCGCGAGGTGTTCAAGCGCGACGGCATGTGGCTGACGCCCGGCCCGTGGTTCGGCCCGGCCGAGGGCGAGGAGCTGGTGGAGAAGACCGTGCGGTACCGCACGGTCGGCGACGGCTCGTGCACCGGAGCGGTGGAGTCCGAGGCCTCCGACATCGCCACGGTGATCGCCGAGGTCTCGGCCAGCAGGCTCACCGAGCGCGGCGCGACCCGCGCCGACGACCGGCTGTCCGAGGCGGCCATGGAAGACCGCAAGCGGGAAGGGTACTTCTGATGGGCGAGCAGCGAGACCTGCTGCGGCTGGCCACGGCGGGCAGCGTGGACGACGGCAAGTCGACGCTGGTCGGGCGCCTGCTCTACGACACCAAGTCGGTGCTGGCCGACCAGCTCGACGCGGTGCACCGCGCCAGCGTCGACAAGGGCCTGTCGACGCCGGACCTGTCGCTGCTGGTCGACGGCCTGCGCTCGGAGCGCGAGCAGGGCATCACCATCGACGTGGCCTACCGCTACTTCGCCACCCCGGCGCGCTCGTTCGTGCTGGCCGACACGCCGGGGCACGTGCAGTACACGCGCAACACCGTGACCGGCGCGTCCACGGCGCAGCTGGCGATCCTGCTGGTCGACGCGCGCAAGGGCGTCATCGAGCAGACCCGTCGCCACGCCGCGGTGCTGGCGCTGCTGGCCGTGCCCCGGCTGGTGCTGGCGGTCAACAAGATCGACCTGGTCGACTACGACGAGGACGTCTTCGCCGCCATCGCCGCGGAGTTCGAGGCGCACGCGCGCGCCCTGGGCTACCCGGCGGGGTCGGTCCGCTCGATCCCGGTCTCGGCGCTGGTGGGCGACAACGTGGTGGAGCGCTCGGCGAACATCGACTGGTACTCGGGGCCGACGCTGCTGGAGCACCTGGAGACGGTGCCGGTCGAGCCGGACCCGCACGACGCGCCGTTCCGCTTCCCGGTGCAGTACGTGATCCGCACCAACACCGCGGAGTTCCCCGACTACCGCGGCTACGCGGGCCAAGTCGCGGCGGGCACGGTCCGCCCCGGCGACGACGTCGTGGTGCTGCCGTCGGGCCGCCGCTCGGCGGTGACCGCGATCGACACCCCGGACGGGCCGCTGTCGGAGGCGGTGGCGGGCCAGTCGGTGACGCTGCTGCTGGCCGACGACATCGACATCACCCGCGGCGACCTGATCGCCCCGGCGGCCGCGGCCCCGGCGGTGGCCGACGAGTTCGACGCGACGCTGGCCTGGCTGGGCGACAAGCCGCTGCGACCGGGTGCGCGGGTGCTGCTCAAGCACGGCACGCGCACGGTCCAGGCGCTCGTCGGCGGGCTGGGCGCCCGGTTCGACGAGCAGACTTTGTCTATTGTGGATTCACCGGAGTCGCTGGAGCTGAACGAGATCGGCCGGGTCAGCCTGCGCACCGCGGAGCCGCTGCCGCTGGACGACTACGCGCAGGTGCCCCGCACGGGCGCCTTCCTGGTGATCGACCCCGCCGACGGCTCGACGCTGGCCGCGGGCCTCGTCGGCGCGGGCCTGCCCGGCCTGGTCCCCGCCTGATGCGCGTCGTGGTCGCGCTCCTCGCGCTGGTGCTGCTGGCCTCGGGGTGCACCCGGGTCCAGCGCACCGAGGCGTGGGAGCGCGGCCCGGTGCCCGACCTCGGGCCCGCGGCCCAGCTGCGGCTGGGCTACTTCCCGAACGTCACGCACGCCTCGGCGCTGGTCGGCCTGGAGAAGGGCTTCTTCGCCGGCGAGCTGGGCGGCACCGAGCTGGTGCCGACGAAGTTCACCGACGGCGCGACCGAGGTCTCGGCGTTCCTCGGCGGCTCGCTGGACGCCGGGTTCATCGGCTCCGGCCCCGCGCTCAACGCCTTCGCCCGCTCCGACGGCCGCGCGGTGCGGCTGGTGGCGGGCGCGACCTCCGGCGGCGCGCAGCTGGTCACCGCGCCGGGGATCGACTCCCCCGCCGACCTGGCCGGCCGGGTCGTGGTGACCCCGGCGCTGGGCAACACCCAGGACATCGCGCTCAAGGCGTGGCTGGCCGAGAACGGCCTGGCCGAGGCGGTGGAGGTGACCAACCGCGACCCGGCGCAGACCTTCGCCGCGTTCACCCAGGGCGAGGTGCAGGCCGCGTGGCTGCCCGAGCCCTGGGCGTCGCGGCTGGTGCTCGACGCGGGCGCGCGCGTGCTCGTCGACGAGGCGGACCTGTGGCCGGGTGGGCGCTTCCCGACCACGGTCCTGCTGGTGCGCACCCGGTTCCTCGCCGAGCACCCGCAGACGGTGCGCGCGCTGCTGCGCGGCCTGCTCGCCGCCGACGCGTGGGCCGGAGAGCACCCCGCCGAGGCCAAGGCCGCGGTGAACGCCCAGCTGGCCGAGCTGGTCGGCAAGCCGCTGAGCGGGCCGGTCATCGACCGGGCCTTCGCGGGCATCGAGCTGACCACCGACCCGATCGGGGCCGCCTTCCCGGCGCTGGCCCAGCACGCCGTCACCGCGGGCATCACCCGACGGCCGATGGACCTCACCGGGTTCATCGACCTGACCGCCCTCGACGCCGTGCTCGCCGAGGACCGCTCCACCGCACCGAACTGACCGCACCGCAACCGCTCTAGCCCGAAGAAGCCCGACCCGCACCGCGAACCCGAACACCGAGAGGCAGGACCCGATGACCGCCACGCTCGCGGCCACCCCCGCCCCCGTACCCCCCACCGCGACCGCCACGGGCACCGTCGTCGGCATGCGCGGGGTCCGCAAGGTGTTCGGCCACGGCCCGAACGCGGTCGTCGCGCTGGACGGCATCGATCTGTCGGTGGCGCCCGGTGAGTTCGTCTGCCTGCTGGGCGCTTCCGGGTGCGGCAAGACCACGGTGCTGAACCTGCTCGCCGGCCTGGACCGCCCGAGCGCGGGCGAGATCGAGCTGACCACGACCCGCCCCGCGGTGATGTTCCAGGAGGCCGCGCTGATGCCGTGGCTGACCGCCGCGCGCAACGTGGAGCTGCCGCTGCGCCTGGCCGGGGTCAAGCGCGACGCCCGCCGGGCCCGCACCCGCGAGCTGCTGGAGCTGGTGCGCCTGGGCGAGGTGGGCGACAAGCGCCCGCACGAGCTGTCCGGCGGCATGCGCCAGCGCGTCGCCCTGGCCCGCGCGCTGGCTTCGACGCTGGCGGGCAACGGCGGCGAGGCGTCCTCGCTGCTGCTCATGGACGAGCCGTTCTCGGCGCTGGACGCCATTACCCGCGACGTGCTCCAGGGCGAGCTGCTGCGCGTGTGGGAGACCACGGGCACCGCGGTCGTGTTCGTGACCCACGACGTGCGCGAAGCCGTCCGGCTCGGGCAGCGGGTGGTGCTGCTGTCCTCCAAGCCCGGCCGGGTGGTGCAGGAGTGGACGGTCGACGGGCACGACGAGGCCGCGCTGACCGACGAGGTCAACGCCCGTCTGCGTGAAGTGATCAGCAGCCATGCCGCGGCCTGACACCCTGTCGGCGGGCGGGCCGGGCACGCGGGAGGACCCCCGCGACCCCAACGACACCGTCGGGGCGGGTCTGGACGCCCTGGACACCCCGGTCGCGCCGAAGCGGCAGCGCCGCCTGCTGCGCGCGGTGCTCGCCCCGGTCGTGGCGCTGGCCGCGATCGTCGCGGTGTGGCAGTTCCTGTGGTCGCAGGCGTTCTGGCCGGAGTACCAGTTGCCCGCGCCGCTGGACGTGTGGGACCAGTTCACCGCGATCGTGGCGGGCGGGGACGTCTGGGAGTTCCTGTGGACCTCGGTGCACCGGGCGGTCATCGGCTTCCTGATCTCGGTCGCCGTGGCCACCCCGCTCGGCCTGCTGCTGGCCAAGGTGCCGATGGTGCGCGCCGCGATCGGGCCGCTGATCTCCGGCCTGCAGTCGCTGCCGTCGGTGGCCTGGGTGCCCGCCGCGGTGCTGTGGTTCGGGCTCAACGACGCGGCGATCTACACCGTCGTGCTGCTGGGCGCGGTCCCGTCGATCGCCAACGGGCTGGTCGCCGGGATCGATCAGATCCCGCCGATCCTGCCGAGGGTGGGCAAGGTGCTCGGCGCGGGGCCGCTGGACACCGCGCGCCACATCCTGCTGCCCGCCGCGCTGCCGGGCTACCTCGCCGGGCTCAAGCAGGGCTGGGCGTTCTCGTGGCGGTCGCTGATGGCCGCGGAGCTGATCGCGACCTCGCCGGCGCTGGGCTTCGGGCTCGGGCAGTACCTGCACAACGCGATGGCGCTGTCGGACATGTCGATGGTGATCACCGGCATCCTGCTGATCTTCTTCGTCGGAGTGGGCATCGAGCTGCTGGTGTTCCGTCCGCTGGAGCGCTCGGTGCTGCGGGCCCGCGGACTGGCGGGTGCGCTGTGATCCCGCTCGTCGCCGTGGCGCACGGCAGCCGCGACCCGCGCTCGGCCGCGACGGTGCGGGCGCTGGTGGACCTCGTGCGCGACCGCTCCGGCCTGGACGTGCGGGCGGCGTTCCTCGACCTGTCCGAGCCGCATCTTCTCGACGTGCTGCGGGAGCTGCACGGCGAGGGCCACCGGCGCGCGGTGGTCGCCCCGCTGTTGCTGGGCCGGGCCTTCCACGCCCGCGTCGACCTGCCCGCGCTGCTGGAGCAGGCCCGCGCCGAGCTGCCGATGTCGGTCTCGGTGGCCGACGTGCTGGGCGGCTCGCCGCTGCTGGAGGCCGCCGCGCTGCGCAGGCTCGCCGACGCGGGCGTGGAGCCGGGGATGTCCGACACCGGCGTGGTGCTGGCGGCCATCGGGTCCTCGCACGGGCCCGCCAACGACAAGGTGGTCGCCGTGGCGCGGCGCTGGGCGGGGCGCCACGGCTGGGCTGGGGTGGAGGCCGCGTTCGCGACCGCGGCGGCGCCGGACGTGCCCACGGCGGTGGCCCGGCTGCGGGCGCGCGGCGCGCGGCGGATCGCCGTGGCCTCGTGGTTCCTGGCGCCGGGTCTGCTGCCGGACCGGGTCACCGCGCTCGCCACGGCCGCCGACGAGCGCGCGATCATCGCCCCGCCGATGGGCGCCGCGGTGGAGATCGCGGACCTGGTGCTCCAGCGCTACACGGCCGCGCTCGACCTCGCCAAGATCGCCTGAAAGATCCTGACAAGTCCTGACAAGTCCTGGCAAGTACTGACAAGTACTGTGGCCAGTGTTGTGCGGTTGCGCACAGAACGGGGGCGGCCCTCTGCCCCCACCCCTAACCTACTAGGCAGTAGGTAATCGTGGGAGGGGCGCATGGCCGTGCTGGACGGGATGCTGGCCGCCGCGGGCAACGCGGCGCACCGGGTGCTCGGCGGCGGGTTCGCCGACCTGACCCCGTGGCCGAGGGAACTCGTCGACTCCGGCCGCGCCCGTCGCCTCTACCACTGCGACTCGGCCGAGACCGGCGCGCCGGTGCTGCTGGTGCCCCCGCTCGGCGTCCCCGACTCCCCCTATGACCTGCGCCGAGGGTGCAGCCTGGTCGAACACCTCGCGCCCCAGCGGCCGACCTACCTCCTCGACTACGGCCCCATGGGCTTCGCCGAGCGCGGCCTCGGCCTGGAGCACTGGGTGGACGAGGTCCTGCCCGCCGCCGTCGACGCGGTGCGCGAGCGCACCGGGCAGGCGCCGCACCTCGTCGGCTGGTGCTTCGGCGGCATCCTGTCGGTGCTGGCCGCCGCCCGGCTCGACGTCGACGCGATCGCGTCGCTGACCGTCGTGGCGAGCCCGTTCGACTTCACCAAAGTCCCGCTGCTGATGCCGCTGCGCCCAGTCGTGGCCGCCACCGGGGGCCACGTGTTCACCCCGGTCTACCGCGCCCTCGGCACGATCCCCGCGCCGCTGGTGCGCGCGGTGTTCCAGATCTCGGCGCTGGACCGGCAGCTGACCAAGCCCTTCGCCGTCGCCGCGCACCTGCACGACCGCGACTACCTCGCCCAGATCGAGGCCGTCGAGCGCTTCACCGCGACCATGACCGCCTACCCCGGCCGCACGATCGCCCAGATCTACCACCGCTTCTACCGCGAGAACGCCCTCGCCCAGGGCTCCATCGAGATCGGCGGCACGCGCGTGGACCTGGCCGCGGCCAAGCAGCGCACCCTGCTGATCGCGGGCCGCTCGGACACCATCGCCCCGCGCCGCTCGGTCGCCGCGCTCCTCGACGTGCTGCCCGACGCCGAGGTCGAGTTCACCACCGCCAAGGGCGGGCACCTGGGCGTGCTGACCGGCCGAGCGGCCAGGACCGAGGTCTGGCCGCTCATCGACCGGCACATCAGCGGGTGAAGACGATCTTTCCCGCGGTCTCGCCCGCCTGCATCGCCTCGAACCCCGCGCGCGCCTCCGCCATCGCCAGCTCGGTCCCGATGCGCGGCCTGATGCCCGCGGTGGCGCAGAAGGAGAGCAGGTCGGCCAGCTCGTCGCGGGTGCCCATGGTGGAGCCGATCACGCTGATCTGCAGGAAGAACAGCCGCTGCAGGTCGGCGCTGGGGTCGGGGCCGCTGGTCGAGCCGGACACCACGATCACGCCGCCGGGCTTGAGCGCGCGCATCGAGTGCGCCCAGGTCGCCTTGCCGACGGTCTCGAACACGCCGTCGACCTTCTCCGGCAGCCGCGCGCCGGACTCGAAGACCGCGTGCGCGCCCAGCTCGGTGGCCAGCGCCCGCTTCTCCTCGGTCCGCCCGGTCACCCACACCCGCAGGCCCGCCGCCCGGCCCAGCTCGATCAGCGCCGTCGACACCCCGCCGGAAGCGCCCTGCACCAGCATGGTCTGCCCCGGGCGCAGCCCGGACTTCACGAACAGCATGCGGTAGGCCGTCAGCCAGGCCGTGCCCATGCACGCGGCCTCGGCGAAGGACAGGTCGGCGGGCTTGGGCAGCACGTTGCGCGCGGGCACGACGACGGTGTCGGCGAAGGTGCCCTGGTGCAGCTCGGTGAGCAGCGTGCGCTTGGGGTCCAGGGTGTCGTCGCCGGTCCAGGCCGGGTCGGTGATGACCGAGTGCAGCACGACCTCGGTGCCGTCGGCGAGCACGCCCGCGCCGTCGCAGCCGAGGATCATCGGGAAGCGCTCGGCCTTGATGCCGACGCCCTTGAGCGTCCACAGGTCGTGCATGTTGAGGCTGGCGGCGCGCACCGAGACCGACACCCAGCCGTCGGGGGCCACCGGGTCGGGGCGCTCGCCCACGGTGAGGGCGGCCAGCGGATCGTCCGGGTTCGGCCCGGCGGCGTAGACGGCGAACATGTCCAGCAACATAGCCACGCTCGCGGCCGCCCGCCCCACGGAAGTGGCCGAGGTCTAGTCTCGGGACCGTGCAGGGGTTGACCGACTGGTGGAACGACGTCGAGCTGTGGCTGGCGACGACGCCCTTCGCACTGCAGTTCACCCTGGTGATGGTGGTGCTCCTGCCGCTGTGCCTGGGCGTGGCCTGGCTGATCGACCGCGCGGTCGACTACGCCTCGGCCCGCTTCGGCTCCCGGCACGAGCCCCCGATCGACGCGGAGTAGGCCGGTGGGTTCCCGCAAGCGCATCACGGTCGCGCTGATCTCCCTCGTCGCGCTCGTCGTCGTGGGCTGGCTGGTCGGCGATCTGGGCACGTCGTCAGAGCCGACGCCCCCGCCGGGCCAGAGCACCTACGCCCCGCGCAGCGACCTTCCGGTGGAGGCGCTGTCCGGGCTTCCCGCCGAGGCGGCCGACACCTGGGAGCTGGTCAAAGCGGGCGGCCCGTTCCCCCACCCCGACCGCGACGGCACCACCTTCCAGAACCGCGAGGGCCTGCTTCCCGACGAGGAACGCGGCTACTACAAGGAGTACACCGTGCCGACCCCCGGCAGCCGCGACCGCGGCGCGCGCCGGTTGGTGACGGGCGCGGAGTCCGAGGTGTACTACACCGCCGACCACTACGAGACCTTCGTCGAGGTGGACACGTCCCGATGACCGGAGCGCCGATGATCGACCACGCGATGGACGGCACCCGCGTGCGGACCAAGCCGGACTTCTACGAGGCCGTCGCCGAGGTCATGTCCTTCCCGGACTGGTTCGGCCACAACCTCGACGCGCTCTACGACTGCCTGACCGACCTGTCGTGGCTGCCGCCGGGCAAGCACGTGCTGGTGTGGTTCCGCCCCGACGTGCTCGCCGACGCCGACCCGGCGGGCTACCGCGCGGTGCAGGGCGTGCTGGCCGACGCCGTCGCCGACTTCACCGATCCCGAACGCGGCTTCTCCGTGGTCCTGATCGAGCCCTAGCTAGGGTGCCTGTCATGGCAGACGAGCTGGTGCACTACGAGATCTCGCGCGGCGTGGCGCGGATCACCCTGGACTCCCCGCACAACCGCAACGCGCTCTCGGCGCAGCTGCGCCGCGAACTGCGCGCGCACCTGGCTTCCGCGGTGGAGGACGACGCGGTCAGGGTGATCGTGCTCGACCACACCGGGCCGGTGTTCTGCGCGGGCATGGACCTCAAGGAGGCCGGTGGCGCCTCGGCCACCGAGCAGGGGGTCAACGAGTTCCCCGCGATCCTGGAGCAGATCTGGACCAGTCCCAAGCCGGTGGTGGCCAAGCTCGGCGGCCCGGCCCGCGCGGGCGGTGTCGGGATCGTCGCCGCCGCCGACATCGCGGTGGCCGCCGAGGACGCGACCTTCGCCTTCACCGAGGTCCGCATCGGCGTGGTCCCGGCCATCATCTCGGTGACCGTGCTGCCGCGGCTGCTGCCGCGCGCCGCGCACGAGCTGTTCCTGACCGGGGAGAAGTTCGACGCGCACCGCGCGGTGGAGATCGGCCTGCTCAACGCGGCGGTGCCCGCCAACAAGCTCGACGACCAGGTCGAGTACTACACCGACATGCTGGCTCTCGGCGGCCCGAACGCGCTGTCGGCGACCAAGGCGATGCTGCGCAGGCAGCGCCCGTCGGACATGTCCAGCGACTTCGCCGACATGCTCGCCCTGTCCGCGCGGCACTTCGCCAGCGAGGAGGGGCAGGAGGGCATCAGCTCCTTCGCCGAGAAGCGTCCCGCGCGATGGGTTCCCACCGACTGAGCAGTCCGGGGTCGGCCTCGGCGATCCGCTCGCGCATCGGCCTGCGGTCGAGCGCGGCGATCATCTCGTCCACCAGGGCGCTCAGCGGCCCCGACAGCTCGGCCTCCAGCTCCCGCGCCGCCGACGCGGTCGCCGCCCACTCCGCGTGCAGGACGGGCAGCAGCCGCTCGGCGGCCGGGGTGAGGGCGGCGATGCGCTCCCGCGCGTCCTGGCCGGGCTCCAGGGAGACCAGCCCGTCGCGGACCATGAGGGCGACGGTCTGGCTGGCCGCGGAGTGGGTCACCCCGACGGCCGTGGCCAGATCCTTGATGGAGCGCGGGCCGTCGGCGAGCACCCGCAGGTAGGCGGTGAAGCGGATGCGGAACCACTCCAGCCCGAGGTCGTCGTAGACGCCCGCGACGGCGGTGTCGAGGCGGTCGAGCAGGCTGCGCAGCCGGGTGCCGAGCAGCTCAGGCCCGTAACCCGGTGTCCCCGGAGACATCACCGCGCTACTGTAACAGCGCTAATACAACAGCACTGATACAACAGCGCTGACACAACGGCGCTGCCGCTTCCTGGGAGGACACCGCCATGCTGGACGTTTACCCGCCGATCGAGCCGCACGAGACCGGGATGCTCGATGTCGGGGACGGCAACCGGATCTACTGGGAAGCGGTCGGCAACCCCGACGGCAAGCCGCTGGTCTACCTGCACGGCGGCCCCGGCTCGGGCTGCTCGGTCGGCCAGCGCCGCTGGTTCGACCCGGAGAAGTTCCGGGCGGTCCTGTTCGACCAGCGCAACTGCGGCCGCAGCACGCCCAGCGCCGCCGACCCGGCCACGGACCTCTCGACCAACACCACCCAGCACCTCATCGCCGACATCGAGGCGCTGCGCGAGCACCTGGGGATCGAGCGCTGGCTGGTCAGCGGGGCGTCGTGGGGCGCGACGCTGGCCCAGGCCTACGCCCAGGCCCACCCGTCGCGGGTGACCGGGATGGTGCTGATCGCGGTGACCAGCACCCGGCTGAAGGAACTGGAGTGGCTCTACCGGGGCGTCGGGGACTTCTTCCCCGACCGCTGGCCGGACTTCCACGCCCCGGTCGCCGCCGAGGTCGCCGCGGACGCGCCGATCACCGAGATCATCCAGGCCTACTCGCGGCTGCTCGCCGACCCGGACGAGTCGGTCAGGGAAGCCGCGGCCAGGGCCTGGCTGCGCTGGGAGGACACCGCCGTGTCCCTGGAGCCCAGCGGCGTCAAGGACGCCTACAGCACCCGCCTCGACCTTCAGGCGGTCTGTTTCGTGCGCGTCTGCGCGCACTACTTCGGCAACGCGGGCTTCCTGGAGGACGGCGTCCTGGTGCGCGAGGCGGCCCGGCTCGCCGACATCCCCGCGGTGCTCATCCACGGCAGGCACGATCTGAGCGGACCCGCCATCACCGCCTGGGAGCTGGCCCAGAAGTGGACGAGCGCGCGGCTGGAGATCATCGAGGACAGCGGGCACACGGGGAGCCCGGCGTCGCGGCACGCGCTGCTGAGCGCCTTGGCCGAGTTCGCCTGACGGTCCCGCGCGGGAAGCCCGCGCGGGACCTCTCCCAGGGAGGGTCAGGCGATGGTGGTCGTGGTGATCACCGGGTTGGGGTCGGGGAAGCACTTGGTGGCGACGTTGATGTTGCCCAGGAACGAGGAGACGACAGCGGTGAAGGTCAGGCCGGGGTCGCTGTAGCTGGTCCCGGACAGCTTCGTCTCGATCGTGCCGGAGCTGCCCGCAGTGAGGTTCACCGTCACCGTGGGCAGCTCGAAGGCGGCGCCGCCGTTGATCGGGCCGCTGGCGGTGACGGTGGCGACCCCGCCGCTGACGCTGATGTTCGTCGTGCCCACATTGGACCCGCCCGCCAGGGAGGCGGAGACGTAGGTGGAGTTGGCCGGGATCGGCAGCTTCAGCGCGAAGGTCTGCACCCGCCGCACGGTGTAGCCGTTGACCGAGCCCGGGATCGTGTTGGGCGCGGGGTCGATCACCACGGTCAGCGCGCCGCCCGGGGCGACCGTGGCGGGCGCGGTGACCTCGGCGGCCTGGGCGAAGGCGAAGTTCTGCGGGCCGAGCGGAGTGCTGCCCTGACAGGCGAAGTTGACGTTCGCGGGCACGGCGGCGGCCGTCGGGGCGAAGGCGAGCAGGGCGGCGGCGGTGACCGCCATAACCGACAAGGACTTCATCAGGGACACCTCGGGTCGCTTGGGGGGACAGGGAGAGCGCCGCGGCGACCTGATCGTTACTTCCGAGTACCTTTCACGTCAATTGTTGCCGGAATGTGCCGGTCTTCCGGTTGGATACTGCCGGACACACTCGGTCGTGTTGATCATCCCGGGTTGCGCCTGACCGGTGAACGTCCCGCTCAACCACCCGGCCGACCGTTCTCGCCCGGTCGGCGGCCGAGCCGCGGATGACTCCGCACGGGTGGTTGTGTGTTACCCCCGTTTACCCCATAACTGTCTACTTGAGACGGTCTTGGAGTGCCGCCGCCGCCGTCCTGGCCTCCGAGTGCAGCCTCTCCAGCACCGCCGCGACCGGGTCGGCCGAGGCCAGGGCGTAGGACTGGCCCGCCCACAGCGACATCACCTCGGGGTCGCCCGCCGCGCGCACCGGGCGGGTCAGGTGGTGGATCTGCGGGTAGGCCGAGGGCGCCGAGGGGTTCTCGACCAGGAACCGGTTGACCAGCCCCCGCGCGGGCCTGCCGCTGAACGCCCTGGTCAGCGCGGTCTGCCTGCCCCCGGCGGCGAGCGCGGCGCGATGGGCCTCGGCGGTTCCGGCCTCCGGGCACCGCAGGAACGCCGTGCCGAGCTGCGCCGCCACCGCCCCGGCGGCGAGCACCGCGGCCACGTCCGCCCCGTGCACGAGCCCGCCCGCGGCGATGAGCGGCAGCCCGAGCCCGGCCATGAGGCGCAGGGCGGGCAGCAGGTCGTAGAGGGGCGCGCCACCGGGGTGCGCGGTGTCGTCGGCGAAGGTCCCTCGGTGTCCCCCCGCCGCGGCACCCTGCACGCACAGGGCGTCCACCCCGGCCGCGGTGGCCGCCTCGGCCTCGGCGGGCGTGGTGACGGTGGCGATCAGGTGGCTGCCGACCTCGCGAAGGCGGGTCAGCACATCGGCGGCGGGCAGGCCGAAGGTGAACGACACCGCCGGGACCGGGTCCTTGACCAGCAGGTCGACCTTGTCGGCGAACCGGTCGTCATCCCACACCGGCCGACCCGGTTGCACGCCCAGCCTGCGCGCCTCGGCCGCGACGGCGGCCGCGTGGCCGCCGAGCAGCACCTCGGTCCTCGGCCCGGGGACGAACAGGTTGACCCCGAACGCCCCGCCGGTCAGCTCCCGCACGGCCTCGATCCGGCCCGCGAGCGCGGCGGGCGAGAGGTACCCCGCCGCCAGGAACCCCGTCGCCCCCGCGTTGACCGCGGCGGCCACCAGTTCCGGAGTGCTCACGCCACCGGCCATGGGCGCGACGACAACGGGAATCCGCAGCTCGTTGAACACGGACCCACCCTAGGACCCGGCCCTGACGCGCCCGCGCCCAGCCGGAGCCGGGGTCTGTCAGCCGCCCCCGCCGCACCCGCCGCAGCCGCCCCCGCCGCCACCGCACGAACTGCCGCCGCCGCTGTCCCCGCCGGACCCGCCGGACCCGCTGTCCCCGCTGCTCGACGAGCTCGTCGCCCGCTCGTGCTCGGCGAACGCCTGGCTCATCTCCGGGTCCGGGTAGGCCACCAGCCCGGTGAAGGCCACCGGCAGCAGCACAGCCGCCCCTACCGCCATCCCCGCCCGGTGACCGCCGCGAGCGCGGACGTGGGCGAGGGACTCCCGGCCCCGGGGAGTCGGCTTCGGGGTGCGCCCGGCCGAGGCGATCCACGGCACGATGATGAACCAGGCGACCAGGGTGGCCACGAGCGAGCCGACGAGGTAGCCGACCGGGCGGTCGTTGGCGATGCCGGTGATCAGGCGCACGACGCCCGCGACGAGGATCAGGAAGAACACCCAGCCGAGCTTCTTGCCCCGGCGCGCGCGCTCCGGCCTGTGGACCAGGCCCGCGTCGGCCATCCGGCGGTGCAGGTCGAGGGCGGCCGGGCTGGTGGCCATGGCCGGGTAGGTCGTTCGCCTGCGGCCGCGCAGCTCCTGCAGGACGGCGTCCTCGAAGCCGTCGGCGGGCCGGGCCGTCGCGACCGGGGTGTAGCCGCTGGAGCGGCTGACGCGCACCTGTCCGCGCGATGCCAAGCCGGCCAGGGCCGTGTCGCCGACGCGCTTCCAGCCGCCGGAGAGCAGTGCGACGCCGTAGAGGTCGAGGTCGAGCGGGGGTCCGCTCGGGGACCTGCGCACCCAGATGATGAGCGCGATCCCGACGGCGATCGTCAACCCCAGCGCCGACCAGTACAGGGCCAGGAACTGCGGACCGGTCATGGCGGCCTCCTCCACGGTGGATCACCAACGTCGATCACCCGACGTCGAGCACCCGACGTCGGGCACAGTGTGCCGCACCGGCTCCCGCCTGCGAGGCACTTCCGTGGGCTTGGACGCGCGGATCAGGCCTGGCGTTCATCCAGGAGGGCGACGAGTTTCTTCGGCGCCACCGTCCGGTAGGCCTCCTGGACGATCTCGGCGATCTCGTCCCAGTCGACGTCCCCGTCGAGGTACACCCCGAGCCAGCCCCGGTGCCCGACGTAGGGCGGCCGGAAGAACCGGTCGGGGTCCTCGGCGACCATCTCCTCCTGCGCCCCCGGCGGGGCGGCGCACCAGAGGCCCAGCCGCGCCCCGTGGTGCTCGCCGACGAACATCACGAACGTCTTGCGGACGAACCACGTGGGCGAGCCGTGGCTGAGCTTCTCCGTCACCTCCGGGAAGGCGGTGCAGAGCGCGCGCAGCCGCGGCAGCGGGTCGGCCACTACTTCTTCTTCTTGTCCGAGGACTCGTCGGTGGACAGCGCGGCGACGAAGGCTTCCTGGGGGACCTCGACGCGGCCCACCATCTTCATCCGCTTCTTGCCTTCCTTCTGCTTCTCCAGCAGCTTGCGCTTGCGGGTGATGTCGCCGCCGTAGCACTTGGCGAGGACGTCCTTGCGGATGGCGCGGATGGTCTCGCGGGCGATGACGCGCGAGCCGATCGCGGCCTGGATGGGCACCTCGAACTGCTGGCGCGGGATCAGCTCGCGCAGCTTGGTGGCCATCCGGGTGCCGTAGCCGTAGGCGGACTCGCGGTGCACGATCGCGCTGAACGCGTCGACCGCCTCGCCCTGGAGCAGGATGTCGACCTTGACCAGCTCGGACTCCTGCTCGCCGGACTCCTCGTAGTCCAGCGAGGCGTAGCCGCGGGTGCGCGACTTCAGCGCGTCGAAGAAGTCGAAGATGATCTCGCCGAGCGGCATGGTGTAGCGCAGCTCGACGCGGTCCTCGGACAGGTAGTCCATGCCGAGCAGCTGCCCGCGCTTGCCCTGGCACAGCTCCATGATCGTGCCGATGTAGTCGGTCGGGGAGATGATCGTGCACTTGGTGACCGGCTCGAACACGCTGTCGATCTTGCCGACCGGCCAGTCCGACGGGTTGGTGACCGTCAGCTCCTTGCGGTCGTCGGTGATCACCCGGTAGACGACGTTCGGCGCGGTGGAGATCAGGTCGAGGCCGGACTCGCGCTCCAGCCGGTCGCGGGTGATCTCCAGGTGCAGCAGGCCGAGGAAGCCGCAGCGGAAGCCGAAGCCCAGCGCCGCGGAGGTCTCCGGCTCGAAGGTCAGCGCGGCGTCGTTGAGCTGGAGCTTCTCCAGGGCCTCGCGCAGGTCGGGGTAGTCCGAGCCGTCGACCGGGTAGAGTCCTGAGTAGACCATCGGCTGCGGCTCGCGGAAGCCCGCCAGCGGATCGGTCGCGCCCTTGCGCTCGGCGGTCACGGTGTCGCCGACCTTGGACTGGCGGACGTCCTTCACCCCGGTGATCAGGTAGCCGACCTCGCCGACGCCGAGGCCCTTGCACGGCTTGGGCTCGGGGGAGATGATCCCGACCTCCAGCAGCTCGTGCGTGGCGCCGGTGGACATCATCTTGATCCGCTCGCGCGGGGTGATCTTGCCGTCGACCACGCGGATGTAGGTGACCACGCCGCGGTAGGTGTCGTACACCGAGTCGAAGATCATCGCCCGGGACGGCGCGTCGGCCTGTCCGACCGGCGCGGGCACCTGCTTGACGACCTCGTCCAGCAGCTCCTTGACCCCGACGCCGGTCTTGGCCGAGACCCGCAGCACGTCGGTGGGCTCGCAGCCGATGATGTTCGCCAGCTCGGCGGAGTACTTCTCCGGGTCGGCGGCGGGCAGGTCGATCTTGTTCAGCACCGGGACGATGTGCAGGTCGCGGTCGAGGGCCATGTAGAGGTTGGCCAGCGTCTGCGCCTCGATGCCCTGGGCGGCGTCGACCAGCAGGATCGCGCCCTCGCAGGCGTCCAGGGCCCGGGAGACCTCGTAGGTGAAGTCCACGTGGCCCGGGGTGTCGATCATGTGGAGAACGTGGTCGGAGCCGTCGACCTGCCAGGGCAGGCGCACGTTCTGCGCCTTGATGGTGATGCCGCGCTCGCGCTCGATGTCCATGCGGTCGAGGTACTGGGCACGCATGGCGCGCTCCTCGACCACGCCGGTGATCTGCAGCATCCGGTCGGCCAGGGTCGACTTGCCGTGGTCGATGTGGGCGATGATGCAGAAGTTGCGGATCTGCTCCGGCGCCGTGAAGGTCGTGTCCGCGAACGTAGCCACTCAGGTCCCTCGCATGGTCAATGGGTCGTCCCTATCGTCCCATGCGGCCCGATACCGCATGTCACGGGACTTGGAGAGGGCCCCTGGCGACGAGCCCCCCTCCAAGCCCGCGGCGTGGAGCCGATCAGTCGACCCGGGCCACGAAGGCGTGCCACGAGGTGGCCGGGAAGCTCAACTCGCCACTCACAGGGCTCTTGGAATCCCGCACCCCAGCCTCGACAACCCCTAGCGCCACCTCGACGCACGCTTGATTCTCGTTGCTACGAGTGCTCTTACGCCAGCGCCGGGATGCGGCGTTACGTGCAGCCATATTCAGCTCCTCTGCTTCCAGGTGCTCGCGATCTCAGCGATCAGGCGAGCTGACGCCTCAGGATTGAGCGCAATATCAGTCAAGCGGTCGAAGTGGGAGCTGTACACCGCTAGCTCGGCCTCGTCCTCGACATAGGTCCCGTTCTCGATCCCTTCTTCGTAGGCGGCTCCAGGAGCGTCGTCGGTGAAGCTCATCAGGTGATATGCGGCTCCGATCCCTGAGAACTCGCCGAGGGACGACGGCAGAATCCGCACTGTGACGTTGTCTTGCTTGCCGCGCCGGATGAGATGGTCAAGCTGATCGGCCATTACCGCAGCTCCACCGATGGGTAGGTGCAGCGAGGGCTCATGCAGGATCGCGTGCAGGCGAAGCGGGGAGCCGATCTCGTCAAGGCGCGCTTGGCGGCGAAGCCGCAGAGCGCGGCGCTCGGTGATCACGTCTTGCGCCACACCGCGACGAGCCACCCCGAGCAGCGCATCCGCGTATCCTTCGGTCTGAAGCAGGCCGGTCACCAGGACCGTCTCCACCGTCCGGACCTCGCTGGCATCCGCCTCGGTCTCGACGAAATCCTTGAAGTTCCCTCGAAGGCTCTCCGGACCGAACGACCCGAGCAGGTCCTGGCCGGCAGTCGCGGAGATCGCCCAGCGGACAACCTCATCCCGCTCGTCGTCGCCGACGCCCAGGACCACGGCCAGCGCGATGATCTCGGCGGGCCCCACGACCGCGTCCGCGCGTTCGATCCGGCTCACCTTCGCGTCCGACCACCGCAGGCGCTTCGCCACGTCCTCCTGCGTGAGCTTGCGGTCGGTGCGCCACCGCCTGATGACGCGGGCCACCCGACGCTGACGAACGTTCGGGCCGTCCTTCTTGGGCACCAGTCCTCCTGGCCTTTCTGATCAACAGGACATATGGCAGTCGAACCCTAACCCGCAACCAATGCACCGTTCGGGTGAACCTGAGAATTCTCACCGGCTCGACTTGCTTTGAGCAAAGCTCTCACGCACGCTGACCATTGTAGCTTAGAGTGACGGTTGATCCTGCGATCCGACACCCCTGGAGCGAACCGCAGAAATCGGCTCTGAGCAGCAGATTCATAAAGGAAAAAGGGAGTCGCTTACCCGTCACGCAGACTGCCGGTCATCTGGCTTACCAGTACTGACAGTAACGATCGTGAGGAAAGAGCATGAATGTCACAGCAGACGACTTCCCGGCTGTCCCGTTCAACGAGGACGGCGAGCGGTTGCCGTTCAGCGAGCCGGAGATCGATCGGCTGGTTCCGCTCATGACCGAGCACTACGCGCCGAGAAGGTTCGCGTTGTGCCAGATCGATCGGGACGACGAGGGGCGGCCGTTCGACGTGTGCGTGATCGCCTGGGGGCTTCAGGTCGGGCAAGACGACGACTCGGTGGTGGTCTTCGGCTACCCGGACGGGAGCGACCGGGCAATGCACGGGACGTTCCAGTCCGCCGACAACGCCTTGCGCATCCTGCGTGGGCGCGACGACGTCCGCCTCGCCTGGGCGGACCCGGAGACCGCGTGAGGGCTCCGGTCGGTGTCAGGCCAGCCTGGTCACCTCGACGGTCACCTCGATCGCCGAGGCCGCTCCCCCGCTGTAGGTGCCCTTGACCGGGGAGACGTCGGCGTAGTCGCGGCCGATGGCCACCCAGATGTGGCGGGGGCCGATCTCGATGTCGTTGGTGGGGTCGAAGCCCCACCAGCCGCCGGTCCACGCCTCGATCCAGGCGTGGCTCTCGCCGGTGATCGTCTCGCCGATGCGGCCGTCGGGCTTGGGGTAGAGGTAGCCGGAGACGTAGCGGGCCGGGATGCCGATCGCGCGCAGCATCGCCAGGGTGACGTGGGCGTAATCCTGGCAGACGCCCTCGCCGTTGCGCCAGGCGTCGACCGCCGAGCTGCTCACCCCGGTGGTGCCGCGCTGGTAGGTCATGCGGTCGTGCACGGTCTCGGCGATGGCCAGGACCGCCTCGTGGGGCTTGCGGGTCTTGCGCAGCGAGGTGGCCAGCCTGGTCAGCTCGGTGTGCTTGGGGACGTAGCCGGTCCACTCCAGGTACTCGGCGTAGCGGTCGAGCACCGCGTCGCTCTTGAGGTCGGCCCAGGTGGCGGCGTCGACGGGCTCGACGACGTCGCCGGTCTCGACCACCGACGACGAGGTGATCTTCAGCTCGGTGTGCGGGGCGTGCAGGTCGAAGGAGGTGACCTCGGTGCCCCAGTAGTCGGTGTAGCGGTAGGAGCGGGTGGGCGGGGAGGTCTCGATGCGGCTGACCACGAGGTTCTGCCAGCGGTCGCTGCGCGGGGTGAGGCGGGCCTCGTTGTAGGACTGCACCACCGGGGCCCCGTACCGGTATCCGGTCGTGTGCACGACCCTGATCCGCCACGCCTGCTGGCCCGTCGACTCGCTCACAGGGAGACCTCCGCGTTCGTCCAGGCCACCCACGGCACCGAGTGGAAGTACTGCTGGGACACCGCCTCGCCGACCTCGCGGACCGTGGCCTGCAGGGTCAGCAGGCGGTCGGTGAGGTGCTCCAGGAGTTCGTCGGGGCGCAGGAACTCCAGGTCGGAGCGGGCCTTGCCGAGCAGCCGGATGGCCTCGGCCTTGGTGCCCACGCGCGCGGACGGGCGGTGGTCGAGCTGTTCCAGGCACGACTCGGCCTGGCGCAGCGCGTGGAACACCGAGCGCGGGAACAGCCGGTCCAGCAGCAGGAACTGCACGACCCGCCGGGCGTCGAGCGCGCCGCGGTAGGTGCGCAGGTAGGTGTCGTGCGCGCCCGCCGAGCGCAGGACCGTCACCCAGCCGGGAGAGGACGGCTTGTCGTTGACCCGCGACATCAGCAGCCGCACGATCATGTCGACGCGCTCGACGGAGCGGCCCAGGACCAGGAATCGCCAGCCGTCGTCGCGGCTCATGGTCGAGTCGGCCAAGCCCGCGAACATGGCGGCGCGCTCCTCCACGAAGGAGAAGAACGAGTGCGGGCCGGTGCGCTTGGCCTGCTTCTGCCGGTCCGGCAGCGCGTTCCACATCGCGTTGACGCACTCCCACAGCTCGGTGGAGACCACCTCGCGGGCGACGCGGGCGTTCTCCCTGGCGCTGGAGATCGAGGAGACGATCGAGCCGGAGTGCTCGCGGGAGAAGGCGACCAGGTCGGTCAGCGGGCGCACGTCGAGCAGGCCGCCGTCGGGGGCGGCCATGCCCAGCACGGCCAGCAGCTGGCGGCTGGTCGCGTCGGCGTCGACGGTCGCGTCCTCCAGCAGGTGGTGCACCGAGACGTCGAGGATGCGCGCGGTGTCGTCGGCGCGTTCGACGTAGCGGCCGATCCAGTACAGCGACTCGGCGTTGCGGGCCAGCATCGCGCCTCCCCTACTGCTGCTGTTGCTGCTGTTGCTGGGATGAGGTCAGCTCCGGGCCGCGCTCGGGCGCCAGCTCCTCGGCGGGCGCGCCCGCCAGGCCCGCGCCGCTGAGTTCGGCGTCCTCGCCCGAGGAGCGCGCGGCGAGCACCCAGGTGTCCTTGGAGCCGCCGCCCTGCGAGGAGTTGACGACCAGGCTGCCCTCCGGCAGCGCGACCCTGGTCAGGCCGCCGGGCAGCACGAACACCGACTTGCCGTCGTTGACCGCGAAGGGCCGCAGGTCGACGTGGCGGGGCTTGAGCCGCTGGCCGACCTTCGTCGGCACGGTCGAGAGCTGCACGACCGGCTGGGCGATCCACCCGCGCGGGTTGGCCCGCACGCGCTTGCGCAGCGCGGCCAGCTCCTTGGCCGTGCTGCTGGGCCCGAACACGATGCCGTAGCCTCCCGAGCCCTCCACCGGCTTGACGACCAGCTCCGCGATGCGGTCGAGCACCTGCTCCTGCTCATCGGGCAGCCAACACCGGAAGGTGTCCACATTGGGCAACAGCGGTGTTTCGCCCAGGTAATACTTGAGGATCTCGGGCAGGTAGGCGTAGACGAGCTTGTCGTCGCCGACGCCGTTGCCGACGGCGTTGGCGATGACGACGTTCCCCGCGCGGGCGGCGTTGAGCACGCCCGCGATGCCCAGCACCGAGTCCGGCCGGAACTGCACGGGGTCGAGGAACTCGTCATCGATGCGCCGGTAGATGACGTCGACCGGCCGCTCGCCCTCGGTGGTCCGCAGGTAGACGACGTTGTCGCGGCAGAACAGGTCGCGGCCCTCGACCAGCTCCACGCCCATCTGGCGGGCCAGCAGCGAGTGCTCGAAGTAGGCCGAGTTGTGCACGCCCGGGGTCAGCACCACGACGTTCGGATCGGCCACATTGGACGCCGCCGCGTCGCGCAGCGAGCGCAGCAGGTGCACGGCGTAGTCGCCGACCGCGCGCACCCGGTGCTTGGCGAAGAGGTCGGGGAAGACCCTGGCCATCGTGCGCCGGTTCTCCATCACGTACGACACGCCCGAGGGGTTGCGCAGGTTGTCCTCCAGCACCCGGAAGGTGCCCTCCTCGTCGCGCACGACGTCGATGCCGGAGACGTGGATGCGCACGCCGTTGGGCGGGACGATGCCCGCGGCCGAGCGGTGGAAGTGGTCGCAGGAGGTGATCAGCCGCCGGGGCAGCACCCCGTCGCGGATGATCTGCTGGTCGCCGTAGATGTCGGCGAGGAACGCCTCCAGCGCGCGGACCCGCTGCACGATGCCGCGCTCCAGGCGCACCCACTCGGCGGCGGCGATCACCCTCGGCACGAGGTCGAGCGGGAAGGGGCGCTCCTGGCCGGACAGCGAGAACGTGATGCCCTGGTCGACCAGCGCGCGGTCGAGCGCCTCGGAGCGGGCGGTCAGGTCGCCCGGCTGGAGTGTCCCCAGGTGCTCGCGCAGCCTGCGGTAGGCCGAGCGGACGCCGGAGTCGGCGGCGAACATCTCGTCGTAGGCGCCCGCGTGCGGGCGCCGGGGATCAAGGTAGCCGTCGAACAGCTCCCCGAGGTCCGGTCCGGTGTCCCTGCGCCCGCGTCGCTCCATCGTGGCATCTTCACCCACCGGGGCGGCGGCTGTCACGACGCATGGGGTGCTCGGCCGGGATCTCCACGAGCACGACCTTGATCCCGTCCGGGTCGGCCAGCCAGGATTCCCGCAGGCCCCAGGGCTCCAGCCGGGGCTCGCGGTCGATGGCCGCGCCCCGCTCGCGCAGCTGCGCGACGGCGGCGTCGAGGTCGCGCACCTGCAGCCAGATCGCCACGTCCGGGGCTGGTGGGCCATGCCCCCGGCCGGAGACCTCCAAGTGGCCGTTGCCCGCGAAGAACACGGTGCCGCCGGGGAACTCCCGGTAGACGGCCAGGCCGAGGACATCGCGGTAGAAGGCCAGCGACCGCTCCCGGTCGCGCGGGCGGACGATCAGCCTGCTGCTCAGGAACTCCATGTCCTCCGTCCTACCGGACCGGGCGCGCGACTACTGTCCGAGGGCATGCTGACTTCGGACGACCCGCGTCCCGCCCGCGGCGCGGTCTGGCAGGTGCCGACCGCCGACCGGCCCGACGCCATCGAGTACTCCCCCCGCCTCGACGGCGACGCCGACCCCGGCGAGATCGTCTGGGCCTGGGTGCCCTACGAGGACGACCCGACCCGGGGCAAGGACCGCCCGCTGCTGGTCGTCGGCCGGGCCGGGCACACCCTGCGGGCGCTACAGCTCACCTCGAAGGAGCCGCGCCGCGTCGACATCGACGACTGGGTGGAGCTGGGCTCGGGCGGCTGGGACCGCGACGGGCGGGTCTCCTGGGTGCGCGTCGACCGGCTCTTCGAGCTGGGCGAGGACGACATCCGCCGGGAGGGCGCCGTGCTGCCCCAGGACCGCTTCGCCGTGGTGGCGGCGGCGCTGCGGGAGCGCTACGGCTGGCGCTGACTCTGGAAAATGTGATATCACTTTGCTAGGCATCAGCTAGCAGAGGGGGTTCCCATGTCCACCGACACGGTTCCGGCCGTCCCACCACCGCACGTGCGGGAGAGGGTCGCGCTGACCACAGCGGGCATGCCGATGGTGGGCGTCGGCACGGTGCTCGCCCTCGGCGGGCTGGCGCTGATCGGCCTCGGCATCGCGGGGTTCGCGGGCGGCGTCTCCATGGCCAACGGGCTGGCCGGGACGGTCGTGGTGCTGGGGGTGGTGGCGGTCGTCGGCGCCGCGCTCGTCTTCGGCGGACTGACCATGGTCAACCCGAACGAGGCCAGGGTGCTGCAGTTCCTCGGCCGCTACACCGGCACGCTGCGCCTGGACGGGCTGCGCTGGGTGAACCCGTTCACCACGCGCAGGCGGGTCTCCACCCGCATCCGCAACCACGAGACCGCGGTCATGAAGGTCAACGACGCCGAGGGCAACCCGATCGAGATCGCCGCGGTCGTGGTCTGGCAGGTCGAGGACACCGCGCGCGCGGTCTTCGAGGTGGACGACTTCATCGAGTTCGTCGGCATCCAGACCGAGACGGCGGTGCGCCACATCGCCACGTCCTACCCCTACGACGAGCACAGCGACATCAACCGGCTCTCCTTGCGGGAGAACGCCGACGAGATCACCCACAAGCTCTCCGCCGAGGTCTCGGCCAGGGTGGAGGCCGCGGGCGTACACATCATCGAGTCGCGGATCACCCACCTCGCCTACGCTCCGGAGATCGCCATGGCCATGCTGCGCCGCCAGCAGGCGGGCGCCGTGGTCGCGGCGCGGGCGCGGATCGTGGAGGGCGCGGTGGGCATGGTGCAGATGGCCCTGGACGAGTTGGCCGCGCAGGACGTGGTCGAGCTGGACGAGGAGCGCAAGGCGGCGATGGTGTCCAACCTCCTGGTGGTCCTGTGCAGTGACCACGACGCACAGCCCGTGGTGAACACGGGGTCGCTCTACACCTGATGGCCGAGCGCAAGAAGGTCCTGCTCCGCCTGGACCCCGCGATCCACGACGCGGTGGCCCGGTGGGCCGGGGACGAGCTGCGCAGCGTCAACGCCCAGATCGAGTTCCTGCTGCGCCGGGCGCTGGCCGACGCGGGCCGCCTGCCCACCGACGCGGGCGGCCCACCCCGCCGGGGCCGACCGCCGAAGGCCGACTGACCCCTGCTAACCTGGCTCTTCGCGTCGTACGGCACTCCGCAGTGGAGGAGAACCGGGTCTCACCCGGAGCCACCTGATGTGCGCCGCGACACACCACACCGCGAAGGAAGGCGTCAGCCATGGCCAACATCAAGAGCCAGATGAAGCGCATCAAGACCGCTGAGAAGGCCCGTCAGCGCAACAAGGCCGTGAAGTCCGCCGTCAAGACCGCGGTGCGCAAGTTCCGCGAGGCCGCCGACGCAGGCGAGCGCGACCAGGCCCAGACCCTGCTCCGCGACGCCAGCCGCGCCCTCGACAAGGCGGCCAGCAAGGGCGTCCTGCACGCCAACCAGGCCGCCAACAAGAAGTCGGCCATGGCGTCGCGCTTCAACAAGCTGGGCTGAGCCCACCGGCCTTCCGACAGCGCCGTTCCCCACAGGGGAGCGGCGCTGTCGCGTTTCCAGGTTCGCCCATGAGGTCCGGTCGCGCGACCCCGGCTCCGATCGTGCGTGCGAGACTCGCGCAATGGACCCGAAACCCCCGTCGGCGGCGCGAACATCGCTGTCGCACATCATGACCGCCCTCGACACCAACCTCCTGGGCACCGTCCACGGCGGCGTGGTCATGAAACTCGTGGACGACGTCGCGGGCGCGGTCGCCCAGCGCCACTCCGGCGGCCCCGCGGTCACCGCGGCCATGGACGGCATGACCTTCCTGCACCCGGTGCGCGTCGGCGACCTGGTGCACGCCCACGCCCAGGTGAACTGGGCAGGCCGCTCGTCGATGGAGGTCGGCGTCCGCGTCCTGGCCGAGCCGTGGGACCGCGCCGGGGTACCCCCGCTGCGCGTGGCCTCCGCCTACCTGGTCTTCGTCGCCGTCGACGCCGACGGCAACCCCCGCCCGGTCCCCGCCGTCCTCCCGGAGACCGCCGAGGACCACCGCCGCCTCCGCGAGGCCGAGATCCGCCGCAAGCACCGCCTGGAACGCCGCACCGAGATCATGGCCAGCCGCGAGACCCAGCCCTGACCGACCGGCGAGCGCCGCCCGCCTCCGGCTCCCGTTGCGCCCCTGTCCACAAGCCCACCAAAACGCCTGGCAACCACCATGATCAGCCGGATAACCTGGCGGCGGGGGGCCGGATGCTCGGGCTGCCCGGCCGCCCGCGCTGCCAGATGCGCACCTTGGAGCGGGCCACACCGCGATCCCTGGCCTCCGCCGCGGTGGCCCGCGCGGTCGTGCCGCTGTGGCCGGCGGTGCTCGCCCTGTGGCCAGGTGGTGCGCCGCGGCTGCTCGGGGCGAACGACCTGAGCTGTCCGGACGCGCCGGACTGGGCTGTGAGTGGGGCGGCGCGCCAGTCACCATCGTGCCGGCGGTGGGCGTCGCGCCGGCCTGGTGGGACTGCCCCCGGCCGGGGTGCGGCCCGCGTGGCCGGTGGGCTACTCGGTCCGGTGCTCACCCTGCCCGCCGCTTGGGCGACCGAAGCCCTGCCGGGCCGTGGCGGCGCACTGCTCCGGGGGGGGCGGCGCGGGCTGAGCGGCACGTGGTCGCCGCTGGCGCCCGCCGCGATCGGCTACGCGCCGGCCGCACTCGTCACGACCCGGAGCCAACGGTCTACTTAGGCCCCTCGCGCCTTCGCCATGCGCAGGACGGCGCGCTCCAGGGCGTAGTCGGCGTCGACCGCGGCGCCCTTGACGTCGGCGTTGACCTCGGCGGCGATGTGCATCGCCTCGACAAGTCCCTCCGCGCGCCAGCCGCGCGACTGGGCGACGGCCTTCTTCACCTTCCACGGCGGCATGCCCAGCTGTTGGGCCAGCCGGAACGGGTCGGCGCGGCCCGCCCCCGCCACCCTGGCCACGGTACGTACGGCGTCGGCGAGGGCGTCGGCGACCAGGACGTGCGCGACGCCCAGTTGCAGCGCCCAGCGCAGCGCCTCCAGCGCGCCCGCGACGTCGCCGGTGATCGCCTTCTCGGCGACTGCGAAGCCGGTCACGTCGGCGCGGCCGCGGTGGTAGCGGCGCACCTCCTCCTCGGTGACGTCGCCACCGGAGTCCGAGACCAGCTGCGCGGCGGCGGCGGCCAGCTCGCGCAGGTCCGAGCCCACCGAGTCGATCAGCGCGGCGACCGCGCGCGGGTCGGCGCGCCCGCCCGCCCGCCGGATCTCCTCCTTGACGAAGGCGTCCCGTTCGGCGGGCTTGGTGATCTTCGGGCAGTCGGTGACGGCCGCTCCGAGCTTGCGCAGCAGGGCCACCAGGTCCTTGCCCGTCTTGCGCCCGCCGCCGTTGTGCACGACCACCAGGACGATCCCGTCGGCGGGTTCCTTGGCGTAGGCCGAGACGGCCGCCGCGATGTCCTGGGTGATCTCGTGGGCGGCGTCGAGGACAACCACCCTGCCCTCGGCGAACAGCGACGGCGAGACCAGCTCGGCCAGCTCCGGGGGTGTGAGGTCAGCCACCCGGACCCGGGTCAGGTCGGCGGCGGGGTCGGCGGCGCGGGCTTCGTCGAGTGCGGCGCGGAGCGCGCGTTCGACCAGCAGTTCCTCATCGCCGATGACCAAGCGCAGCGGGGCGGGGGCGTCCGCGGGCGGGTTCACACCGGCATCCTGCCATGCCCGCGGGAAGCGCAAGGTCTCTCGCATCGTGGACGCGGCCGTGGCCGCCGCCCGCACGGGTGCCGTACCGTGTCCGGCAGGTCGCATCGCGGCCCGCACAACTGAATACCGCTCATCCAGAGGGGCAGAGGGAACGGCCCGACGAAGCCCCGGCAACCGGCGTAAGTGCCATCTCGACCACGAGAAGGCCACGACCACGGTGCCAATTCCGACCCGCGCACGCGGGAGAGATGAGGAGTTGCCTCGCGATGACCGCTGTGGACACAACCCCAGTCACCACCTCCCTGAACCTCGGCCCGGCCCGCGCCCTTTCCTGTCGCGAGTGCGGCCATGAGGTCCCCCTCGCCGCCGAGTTCGCCTGCGCCGAGTGCTTCGGCCCCCTGGAAGTCGCCTACGAGTTCGGCGCGGTGACCAGGGAGAGCATCGAATCCGGCCCCAAGTCGATCTGGCGCTACCGCGACCTGCTCCCCGTGCCGCCGGACGTGCAGGCCCACCCCAACACCGACCCCGGCTTCACCCGGCTGGTGAAGGCCGACCGCCTCGCCGCCGCACTGGGCGTGAAGTCGTTGTGGGTCAAGGACGACACCGGCAACCCGACGCACTCCTTCAAGGACCGCGTCGTCGCCGTCGCCCTGGCGGCCGCGCGCTCGCTCGGGTTCACCGTCCTCGCCTGCCCGTCCACGGGCAACCTGGCCAACGCCGTCGCCGCCGCGGCGGCGCGCGCGGGCTGGGACTCGGTTGTCCTGATTCCCTCCTCCCTGGAGCGGGCCAAGATCCTCACCACCGCCGTGTACGACGGTTCGCTGATCGCCGTCGACGGCAACTACGACGACGTGAACCGACTGGCCACCGAACTGGCGGCGGAGTACGAGGACTGGGCGTTCGTCAACGTCAACGTGCGCCCGTACTACGCGGAGGGCTCCAAGACCCTCGGCTACGAGGTGGCCGAGCAGCTGGGCTGGCGGCTGCCCGGCCAGGTCGTCGTCCCGGTGGCCTCCGGCTCGCAGCTGACCAAGGTGGACAAGGCTTTCCGCGAGCTGGGCACGCTCGGCCTCGTGGAGGCGACCCCGTACCGGATCTTCGGCGCGCAGGCCACCGGATGCTCCCCGGTGGCCGCGGCCTACAAGGCGGGCCAGGACGTGATCAGCCCGGTCAAGCCCGACACCATCGCCCGGTCACTGGCCATCGGCGCGCCCGCCGACGGCCCGTACGTGCTCGACTCGGTGCGCCGCACGGGCGGCGCGGTCGAGGACGTGACCGACGAGGAGGTCGTGGAGGGCATCCGCCTGCTGGCCCGCACCGAGGGCATCTTCGCCGAGACCGCGGGCGGCGTGACCGTGGCCACGGCGAAGAAGCTCATCGAGTCGGGCCAGCTCGACCCGGACGCCGAGACCGTCCTGCTCATCACCGGCGACGGCCTCAAGACCCTCGACGCGGTCGAGGACCGCATCGGCCCCAAGGCGGTCGTCCCGCCGAGCAGCGCGGCGGTGCGCGCCGCCCTCGGGAAGTGACCCCGAGCGGCACCCCGCCCACCACGGCGACGTCTCCCCCGGTGTCGGTGCGCGCGGTGCGCGCGCCGAGCCGGGCGAGCACGTCCATCGTCGCCTGTGCCGGGTGGCCGTAGCGGTTGCGCCGCCCGACGCTGACCAGCGCCACCTCCGGGCCCACCGCCGCCAGGAACGCCTCATCGGTGTACCGGCTGCCGTGGTGGGGCACTTTGACCACGGCCGCGCCCAGGTCGACACCGCCTGCCACCAGCTCGGCCTGCGCGCCCAGCTCGATGTCGCCGGTGAGCAGGACCCGCCCCGCGGCCGTGTGCGCGAGCAGGACCAGCGAGGCGTTGTTGATCTCGCTGCCGTCGAGTTCCGCCGCTTGGGCGCCTCCTTCCTCCGGGTGCAGCACATCGATCGTCAGTCCGGGCCAGCCGAAGCGGCTGCCCGCGGTCACCTCCACCACCGGGACCGCGGCGTCGGCCGCGGCCCCGCGCACGCGCTCCCACGCCCAGCCGGGCGCGCGCCCCGGCCCGACCACGACCGCGGCGGGGTCGCGCTCCAGCCCGGCGGCCAGCCCGCCGATGTGGTCGGCGTGCAGGTGGCTGAAGACGACGGCGGCCAGGCTCCTCACACCGAGCCGGTCGAGGCAGTCCCCCACCGGCCCGGGTTCCGGCCCGGCGTCGACCAGCACGGCCCGCCCGGTGTCGGCGGTGGCCAGCACGACCGCGTCGCCCTGCCCGACGTCGCAGGCGACCACCGCCCACCCCGGCGGCGGCCACCCCGGCAGCACCACCCGCACCGGCACGACCACCAGCAGCACCCCGACGAGCCCGAGTGCGACCAGCGCCCGCACCTTCGGCAGCCGCACGGCCACCGCGAGCACCGCGATCGCCGCCGCCGCGGCCAACCCGCCCCACCACCCCGACGGCCAGTCCAGCGCCGCCCCCGGCACCCCGGCGGCGTGTTCGGCGACGGCGATCAGCCACCGCGTCTCCGGTCCGGCGACCGTGACGAGCGCCTGCCCACCCCACGTCCACACGGGAGTGACGAGCGCGGCCAGCACACCCAGCACCGTCGCGGGCGCGACGACCGGCGCGGCCACCAGGTTGGCGGCCACGGCGACCAGGCTGACCTGCCCGCTCATGCCCGCCACGACGGGCGCGGTGACCAGCTGCGCGGCCGCCGGGACGGCCAGCGCCTCGGCGATCCCGGGCGGCACCCGCCTGCGTTCCAGCGCCCTGGCCCACCTCGGGGCCAGCAGCACCAGCCCCGCCGTGGCGAGCACGGACAGCACGAACCCGAACGCGACCGCCATCCCGGGGTCGACCGCGACCAGCCCGAGCACCGCGACGGCGAGGGCGGGCAGTGCGGACTTCTCCCGCCCGAGCGCCAGCGCCAGCAGCCCGATCAGCCCCATGACGGCCGCCCGCAGCACGCTCGGCTCCGGCCCGGCCAGCACCACGAACCCGACCATCGCCGCCGCGGCCACCGCCGACGCCACCCACGGCCCAGCCCCGAACAGCCGCACCAGCAGCAGCGCGAAGAACCCGACGATCGCTAGGTTCGCCCCGCTGACGGCCAGCAGGTGCGTCATCCCCGCGGTGTCGAAGTCGGCCCGGACCTCCGGCAGCAGCCCGTCGGTGTCGCCCACGACGAGCGCGGGCAGCAGCCCGGCCGCCTCAGGCCCGAGCACCGCCCGCGCGGCGTCCCTGAGCCCCTGCCGCAGCTCCGCGGCGACGCGCTGCGCGGCGCCAGGAGGGTCCACATCGGAGGGAGGACCGCGGACCTTGACGACCGCCGTTGTCAGGCCGCCTTCCTCGGCCGGAGCCAGCCGCGCTGTCGCCGTCGCGTGCTGACCTGGCAGCAGGTCGACCCACTGGTCGGCTGGGGCGAAGACGACGACGGCGCCCCCACTGGGCTCTCCCACGGCCCTCCCGGCGATGACGACCCCGCTGACACCGGACGGCGTAGCCCCATAGCCAGCGGCCCGGATGGGCCGAGGCCGCTCGACCACCTCGAAGCGGAACTCCAGGACCGCCCCGGCGGCGGCCAGCTCCCGGAGCGGGTCCGTCGCGGCCTCGCGCAGCCGCTCGGACACCGGCAGCACGGCGAGCACCCCGGCGACGAGCAGCGGCCAGCCAGGGTGCACCCGCTGGGACGTGCGCGCCCGGACGAGGAGCACCACAGCCACGGCGGCAGCCGCCAGACCCACCGCCGCGGCGAGTGCCCAGTGGAGGAGGTAGCCGAGGAACGCCGCGAGCCAGAGCGCTGCCGCGGCGGGGACGAGACGCCAGTCGGGGCGGGGCATGGGGTGTCCTCGCGGGAGGTGGGGACGAGACGCAGGACAGGACGGCCGGGGGCGCTGGACGCGGTGTCGGGCCGCGAGCTGGGCGCGGCGTTCGCGCAGTACCTGGCCGCTTCCGGGGCGGGCGTGGTGGGCGATGTCGACGGTGGCGTGGTCGAGCGGATCAGGACCAGGGGCGGGGCCGCGTCGCCGTGGGTGGGGCAGGACGCCGCGACGGTGAGCACCCCGGCGGCAGCGGCCAGCGACTCGATGTCGGCGACAGGCCGAGCGCGCTTTCGGAACCACGTTCGGCGGTGAGCGCGGCCGGGTGACGGGAAGTGCGGCGGGCACTGCGCGGCAGGCGCGCACGCGCCGCGACCGGTGCAGCGCGCCTGGACGACGGGCAGGTGCGGGCGTGCGGCGGTGACGTCCGGAGGTCGGCGCGCGGGGCGCGCATCGGTCACCGGAGCTGCCGGGGTGCGAGTGTTGTCCACAGTGGTCAGAGAGAAGCGGCTGGCGGGCATTGGCTTCCTATCGTCGTCGGGGCGCTGGCATGCGGGCTAGTGAACGGTGACCAGGTCCTTGAGCTTGGCGAAGCGGCTGGGGCCGATGCCCTCGATCTCGCGGAGCTGGTCGACGCTGGTGAAGGTGCCGTTGCGGTTGCGGAACTCGACGATGCGCTGGGCGGTGACGATCCCCACGCCGGGGAGTGCGTCCAACTGGTGGACGGGGGCGGTGTTGAGATTGGTGCGGGGAGGCGCGGCGGGATCGGCGTCGGGCGGCGGGGTGCCCACGTGGATCTGCTCGCCGTCGGCGAGTGGGCGGGCCAGGTTCAGGGAGGAGGTGTTCGCGCCGCGGAGGGCGCCGCCGGCGGCTTCGATGGCGTCGATCACGCGGGAACCCGCGGGGAGGTCTCGGACTCCGGGCTTGGCGACCTTGCCTTGGATGTCGACGGTGATGGTGCGCGCGGGCTGCTCGACGGCAGGCGGGGCGGAGGCGGGCGGCTCGGCGGCGGTGGGTTTGCCGGGGAGCAGCAGCAGACCCGCGAGGAGTGCGCCCGCGACCACGGCGACGATGGCGGCCAAGCGGGGAACACGGGCGAACGGCGTGCGTGGTCGCTGCGGTTGGGGTGCGTCCATGTCGGACTCGGGGTCCAGGTCGAACTCGGGGTCGCGGGAGGTTCGATCGCCGGGCGCCCAGTCGCGGGAGGTGCTGGTTGCCGGGATGTGGCTTGGCGCGGGGTCGAGGTGGTCGAGGCGGTCGCCGTCGAAGGGATGAGGGGTTCGGGGGTGGTGGGTGTTCCCCGGGGAGGGCAGGCCGAGGTCGGCCGCGGTCAGGGCGGGGAAGCGGTCGGTGGGCACGGATGTGCTGGAGCTGTGGCGGGACCGGGAACTCGGTTCACCGGCGGGAGGTTCCGGTTGGCCGAGCGCGTCGGGGTCGCGGGTGGGGTATGCGGGCACCAGGTCCGGGGAGGTGTCGGTGGCGTCGGGCGAATGGGCCGCCACGGCGGCGCGGGCCTGTGCGGTGCCTGACAGGGCTGCTGGGGCGATGCTCCTCCGGGTCGGGCGGACGTCAGGGAGGACGCCGGTGAAGGCCGACGAGTCGCGTTCAGGACGACGGGTGGGGGACGGGGTGGGGGACGGGGCGGGGGACGGGGTGGTGACACGGGTGTACTCGGGACGGCCACCGGAATGCTGGTCGGCGGGTTTGGTCCAGCGGTTGAGGAATCGGGCCAGCGGCGGTTCTCGGTCCGCATAGGAGGGCAGGGTGCCGTTGTCCCACGGGCGATCGATGGCGCGGCCGAGGCGGGCGAGGGCTTCGTCGACGGTGGTCTTCGTCTTCATGAGATCGACGGTAGGAGGCCGCGATCCCCGGCGGCCACGGAGAAATCGCGGCCTGTGGACAACTCAGGTGCAGACGGCGATCCCCAGGACGCCGGGCCCGGTGTGGGCGCCGATGACCGCGCCGACCTCGCTCACGAAGCAGCCCGCCGAGCCGGGGATGCGTTCGTCCACCCTGGCGGCGAGCTCGGCGGCCCGGTCGGGGGCGCCGAGGTGGTGCACGGCCAGGCGGAGGGTGCCTGCGGGAAGTTCGCGGGACGCCGCTTCGGCCAGGTCGACCAGGCGGGCCAGGGCCCGGCTTGTGGTGCGGACCTTCTCCAGGGGCTGGATGCCGCCGTCGGAGACGTGGAGGATGGGTTTGACGGCCAGGGCCGTGCCGAGCAGGGCGGCGGCGGCGCCGATGCGACCGCCTCGGCGGAGGTAGTCGAGGGTCTCCACGACGAAGGTGCACCTGGTGCGGGCGGCGGCGGCCACGGCGGCGGCCTCCACCTCCTCGCCGCCCGCCCCCGACGAGGCGACGGCGGCGGCTTGGAGGGCGGCGAAGCCCAAGCCCATGGCGATGGTGCGGGAGTCCACGACGCGCACCCGCGCCGGGTCCACTTCGGCCGCCGCGAGCCTGGCCGACTCCCAGGTGCCGGACAGGTCCCTGGACAGGTGCACCGACACGATGCCGTCGCAGCCGGAGTCCAGCAGGTCGCGGTAGCGGGTGGCGAACTCCTCCGGGTTGGGGCGCGACGTCGTCACCGTGCGGTGTTCGCGCAGGGCTTTGGCCAGTTCGTCCGGGCCGATGTCGATGCCGTCGCGGCCGGTGCGGTCGTCGACGTGGACGGTGAGGGGGACGACGTGGACGTCGTGCCGGTCGGCGAAGCCCTCGGGGAGGTACGCGGTGGAGTCGGTGACTACGGCGAACGGCACGGTGGGTGAGCCTAACCGCTGGCGGTCAGTCCAGCAGAGGACCGATCAGCTCGGCGAAGGCCTTGCCGACCTGCTCGTGGCCGGTCCAGCCCCAGTGGATGCCGTCGGGATTGCCCTGGCCGCTGAGCACGTGGTCGCCCACCACCTCGGACAGGTCCAGCAGCGGCACCCCCGCCGAGGCCGACCAGCCGCGCAGCGCGCGCGCTGTGGCCTCCCGCCCGTGGTGGACGCCGCCGTAGCCTGCCGCGCGGTGCACCGACGGCAGCGCGGCCACAGCGGGGATGTCCGGGCGCAGCGCGCGGACGGCCGTCAGCGTCCTGTCCAGGTATCGGACGGTCTCGCCCGGGGGCAGCGCCACCCTGCGGCTGACCCCGGCGAGGGCGGGCACGGCACGCAGGTACGCGGCGCGCACGCGCCGCCGGACTGCGTCCGAGCGCAGGTAGCGGATGCCTTCGCGCAGGTAGGTCGGCAGCGGCGACGGCAGGCTGTCCATGCCGCCCACGCCCAGGACCAGCACGGACGCGCGCGGCAGCACCGGCCACAGGCGGGGGTCGCCGACCAGTGCCCAGTAAGCGTCGCGGGCGGTCCAGCCGAAGCCCGCGAACAGCTCCGCCTCGCCGCCGAGCGCGGCGGCGGCCAGGTTGGGCCAGAGGCGGGGATCGTCGGCGGGGCACGGGCCGTCCGGGCCGTGGAAGGCCAGCGAGTCGCCCAGCACCAGCAGGGTGGTCACCCGGTGATGCCCGCGTTGTAGTTGATCAGTCGCCAGGCGTCGCCGTTGGCCTCGCGGCGGGCCAGCACGGTCCAGTGGCAGTTCCCGACGCCGGCCAGCAGCGGCCAGCACTGCACCGGCAGGTTCAGCAGGTGGGCGGTCAGCGCGCTGATCAGGCCGCCGTGGGCGCACAGCAGCGCCGTCTCGTCCTCGCCCGCGTCCAGGTCGGCGACCACCTCGGCGGCGCGGGCGGCGACCTCGACCCTGGCCTCGCCGCCGGGCGGGGCCCAGGTCGGGTCGGTCTGCCAGGTCGTGCGGGCGCCCGGGTACTCGGCGTCGACCTCGGCGGACGTCTTGCCCTGCCAGAGGCCGAGGTGGGTCTCGCGCAAGCGCTTGTCCACCCGCATCGGCACACCGCTGGCCGTGCTGAAGACGGTGGCGGTGTCGGTGGCGCGGCGCAGGTCGGAGGTGACGACGACGTCGGGGGCGAACCGGATCAACGCGGGCACCGCGAAGCGCGCCTGGTTCCAGCCGACCTCGGTCAGGTTGGCATCCAGGTGGCCCTGCATGCGGCCGGTGGCGTTGTAGTCGGTCTCGCCGTGCCGCCACAGCACGATCCTGCGCAGCGTCACGTGGCGTCGTCCCCCTCGGCGGGCGGGCCCGCGTCGAACGGCACCCTCGGGCAGTCCTTCCACAGCCGCTCCAGGCTGTAGAACGAGCGCTCCTCGGCGTGCTGGACGTGCACGACGACGTCGACGAAGTCCAGCAGCACCCAGCGGCCCTCGCGGGCGCCTTCGCGGCGGACGGGCTTGGTGCCCGCCTCGCGCATCTTCTCCTCGACGCTGTCGACGATCGCGCCGACCTGGCGCTCGTTGGCCGCCGAGGCGATCACGAAGCAGTCGGTGATGACGAGCTGGGCGGACACGTCGAGCACGACGACGTCGGTCGCCTTCTTGTCAGCGGCCGCCGCCGCTGCGACGAGGGCCAACTCGCGGGCTTGCTCCGTGGCTGCCACGGCACTCCTTCTGCGGATCTCGCGGACGCAACCCGTCGAGGGTACCCGCAGGCCGGGCGTGTGCCCGCGCTGAGCCGTCCGTGCGGCCTCAGCCGGTGTAGAGCCCGCGCTTGGAGATGTACTGGACGACGCCGTCGGGCACCAGGTACCAGACGGGCTCGCCCTTGGCGACGCGCTCGCGGCAGGCCGTGGAGGAGATGGCCATGGCCGGGACCTCGATGAGGCTGACCGACCCGGTGGGCAGGTGCGTGTCGGCCAGGTCGTAGCCGGGTCGGGTGACCCCGACGAAGTGGGCGAGGGTGAACAGCTCCTCGGCGTCTCGCCAGGACAGGATCTGGGAGAGGGCGTCGGCGCCGGTGATGAAGAACAGCTCGGCGTCCGGCTCGACGGCGTGCAGGTCGCGCAGGGTGTCGACGGTGTAGGTGGCGCCGCTGCGCTCGATGTCGACGCGGCTGACCGAGAAGCGCGGGTTGGACGCGGTCGCCACGACCGTCATCAGGTAGCGGTCCTCGGCGGGGCTGACCTCGCGGTCGCTCTTCTGCCAGGGCTGGCCCGTGGGGACGAAGACGACCTCGTCCAGGGCGAAGCGGGCCTGGACCTCGCTGGCGGCGACGAGGTGGCCGTGGTGGATCGGGTCGAACGTGCCGCCCATGATCCCGATGCGCCGTGCCATAGCGCTGAAGCGTAGAGCCTGCGCCGCCGGGTTTCGGCGCGATCTCCCGCGGGGGGCGTCGGGAGATCGCGCCGTCGGCCGCTCCCCTGCGGCGGCCTCACCAGTGCGGACGTGCCACCGTTCGGTTCATGACGGCCGTCCTATGACCTTTCGGTATGAGCTGTCGCACCCGTCGGCTTGCGACACTCTGCCCATGGCTTGGGAACCGATGCACGATCAGCCCTACCGGCCGGTGCCGTACCGGCCGGAGCGCATGGGCACCGACGACTCGCTGCGCACCGCCGCCGACCTGCGGGCGCGCATGGACCAACGGCGCACGGTGCGCGCGTTCTCCCCCGACCCGGTCCCCGAGCAGGTCGTCGTGGACGCGATCGCCGTGGCCTCCACCGCGCCGTCGGGCGCCCACCAGCAGCCGTGGACGTTCGTGCTGGTCCAGGACCCGGACGTGCGCGCGCGCATCCGCGAGGCCGCCGAGAAGGAGGAGCAGGTCTCCTACGCGGGCCGCCTCGGCGAGGAGTGGATCTCGGCGCTGCGCCCGCTGGGCACCGACCAGAACAAGCCGCACCTGACCGACGCGCCGTACCTGATCGTGGTGTTCGAGCAGCGCTACTTCCTCGACGGCGAGGAGCAGCACAAGCACTACTACGTGGACGAGTCCGTGGGCATCGCCGTCGGGATGCTGCTGACCGCCCTGCACCTGGCCGGGCTGGCCGCGCTCACCCACACGCCCAGCCCGATGAGGTTCCTGTCCGAAGTGCTCAACCGCCCGCGCAACGAGAAGGCGTTCGCCGTCATCCCGGTCGGCTATCCGGCCGAGGACGCGACCGTCCCCGACCTGGTGCGCAAGGACCTGGAGCAGGTGCTCGTGCGCGTGTGAGGTATCAAGGGGGGCGTGGACGAGCAGGCACTGCGCGCGGCGGCAGAGGAACGGCTCCGCGCCCTGGCCGGTGACGGCGCCCGGCTGCGCGAGGACCAGTGGACGGCGATCAGGACGCTGGTCGCCGACCGCGGCCGGGCGCTGGTCGTGCAGCGCACCGGGTGGGGCAAGTCGGCGGTCTACTTCGTCGCCACGGCCCTGCTGAGGGAGTTGGGCCAGGGGCCGACGGTCATCGTCTCGCCGCTGCTGGCGCTGATGCGCAACCAGGTGGCGGCCGCGGCGCGCGCGGGGGTGCACGCCGCGACGATCAACTCGGCCAACATGGACGAGTGGGACGCGGTCCGCGCGCAGGTCTCCGCGGGCGACGTGGACGTCCTGCTGGTGTCACCCGAGAGGCTGAACAACCCGGACTTCCGGGACACGGTCCTGCCGTCGCTGACGGCCTCGGCCGGGATGCTCGTGGTGGACGAGGCGCACTGCATCTCCGACTGGGGCCACGACTTCCGCCCCGACTACCGGCGCCTGCGCACCCTGCTGACCGAGCTGCCCGCCGGGGTGCCGGTGCTGGCGACCACGGCCACCGCCAACGACCGGGTCGTGCGCGACGTGTCCGCCCAGCTCGGCTCGTCGGCGGTGCTGCGGGGCGCGCTGGACCGGGAGAGCCTGCACCTGGCCGTGCTGAAGCTGCCGACCGCGCAGGCCCGGCTGGCGTGGCTGGCCGAGAACCTGGAAACCCTGACCGGCTCGGGGATCATCTACACGCTCACCGTCGCCGCCGCCGACGAACTGGCCGCCTTCCTGCGCGATCGCGGCTTCGCCGTCGCCTCCTACACCGGCCGCACCGACACCGAGGAGCGGGTGCGCGCCGAGGAGGACCTGCTCGCCAACCGGGTCAAGGCGCTGGTGGCGACCTCGGCGCTGGGCATGGGCTTCGACAAGCCGGACCTGGGTTTCGTCGTGCACGTCGGCGCCCCGCAGTCGCCGATCGCCTACTACCAGCAGATCGGCCGCGCGGGCCGTGGCGTGGAGCGCGCGGACGTGGTCCTGCTGCCGGGCGTTGAGGACAAGGACATCTGGTCCTACTTCGCCTCCCTGGCGTTCCCGCCGGAACCGGTGGTGCGGCAGGTGCTGGCGGCGCTGGCCGACGAGGAGAAGCCGCTGTCGACGCCCGCGCTGGAGCCCAGGGTGGAGCTCTCGCGCAACCGGCTGGAGATGGTGCTGAAGGTGCTCGACGTCGACGGGGCCGTGCGCCGGGTCAAGGGCGGGTGGATCTCGACCGGCGAGCCGTGGGCCTACGACGAGTCCCGCTACGGCCGCATCTCCGGCGCCCGTGCCGACGAGCAGCAGGCCATGATCGACTACCAGCGCACCGACGGCTGCCGCATGGAGTTCCTCCTGCGCACCCTGGATGACCCACACGCCGCGCCGTGCGGGCGGTGCGACAACTGCACCGGCAAGCGCTGGAGCGCCGAGGTCTCGGCCGACGGGGTGGCGGCGGCGCGCGAGCGGCTGCGGCGGCCCGGGGTGGAGATCCCGCCGAAGAAGCTGTGGCCGACCGGGATGGCGGCGTTGGGGGTGCCGCTGTCGGGGAAGATCAAGCAGCCGCTGGAGGTCGGGCGGGCGCTGGGGCGGCTGACCGACATCGGGTGGGGCAACCGGCTGCGCGAGCTGTTCGCGGGCGGGGACGGCGTCGTGCCGGACGAGGTCGTGGACGGCTGCGTGAAGGTGCTGGCGGCCTGGGGGTGGTCGCGCCGGCCGGTGGGGGTGGTGACGGTGTCCTCGGAGTCGCGGCCGCGGCTGGTCGAGGACCTGGGGGCGCGGATCTCGGGGATCGGGCGGTTGCCGCTGTTGGGCGAGGTCGTGGTGGGGCGGGCCGTGCGGGCCAACAGCGCCCAGCGGCTGGCGGGGCTGTGGAATGGGGCGACGGTGCGGGGGGCGGTGTCCGGGCCGGTGCTGCTGGTGGACGACCAGGTGGACACCGGCTGGACCATGACCGTCGCGGGGACTCTGCTGCTGGAGGCCGGGGCGGACGCCGTCCTGCCGTTCGCGCTGGCGACGACCACGTGAACCTCTCCGACCTCGACCGCATCGAGGAGCTGCCCGGCATGGCCGAGGCGCGGGCGAGGGTGCGGGAGATGCTGGCCCTGCCCGCCGGGTCGGCGGTCGTGGACGTCGGGTGCGGGGCGGGGCACGCCGCCGCGGAACTGGCGGCCGAGGGGCACCGGGTGATCGGGGTGGACCTGGACGAGGCCACCATCGCGGCAGCGCGTTCGCGTCATCCGGGGATCGAGTTCCATGTGGGGGCGGCCGACGCTCTGCCGGTGGGGGACGGCGAAGTCCACGGGTACCGCGCGTCCCGGGTGCTGCACCTGGTGCCCGACATCGTGGCCGCGCTCGCCGAGGCGCGACGGGTCCTGGCGCCGGGCGGACAGGCGGTTCTCGTCGGCCAGGACTACGGGATGGTCGGGGTGGACGGCCCGCAGGAGATCCCGCGGGCGGTGGTGTCGGTGGTGCGGGAAGGGCACGCGGGTCGCCGGTTCCGCGCGCTGCTGCTCGACGCGGGCTTCCGGGACGTCGATGTCGAGGTGCGGACGGTGGTGAGCACCGACCACGAGGCGATGGTCCCGTCGTTGGACGCGCTGGCGTCGGCGGCGGTGAAGTCCGGCGAGGTGACGCGGGAGGCGGCCGACGCGTGGCTGGCCGATCAGCAGCTGCGCGGGCGGGAGGGACGGTTCCTGATCGCCTGGCCGTCGTTCTTCGTCAGCGCGGTGCGGTGATTCAGCGGGCGGCCAAGGCCACCAGGTCGTCGGCGTGGACCACTTCGCGGCGGTGTTCGGCGGGGAGGTCGCGGGTTGAGCGGCCGATGATGGTGGGGAGTTCGGCGGAGTCGTAGGCGACCAGGCCGCGGGCGACCACCCGGGCGGCCGGGTCGGTGAGGTCCACGACGTCGCCTGCGTGGAACTCGCCCGCGACGGCGGTGATTCCGGCCGCCAGCAGGGAGCGGCGGCGGCCCACCACCGCGGCGACGGCGCCGTCGTCCAAGGTGAGGGTGCCGGTGGAGTCCGCGGCGTAGGCGAGCCAGAAGCGGCGGGCGGTGAGCCTGCGGCCGGAGGCGGCGAAGGCGGTGCCGACGTCGGCGGCGGTGAGGGCTCGGGACGCGTCGGCGGCGGAGGCCAACAGGACCGGGACGCCCGCGACGGAGGCCAGGCGGGCGGCGGCGAGCTTGGAGGCCATGCCGCCGGTGCCCAGGCCGGAGCCGGATTCGCCCGCGGTCACGCCCGCCACGTCGGCGGCGTCGGCGACCTCGCGGACCGGGGTCGCGGCGCCCAGGCGGGGGTCGCCGTCGTACAGGGCGTCCACATCGGACAGCAGGACCAGGGCGTCGGCGCCGATGAGGTGGGCCACCAGGGCGGCCAAGCGGTCGTTGTCGCCGAAGCGGATCTCGTCGGTGGCGACGGTGTCGTTCTCGTTGACCACCGGGACCACTCCCAGGGCCAGTAGGCGGGAGAGGGTGCGCTGGGCGTTGCGGTAGTGCGCGCGGCGCACGACGTCGTCGGCGGTGAGCAGGACCTGGCCGACGCGCAGGCCGAAACGGGCGAAGGAGGAGACGTAGGCGTGGCCGAGTGCCAGCTGGCCCACGCTGGCCGCGGCCTGCTGGGTCGCCAGATCGCTCGGACGCCGGGACAGGCCCAGCGGGGCCAGGCCCGCGGCGATCGCACCCGAGGACACCAGGACGACCGCGCTCGCCTCGCGGCGGGCGGCCAGGGCGTCCACCAAGGCGTCGAGGCGGGCCGGATCGAGGCCGCCGGAGGCCGTCGTCAGCGACGACGAGCCCACCTTGACCACGACGAGCCGGGCGGCGGCGACCGAGGAGCGCGTCGCCGACTCCAGCCGGGTCATTCCCCGTCCGCGGTATCCAGGCCGCGCCGAGCCCGCCGGGCGCGCTTGCGCTCGGCCGCGCCGACGCGGTCGTCCTGCTCCAGGCGCGGGTCGCTGCCGCGGGAGAACATCGTCATCGCGATGCCCGCCGGGGTCGAGGGCTCCCAGTCGAAGGTCATGTTCCCGATCGTGACCGGGCAGCCGGGCCGGGCGCCCGCCTTGGCCAGCGCCTCCTCGACGCCCAGGCGGGCGAGGCGGTCGGCGAGGTAGCCGATGGCCTCGGCGTTGTCGAAGTTGGTCTGGCGGACCCAGCGCTCGGGGCGCTCGCCGCGCACGGTGAACGCGCCCTCGGTCGAGCGGTCCTCCTCGATGGTGAAGCCGGCGTCGTCGACGGCGACCGGGCGCAGCACCGCGCGGGTGGCTTCCACGATCGGGCGGTTCGCGCGGTCGTCGGCGACAACCTTGGCCAGGGCGAAGGTGAGTTCGCGCAGCCCCTCGCGGGTGGCGGTGGACACCTCGAACACCGGCAGCCCGCGCTCCTCGATGTCCGGCCGGATCAGCTCGGCCAGCTCGCGCGCCTCGGGCACATCGATCTTGTTCAGCACCACGATGCGGGGGCGGTCGGCCAGGGTGCCGCCGAGGGCCGGGGTGTAGCGGGCCAGCTCCTCCTCCAGCGCGTCGATGTCGGAGAGCGGGTCGCGACCGGGCTCCTCGGTGGCGCAGTCGATGACGTGCACCAGCACCGAGCACCGCTCGATGTGGCGCAGGAAGTCCAGGCCGAGGCCCTTGCCCTGGGAGGCGCCCGGGATGAGGCCGGGCACGTCGGCCATGGTGAAGACCGTCTCGCCCGCGGTGATCACGCCGAGGTTCGGCACCAGCGTGGTGAACGGGTAGTCGGCGATCTTCGGCTTGGCCGCCGAGAGCACCGCGATCAGCGACGACTTGCCCGCCGACGGGAACCCGACCAGGCCGGCGTCGGCCATCGACCGCAGCTCCAGCACCAGGTCGCGGGTGTCGCCGGGCTCACCGAGCAGGGCGAACCCGGGCGCCCGGCGGGCCTTGGAGGCCAGCGCGGCGTTGCCGAGCCCGCCCCGGCCGCCCTGGGCGGCGACGAACCGGGTGCCGTGGCCCACCAGATCGATGATGATCTCGCCGTCGGCGTCCATCACCACGGTGCCCTCGGGGACCATCAGCTCAAGGTCCTGGCCGGTGGCGCCGTCGCGGTTGGCGCCCTGCCCCTGCTTGCCGTGGGTGGCCACGGCGTGCGGGCGGAAGTGGAAGTCCAGCAGCGTGTGCACGTTGGAGTCCACGACCAGCACGACGTTGCCGCCGTTGCCGCCGTTGCCGCCGTCCGGACCGCCCAGCGGCTTGAACTTCTCCCGGTGCACCGAGGCGCACCCGTTGCCGCCGTTGCCACCGGAGACATGGATGACGACCCGGTCGACGAATCGGGACATGACTTCCTCTCGCACACGACGAAGGGCGGGCCGATGACCCGGCCCGCCCTCGTCAGAAGATCCCTACAGCCGGGCCTCAGGCCTCGACCGGGACGATGTTGACGGTCTTGCGACCGCGCCGCTGGCCGAACTGCACCGAGCCCGCGGCGAGCGCGAACAGGGTGTCGTCCTTGCCGCGGCCGACGTTGACGCCCGGGTGGAACTTGGTGCCGCGCTGGCGGATCAGGATCTCACCCGACTTGACGACCTGGCCGCCGAAGCGCTTCACGCCGAGGTACTGGGGGTTCGAGTCGCGCCCGTTGCGGGAGCTGGAAGCACCCTTTTTGTGTGCCATGGCTGCTCAGATCCTCACTTCACCGTGATGCCGGTGACCTCGACGCGGGTCAGCTTCTGCCGGTGACCCTGCCGCTTGTGGTAGCCGGTCTTGTTCTTGAACTTGTGGATACGGATCTTCGGGCCCTTGGTGTGCTCGACGACCTTCCCGGTCACCGAAACCTTCGCCAGGGCGTCCGCGTCCGTGGTGACGTCGGTGCCGTCTACGACGAGTACCGCGGCAAGGCTGAGTTCGGTGCCCGGCGTGCCAACGAGCTTCTCGACCTCGACGACGTCGCCGACAGCCACCTTGTACTGCTTGCCGCCGGTCTTGACGATCGCGTACATCGGACGGAAGTCTCCTGCTGCTAGACAGTGGGGGTTGTGCGGGGGATCACTCGCCCTCGGGGCCTGACCTACCAGGTGCACAACACGGCCCACCAGTGGGCGGGCCGTGTTACAGCGTACGTGCCCCGTGAAACGAGGGTCAAACCGGGTCCGCAATCAGCTCTCGGCGTCGGCGCCGACGGGCGGGCCCGCGGGCCGCGACACCGCCCTGCGCCTGCGCCGAGGGGCCGCGGCGACGCGTCCGTTGCCGTTGCGGGCCTGCTCGGGCACCTCGGGTGCGTCGTCGGCGGGCGCGGCGTCCGGGTCGTCCTCGCCCGCGCGCACGGTGGCGCGGACGATCTCGGCGACGGCCTTCTTGGCCGCGGCGCGCTCGGGCTCGGGCGTCGGCTCCGCCTGGGGAACGTCGACCTCCTTCGCCCGTTCGTCCTTGCCCTTCTCGTCGCGGCCCTTCTCGTCGCGGCTCTTGTCCTCGCGGCTCTTGTCGTCACCGCCGCGGTTGCGGGAGCGGCGGGACTCCTTCTGCGACTCCTTCTGCCCGCCGCTCTGCTGGCCGTTCTGCTGCTGGCCGTTCTGCTGCCCACCGCCGCCGGACTTGACGATCGGCTCGGTGGAGACGTGCACGCCGCGGCCCTTGCAGTGCTCGCAGGTGGTGCTGAACGCCTCGAACAGCCCGGTGCCGACCCGCTTGCGGGTCATCTGCACCAGGCCCAGCGATGTGACCTCCGCCACCTGGTGGCGGGTGCGGTCGCGGCCCAGGCACTCGGTCAGCCTGCGCAGCACCAGGTCGCGGTTGGACTCCAGCACCATGTCGATGAAGTCGATCACGATGATGCCGCCGACGTCGCGCAGCCGCAGCTGGCGGACGATCTCCTCGGCCGCCTCCAGGTTGTTGCGAGTGACCGTCTCCTCCAGGTTGCCACCCGACCCGGTGAACTTGCCGGTGTTGACGTCGATGACGGTCATCGCCTCGGTGCGGTCGATCACCAGGTAGCCGCCGGAGGGCAGCCAGACCTTGCGGTCGAGCGCCTTGAGCAGCTGCTCATCGATGCGGTGCGCGGCGAAGACGTCCTTGGTTCCGGCGTGCTTGCGCACGCGCTCGGCCAGCTCGGGGGCCACGTGGCGCACGTAGGCGTCGATGGTCTCCCAGGCGGTGTCGCCCTGGACGACCAGGCCGGTGAAGTCCTCGGTGAACAGGTCGCGGACGACCTTCACCAGCAGGTCGGGCTCCTCGTAGAGCAGGGTCGGCGCGTTGCCCTTGCCGCCCTTGCGCCCGGTGTTGCCGTCGGACTTCTCCTTGATGACCTCCCACGACGCCTGCAGACGGCGCACGTCGCGGCCCAGCTCCTCCTCGCTGATGCCCTCCGACGCGGTGCGGATGATGACGCCCGCGTCCTCGGGGACCACGCGCTTGAGGACGTCCTTGAGCCTGCGGCGCTCGTTCTCCGGCAGCTTGCGGGAGATGCCGGTCGCGCCGCCGCCGGGCACGTAGACCAGGAAGCGGCCGGGCAGCGAGATCTGGGTGGTCAGCCGGGCGCCCTTGTGCCCGACCGGGTCCTTGGTGACCTGCACGAGGACGCTGTCGCCGGTGGACAGCGCCTGCTCGATCTTGCGGGCTTTGCCCTCCAGACCGGCGGCGTCCCAGTCGACCTCGCCCGCGTAGAGCACGGCGTTGCGGCCGCGGCCGATGTCGACGAACGCGGCTTCCATGCTGGGCAGCACGTTCTGCACGCGGCCCAGGTAGACGTTGCCGACCAGCGACCCGCTGCCCGACGAGGTCACGAAGTGCTCGACCAGCACCCCGTCCTCCAGGACGCCGATCTGGGTGCGGTCGGGGAACTCGCGCACGACCATGGTGCGGTCGACGGCCTCGCGCCGGGCCAGGAACTCGGCCTCGGACAGGATCGGGGCGCGCCTGCGGCCCGCCTCGCGGCCGTCGCGGCGGCGCTGGCGCTTGGCCTCCAGCCGGGTCGAGCCGCGCACGCTGCGCACCTCGTCGCGGCTGGAGTCCCGGCCGGAATCGCGACCCGAGTCCCGGCCGGAGTCCCGGCCGCTCTCCCGGGTGTTGTCGCGGGCCTCGCGGACGTGCGTGACCGTGTTCGGCGGGTCGTCGGAGTCGCTGGCGTCGGTGTCGCCGTCCTCCCCGCCCTTGCGGCGGCGGCGACGGCGGCGGCGCTTGCTGCCCGGGTCGTCGTCGGACTCCGGCTGCTCGGCGGCTTCCGGCTCGGCGTCGGCCGACTCGGCCTCCTCGGCGCCGTCCTCCCCGCCCTTGCCCCGGCCACGGCCGCGGCGGCCGCGCCTGCGGCGGCGGCTGGTGGCCTCGTCGCCGTCGGCGTCACCGTCGTCGTCGACGTCGGCCTGGTCCTCCGGCTCCTCGACCTCGGGCTCGGGCTCCGGCTCGACCTTGGGCCTGCCCGCGCGCTTGGCGGGCGCGGTCAGGTCCGGTGCCTGGAACAGCGGCGACGCCGAGGCGAACACCGGCGTGGGGGGCACCCGGGTGGCGCGGGCGGGAGGCTGCTCGACCTCGTCCGGCTCGGTTTCCGGCTCGACCGCCTGCGGGCTGTCCACCGAGTCGACGCTGTCGGCCGACTCGGGGCTGTCCTGCTCGGACTCCCCGGTGAGCGCCGCGCCGACCTTGACGGCCAGTTCCTTGGCCACGCTGGACTGCGCGCCGCGGGCGGGTTCGCCCAGCTCCTCAAGCGTGGCGAGCACCTCGCGGCTGCTCACGCCCAGCAGCTTGGCCAGGGCGTGCACCCTGACCTTCGCGGGCAGATCTGCCAGCGCGGGTGCGGTGGCGGCCCCGCCGGTCTGACCGGCAGGGTTCGACTTCTCCGACATGTAGCTCCTCCGCCCCCGGGCGCGCTGGGTGCGCGGCCGCTCAGGGGCCCTAGTTGTCCAGTCCACCGCGCTGGGCGGCGGGAATCCTCGCCTCTCGCCGGTTCGCTTCCGCAGATGGCACGGCGGGCGGACACGGCGGCAGGTCGTGCGACGACACCCCTCAGGTGCTCCGGTGCGCTATCCGGCGGACGCGGCCCTGTCCTGGGCCAGCGGGTCGGACAGCGCGCCGACGGCCTCACCGTCGTCCAGCCGCCCCTGCGCCAGCCTGGTCGCCTTCGCGGGCACCGGCAGGTCCAAAGCGGCGGCGACACGGAGCGCGCTCAGTACGTCGTCGGGTCGAACGGCCGGTGTTGTCTGCCGGACGACCATCGTCAGTATCCCACACGGACCCGCTCCGGGGGGCATGTCGATGCCCACAGCGGGTCGCCCGACTGCCGGTTCGCCGACCTCGACGCGGATAAGCGCAGGTCGGACGTCGATTTCCCGGCTTCCGTCCTTGGTCTTGCGGGAGACCATGACCGACTCGGCCGCCAGCAGCCGCCCGACGGCCTCGCGCAGCCGCTCCTCGGTGATGCCCGGCAGCTCGACCAGCCACTCGGCGGCGTCCACCCGCTCGGCGAGCGAGCCGTGCCCGGCGACCACGACCTCCAGCACGTCCAGGCCCGGCGGCAGCGCCTCGTCCAGCGCGGCGGCCAGCGCGGCGGGCTCCACGGCGGTGACGAGCTGCACCTCGACGTACTCGGCCTCGCTGGCCACGCCGGTCGGCGCCGCCCCGATCCAGGAGATCTTCGGGTGCGGGCTGAAGCCCTGCGAGTAGGCCATCGGCACCCCGGCGCGGCGCAGCGCCCGCTCGAAGGCGCGGGCGACGTCGCGGTGGGAGGTGAAGCGGAGCCGCCCGCGCTTGGCGTAGCGCACGCGCAGCTTCTGCACGGGCGGCGCCGACGGGTTGGGCTGGTCCTTCCGGCTCAGGGGTTGCTCCTATCGGTGGGACGTGGTCTGCTCCGGTGGTGAGCACGCTGTGCGGTTGAGACCGTACAGCCAGGGCAAAACGCGCCTCCGCGCTTGTTTCCCGAACGCGTCGTGGCTACCGTCCGCGATGGAGAGGACAGCTTGCGCCGTGTACCGAACCGGCGGACTCAGCACTTGGAGGTCGCCCCGTGCCACTGCCGCGCCGGACCTTGGCGGCAGCAGTCAGCGTCGCGGTTGTCGCGACGCTGCACGCGGCCCAAGCCGACGCCGCACCGAGTCCTGGCTGTTCAACGAGCGGACCGGCGTTGCGGTACGTCGTGCTCTTCGACGCCGGTGACTCGCGCGAGGACGCCAAGCTCGACACCACCGTGGCCTGCGGCTCGCTGACCGGTTACTACCCCCAGATCGCCGTCGGGATCGCCGTGTCCACCGACCCCGCGTTCGCCGACCGGATAGGCCGCGACCGCGCCTTCAGCGCCCGAACGGCGGTCAACCGCGAGCCTGCGATCCCGCCGCTGGAGCCCGGCGGCGAGGTCGCGGCGGCCGACCGGTCCGGCGAGCAGTGGAACCTGGACGTGATCGGCGCCCGACCCGGCCGCGAGGTCGCCGAGGACGTGCTGGTCGGCGTGCTGGACTCCGGCGTCGACGCCGAGCACCCGGACCTGGCGGGCGCGGTCGACCCCGAACTCTCGGCGGGCTGCCTGAGCGGCTTGGCCGACCCGCGCCCCGAGGCGTGGGCGCCCACGACCTCGGCGCACGGCACGCACGTCGCGGGCGTCATCGCGGCGGCCGACGACGGCAAGGGCGTCACCGGCGTCGCGCCGGGCGTGCGGATCGCGTCGGTGAAGGTCGTGGACGACGCGGGCTTCGTCTTCCCCGAGGCCGTGGTCTGCGGGCTGATGTGGGCCGCGGCGAAGCGGATGACCGTGACGAACAACTCCTACTTCGTGGACCCGTGGCTGCTGACCTGCGACCGCGACTCCGAGCACGTGGTCTACGAGGCCGTGCGCCGGGCGGTGGACTACGCCTCGATCCGGGGTGTGCTGACCGTGGCGGCGGCGTCGAACGAGAACACCGACCTGGCGACCCCGAGCGGCGAGACCGCCGACAGCCGGGGACGGCGCGCGCTGAACGACTCCTGCAAGCTCCTGCCGGGCGGTCTGCGCGGCGTCCTGGCGGTGTCGGCGGTCGGTCCCGACCAGGTGAAATCGGGCTACAGCTCCTATGGCCTCGGTGTGGTGGACATCACTGCCCCGGGCGGCGACGGCGACCGCTGCGTGCTGTCGACGGTCCCCGGCGGCTACGGCACGGCCTGCGGCACGTCGATGGCGGCCCCGCACGTCACCGGGGTCGCCGCGCTGCTGGCGGGCGAGCACCCGACCGCGACGCCGCAGGACCTGGCCAAGCTGCTCACCGACGGCGCCCGGTCGCTGCCCTGCCCGGCCGACTACGACCTCGACGGCGTGGCCGGGCAGGACGCGTTCTGCACCGGCTATGACCGCTTCAACAGCTTCTACGGCCACGGCCTGGTGCAGGTCCCCTAACTGGGGCCGGAGAGCGCGGGGTTGCGGACCGGGGTGCCCTTGCCGACCGGGCTGATCGGCAGGAGGGTGCGGCCGGTGGGGCCGATCTCGATGTCGGTGCCCATGGCCGGGCAGACGCCGCAGTCGAAGCAAGGGGTCCAGCGGCAGTCGTCGAGCTCGCGCTCATCGATGGCGTCCTGCCAGTCGTCCCACAGCCACTGCTTGTCCAGGCCGGAGTCGAGGTGGTCCCAGGGCAGGACCTCGTCCTCGGTGCGCTCGCGGGTGGTGTACCAGTCCAGCGAGACGCCGAGGCCGGGCAGCTCGGACTCGCAGGCGGCGACCCAGCGCTCGTAGGAGAAGTGCTCGCTCCAGCCGTCGAAGCGGCCGCCCTCGCGCCACACCCGCTCGATGACGCGGCCGACGCGGCGGTCGCCCCGCGACAGCAGTCCTTCGATGTGGCTGGGCTTGCCGTCGTGGTAGCGCATGCCGATCGCGCGGCCAATGCGCCGGTCGGAGTTGACGGCCTCGCGCAGCTTGCGCAGGCGGTCGTCAATGGTCTGCGGGTCCGTCTGGGCGGCCCACTGGAACGGGGTGTGCGGCTTGGGGACGAACCCACCGATGGAGATCGTGCAGCGGACGTCCTTCTGCCCGCTGGACTCCCGCCCCGCGCGGATGACGTTGCGCGCCATCTCGGCGATCTGCAGGACGTCCTCGTCGGTCTCGGTGGGCAGCCCGCACATGAAGTACAGCTTCACCTGGCGCCAACCGTTGGCGTAGGCGGCGCTGACGGTCTTGATGAGGTCCTCTTCGGACACCGTCTTGTTGATGACGCGGCGGATGCGCTCGCTGCCGCCCTCGGGGGCGAAGGTCAGACCCGAGCGGCGGCCGTTGCGGGAGAGCTCGTTGGCCAGGTCGATGTTGAACGCGTCGACCCGGGTCGAGGGCAGCGACAGGCCGGTGTTGGTGCCGGTGTAGCGGTCGGCGAGCTGCTTGGTGACCTCGCCGATCTCGGAGTGGTCGGCGCTGGAGAGCGAGAGCAGGCCGACCTCCTCGAAGCCGGTGGCCTCCAGGCCCTTCTGGACCATCGCGCCGATGCCCTCGATGCTGCGCTCGCGCACCGGGCGGGTGATCATGCCCGCCTGGCAGAACCGGCAGCCGCGGGTACAGCCGCGGAAGATCTCCACCGACATGCGCTCGTGGACGGACTCGGCCAGCGGGACCAGCGGCTGCTTGGGGTAGGGCCAGGCGTCGAGGTCCATCGTGGTGCGCTTGGCGACGATGGCGGGGACGCGCTCGCGGTTGGGGGCCACGCGCGCGATGCAGCCGTCCTCGGCGTAGTCGACGTCGTAGAAGCGCGGGATGTAGACGGTGCCGGTCTCGGCGAGGCGGGTCAGCAGCTCGTCGCGGCCACCGGGGCGGCCATCGGCCTTCCAGGCGCGGATGACGTCGGTGATCTCGCCGACGGCCTCCTCGCCGTCGCCGAGCACGGCGGCGTCGATGAAGTCGGCGATGGGCTCGGGGTTGAACGCGGCGTGCCCGCCCGCCAGGACGACGGGGTCCTCGGTGGTGCGCTCGGCGGCGTGCAGCGGGATGCCCGCGAGGTCCAGGGCGTTGAGCAGGTTGGTGTAGCCCAGCTCGGTGGCGAAGCTGACGCCGAGGACGTCGAAGGCCTTGACCGGGCGGTGGCCGTCCACGGTGAACTGCGGGACGCCGTGCTCGCGCATGAGGGCTTCGAGGTCGGACCAGACCGCGTAGGTGCGCTCGGCGAGCGCGTCCGGGATCTCGTTGATGACCTCGTAGAGGATCATGATGCCCTGGTTGGGCAGGCCGACCTCGTAGGCGTCGGGGTACATCAGCGCCCACCGCACCGCGGCGGAGTCCCACGGCTTGAGGGTGGCGTTCAGCTCGCCGCCCACGTACTGGACCGGCTTGGACACCCTCGGCAGCAGGGGCTCCAACCGGGGGAAAACAGACTCGGCGCTCATAGTGGCACCAGGGTAACCCCCTGGCTCAGGACAGCAGGAGCTTGCCCAGCCTGCGCGCGGCCACGACGGTGCCGACGGCGATCATCACCAGGAAGTACGACAGGTGCGCCAGGATCGACAAGTCGACAAAGCCGCCGCAGAGTGCCCGCATGATCTCGATCGCGTGGTAGAGCGGGAAGCACTTCACGACGAACTGCAGGAACCCCGGGTACACGGTGATCGGGAAGAACGTCGTGGAGAACAGGAACATCGGCAGCAGGGCCAGCTGCACCAGGTCGAAGTCCTGCCAGGAGCGCATGAACGTCGTGCAGGCCATGCCGACGGCGGCGAAGGCGAAGGCGATCAGCACCGCGGCGGGCAGCGCGAGCAGCGCCCACGGCGAGGCCAGCAGGCCCGCGCCGAGCATGACCGCCAGGAAGCCGCCCGCGTACATCGCGCCGCGGATCAGCGCCCAGGAGATCTCGCCGATGGCCACGTCCAGCGGACCCAGCGGGGTGGCCAGCATGGCGTCGTAGAGCTTGGCGTACTTGAACTTGAAGAAGATGTTGAATGTGGCGTCGTAGACCGCGCCGTTCATGGCCGCGGCGGCCAGCAGCGCGGGGGCGACGAAGGCCACGTAGCTGATCGGCTCGCCGGTCGGGCCGACGACGTCGCCGACCAGGCGGCCGAAGCCGTAGCCGAGGCCGAAGAGGTAGAACAGCGGCTCGGTGAAGCCGGAGACCACGGCCAGCCACGCCTTGCGCTGCACGAGCACGGAGCGCTCGACCAGCACGCGGGCGCGCCCGGCGTAGGTGCCCGCGGGCAGCAGCCGCAGCAGGAAGCCGGTGCGCGGCGGGATCGGCGGGGTCTCCCGGCGGACCGGGGCATCAGTCGACATCTAGACCGCCAGCCTGCGGGTGAAGGTGCGGGTGCAGAGGTAGGCGCCCACCGCGATGAGCACCAGCAGGTAGGCGGCGTGCCCGAGCAGCGGCAGCGCGTCGGCGGTGCCGAAGGACAGGCCGCGCGACAGCTCGGTGCCGTGCCACAGCGGGGTGATCCAGACCAGCGGCTGGACCCAGCCGGGCAGCTGCTCCACCGGGAAGAACGTGCCGGAGAACATCATCATCGGGATGATGATGAACCGGAAGATGGCGTTGAACTGCTGGCCCTCGGACTCGATGGTCGATGAGTAGGCCACGACCGGCGCGGCGATCGCCATGCCGGTCAGGATCGCCGCGGGCAGCGCCCACGCCGTCGCGGGCCCGGCCAGCGCGCCCAGCGGCGCGGCGATCACCAGGAAGATCGCCGCGGACACCGACAGGCGCACGGCGATCCACGCCAGCACGCCGCCGACCAGCGGTTTCGGCCCGATCGGCGTCGCAGTGATGGCGATGTAGTTCCGCTGCCACTTGAACGAGGACAGGATCGGGAAGGTGGACTCGAAGGCGGCCGTCTGCATCGCCGCCGCGCACACCAGCGCGGGCGCGAGGTACTGCACGTAGGGCAGGCCGAGGGTGGCCTCGCTGGGCCGCACCTGCGAGCCGAAGCCGAAGCCCAGCGCGACGAGGAACAGCAGCGGCTGCAGGATGCTGGAGACGGCCGAGGAGCGCCAGTTGCGCTTGTACCAGACCCAGGCCGACTCGATGACCATGAGCGCGGAGCGGGCTGGACCGATCGCGGTGCCGGTTGCGGTGCGCATCAGTCGACCAGCGTCCGGCCGGTGAGCCGCAGGAACACGTCCTCCAGCGAGCTGCGCCGCACCAGGCTCGACAGCGGGGCGACGCCGCGGTTGTGCGCGGACTTGAGCGCGGCCTCGCCGTCGTGGACGTAGAGCAGCAGGCGATCGGGCAGGATCTCGACGCGCTCGGCGAGGTCGGCGACGTCGGGCTCGGCGGCGGCCTGGGTGCCGGGGGCGAAGCGCAGCTCCAGCACCTCGCGGGTGGAGTACTGGGCGATCAGGCCCGCCGGGCTGCCCTCGGCGACGATCTTGCCGCCGTCCATGACGACGAGGCGGTCGCAGAGCTGCTCGGCCTCGTCCATGTAGTGGGTGGTGATGATGAGGGTGACGCCCTCCTGCTTGAGCCGGAACAGCCGGTCCCAGAGCAGGTGCCGGGCCTGCGGGTCCAGGCCGGTGGTGGGCTCGTCGAGCAGCAGCAGCTCGGGGTCGTTGATCAGCGAGCGGGCGATGGTGAGACGCCGCTTCATGCCGCCGGAGAGGGGCTCGACCTCGTCGTCGGCGCGCTCGGCGAGCTGGGCGAACTCCAGCAGCTCCTTGGCCTTCTCGCGGACGTGGGCCCGGGAGAGGCCGAAGTAGCGGCCGTAAACATGCAGGTTCTGGCGGACCGTCAGCTCGTTGTCGAGGTTGTCCAGCTGCGGGCAGACGCCGATACGGGCGCGGATCTGCGGGCCGTGGGTGTCGGGGTCCATGCCGAGGACGGAGAGGTCTCCGCCGGAGCGCGGGGAGACGCAGGCGACCATCCGCATGGTGGAGGACTTGCCCGCGCCGTTGGGCCCGAGGAAGCCGAAGGACTCCCCCGGCTCCACGTGGAGATCGATGCCGTCCACCGCGGCGAAGCTGCCGAACCGCTTGGTCAGCGCGCCGGCATGGACCAGCGCCCCAGAGTTGTCCACCACGAGCGGCACCTTAACCGGGAGCACCGACAGGGCACAGCGATTAAGCCCACGGCGATGAAGCCCGCCATCAAAAGTACGCTACGGTACTTCTGCATTTCCCGCTGTCACACCGGAGGATGACCGCATGAGCCAGGCGAACCGCGCCCTGATCGAGCGCTTCTACGCCGCCTTCGGGCGGGGCGACAGCGCCGGGATGGCCGCCTGCTATGCCCCGGACGTCGTCTTCGGCGACCCGGTCTTCCCCGACCTGCGCGGCGAGCGTGCCGGAGCGATGTGGCGGATGCTGCTCAGCGCGCCGGGCGACATCGAGATCACGCTGCTGGAGCACGACGCCGACGAGACCACCGGGCGCGCGCACTGGCAGGCGCGGTACGTCTTCAGCGGCACGGGCCGGCCGGTGCTCAACGACGTGCGCGCCGAGTTCCGCTTCTCCGGCGGGCTGATCAGCGAGCACCGCGACCGCTTCGGCTTCCACCGCTGGTCGCGCCAGGCGCTGGGGCCGGTCGGGCTGCTGCTGGGCTGGACTCCCCTGCTGCGCGCGTCCGTGCGCCGCAAGGCCGCGGGCAGGCTGGCGAAGGTCGCTTAGGACCAGCCGCGCACCAGCGCACGGTGCACTCGCACGGCGGTGTCCTCCAGGGCCGTCGGGTCTCCCCCGGCGCGCACGCGGGTGGCGATCAGTTCGTGGATGGCCCCGACCAGCGCGGTGAAGACCTCCTCGGGCACGGCGGGCCACGTCGGGTCGGCGGCGCGGTGCTGCTCGTGCCAGCGGCGGATGAGGTCGGCGAAGTGGGCGTGCGCGGCGGCGAAGCGCTCGCGCGCGCGGGGTCCGGCGGCCTGCATCTCGATGAGGAAGACGCGGGCGAACTCGGGTTCGTCGGCGAGGAAGCGCAGGTAGGCGCTGATTCCCCCGCGGAACCCGGCCGCGGCGGTGATGCGCTGGAAGACGGTCTGGGCGCCGAAGTCGACCGCCGCCAGGAAGCACTCCTCCTTGTCGGCGAAGTGCGCGTAGAAGGCGTTGCGGGACACCCGCGCCCGGCGCACGACCTCGGCGACCCCGACGTCGGCGTAGCCCAGCTCGGCGCTCGCGGCGATCATCGCCCGGATCAGCCGGTCGCGGTGCGCGGACCCGACCTCGTCGGCCGGGAGCCCGCTGCGCCCCCTGGGCAGCCCAGGCCGGTCCGCGTGGGTGCGGGCGAGCGAGCCGCCCGCGGTGGACGGCTCGCCCGCGCCGGTCACAGCTCCGAGAACCAGATCTTGATCTCGCGCTCGGCGGACTCCGGCGAGTCCGAACCGTGCACCAGGTTGTACTGGACCTCCAGGCCGAAGTCCCCGCGGATCGTGCCCGGGGTGGCCTTCTCGACCGGGTCGGTGCCGCCCGCCAGCTGGCGGAACGCGGCGACGGCGCGCTCGCCCTCGACCACGGCGGCCACGACGGGCCCGGAGGTGATGAAGTCGAGCAGGTCCCCGAAGAAGGGCCGCTCGGCGTGCTCGGCGTAGTGCTGCTCGGCCACAGACCTGTCGACGGCGCGCAGCTCCAGCGCGACGAGCTTGAGGCCCTTGCGCTCGATGCGCGAGAGGACCTCGCCGACGAGCCCACGGCTCACACCGTCGGGCTTGACCAGGACCAGGGTGCGCTCACTCACGGCTTTCCGTACTCCATTCCCTTTTGCTGGCCACACTCGTCTCGGCAGGCCGTGTGAGCAGGGTAACGGGGCCGGGTGGCGGGCTTCAGCGCAGGACCATCTGGGTCTGGGTGGTGCGGGAGATGTGCTTGCCGTCGGCGTGCAGGTCGGTCTGGACGACGATGGTGGACGAGCCGATGTGCACCGGGCGCGAGATCGCCTCGACGTCGGCGCGGGCGGCGCGGAAGAGGTTGGTCTTGGTCTCCAGGGTGCTGGTGCCCTTGGCGCCGTCGGGGAGGTTGAGGAAGGCGCAGACGGCGCCCGCGGAGTCGGCGAGGGTGATGAGCGCGCCACCGTGCAGGACGCCGCCGAGGGTGCAGCGGTCGGCGTGGAAGGGAAGGGTGGCGCGGACTTCCTCGGGACTGGCCGCAGTGATCGCCACCCCGGCGGCCACGGCGAAGGGCATCGACTCGGTGAGCTGCTCCGGGGTGAACATGGCTCGACCCTAGTCCTGCTGCTGGCTCGGGAGCCTTCCTTCGGCCATGCGCTTGGCGACGTCGTTGCGCATCCAGGTGACCCAGGCCCAGGCGAGGGTGAAGAGGACGCCGACGATGCCGATGGCGGGGGTGATGAAGAAGCCCAGGAGGAGCAGGCCTTGCAGGCCCAGGGCCGCGCCGAGGGCCCAGGGCTTCGTGGCCACCCCGCAGAGCAGGATCATGGCGACGCCGATGGCGGCGACGATCCACGTCTCGGCGGTGGTGATGTCGTCGCGCCGGGCGAGGAGGAGGACGGCGAGGAGGACGACGATGGCTTCGAGGATGAGCATCGCGGACATGACGCCGCGGAAGCCCTTCATCGGGTCGGTCACGCGGGCTCCTTGCCGAAGAGGGTGCGCGCGTCGCCCGCGGTGACGACGGAGCCGGTGATGACGACGCCGCCGCCCGCGACGGGTTCGTTCGGGTCGTCGGTCTCCTCGGCGAGGCCGACGGCGACCTCGATGGCGTCGTCGAGGCGGGGGGCCACGACGACGCGCTCGTCGCCGAAGATGTCGATGGCCAGGCCGGCGAGGAGGTCGGGGTCCATGGCGCGCGGGGAGCTGTTGGTGGTGACCACCAGGTCGGTGAAGACCGGCTCCAGCGCGGTGAGGATGCCCGCGACGTCCTTGTCGGCCATCACGCCGACGACGCCGACGAGGCGGCGGAAGTCGAACTCGCCGTCGAGGGCGGCGGCGAGGGCGGCCGCGCCGTGCGGGTTGTGGGCGGCGTCGATGAACACGCTGGGGGCGGTGCGCATGCGCTCCATGCGGCCGGGGACGACGAGGGTGGCGAACGCCTCGCGGACGGCCTCGATGTCGAGCATCCGGTCCGCGCCCGCGCCGAAGAAGACCTCGACGGCGGCGAGGGCGCGGGCGGCGTTGTCGGCCTGGTGGGCGCCGTGCAGGGGCAGGAAGATGTCGGTGTAGACGCCACCGAGGCCTTGCAGCGAGACCATCTGCCCGCCGACGGCCACGTCGCGGTGCTCGACGCCGAACTCCAGGCCCTGCCGGGCGACGGTCGCGTCGACCTCGGCGCAGCGCTCCAGCAGCACGCGGGCCACGCCCGGGTCCTGCTCGGCGAGGATGGCGACCGACCCCGCCTTGATGATCCCGGCCTTCTCGGCGGCGATGCCCAGCAGGTCCGGGCCCAGGTACTCGACGTGATCGATGCCCACGGGCCCGACGACGGCGACCTTGGGGATGATGATCGACGTGGCGTCCCAGGACCCGCCGAGACCGGTCTCCACCACGGCGACGTCGACGGGGGCGTCGGCGAAGGCGGCGTAGGCCATGGCCGTCAGCGCCTCGAACTTGGTGATCCGCACCTCGGAGTTGGCGTCGACCATCTCCAGGAACGGCTCGACATCGCGGTAGACCTCGACGTAGCGCTGCGGATCGATGGGCGCGCCGTCGATGCCGATGCGCTCGGTGACCAGCTGCAGGTGCGGGCTGGTGAAGCGCCCGGTCCGCAGGCCGAGCCGGGTCAGCAGGGCGTCGATCATGCGGGTGGTCGAGGACTTGCCGTTGGTGCCCGCGATCTGGATGGCGGGGTAGGTGACCTGGGGGTCGCCGAGGAGGTGGGTGAGCGCGCTGATCCTGGTCAGCGACGGCTCGATCTTGGTCTCCGGCCAGCGGGTGTCCAGCTCGGACTCGACCTGGACCAGTTCCGCCAGGACATCGGCATCGGCGGCGGGCACACGCGCTCCTCGTGGACGACCGGGGCTGTACCCGGCGAGTCTACGCGGCGGCCCGCCTCACCCGATGACCGAGCGCACCGCCTCGGTGAACGCGACGACGGGAAAGACGAGAACCGGACCGGCAGGGTTCTTGGAATCCCTGACAGCGGCCAGTTTCGGCGCGTGGGCCACTTCGACGCAGTCGGCGTTCGTGCCGCTGAAGCTGGACTTGCGCCAGTGGATGGCCAACGGGTCCACCGCGTCCATGACGCCTCACTCTCGATCGTGCTCCTGTGCGATCGCGGCAACGAGGTCCGTCGATTCCGACGGGCTCAGAGCCAGCTCCAGAAGCCTATCCGCCTCCCTCCGGTAGAACGCCACCTGATCCGGTTCCTCCAGGAACAGGCCTGAAATCTTGTGGTCGAGGTAGACGACGGATTTGAACCGCTCGAAATCCAGCATGGTGAACGAACCGTCGAGACCGGGGTGGCCGTGTAGCGACAGCGGCAACACCCGGAACGTCACCTGGGGCCGCTCGACGGCTTCGAGGACGTGCCGGAGCTGGCGGACCATGAGCCTGGGACTGCCCAGAACCCTGCGGAGCGCGCCCTCGTCCACGATGAAGGTCAGGGAAGGCGGATCGCCCTTGGTCAGAACCGATTGCCTGGCCAGGCGCGCGGCGACGCGAGCATCGCCGTCGGACTCGGGGACTTGGCCCGCCGCCATGAGCGCGCGGACATAGTCGCCGGTCTGGAGAAGGCCTGGGACCAGCAGCGGCTGGAAGGTGACGATCGCGGTGGCATCGCGTTCCAGCCGGATGAGGGTCTTGGATTCCGTGGACAGGGCCGAGGTGGCTTCCCAGAAGCCCAAGTCGTCGGTGCGCTCGGCGAGTTTGAGCAGGCGGTCGCGCTCCTTGCCGACGACGCGGTAGACCACCAGCAGCGAGGCCAGGTCGGCCAACCTGATCTGCTGGATACCGGTCTCCATGCGCGAGACCTTCGAGGCGTTCCAGCCCAGCTGCTCGCCCACCTGACGACAGCTCATCTCCGCCGTCTCGCGCAGGACGCGCAATTCGTCGGCGAGTCTGCTGCCCGAGACGGTGGACTTCTTCGGATACGGCATGATTCCTCCCCGCTCCAGCATGCCGTGATCCTTGCTCCCCGGCATTCACACGATCGAGTCATTGAAATTCCCGTGATTCCGCTGCCACCATCGAAGGCGGGAGTAGCAACGTTGCGACGGGAGAAACGATGACCGCGATTCCCCAGGTGCGGTTCGATGAGCGGGGCAAACAGCTCCCGTTCACCGAACAGGAGGTCGACACCCTCATCCCCCTCGTCACCGAGCACTACGCGCCGCGCCGTTTCGCGCTGTGCCAGGTGGTGCGCGATGACGAGGGGCACGCGTTCGACGTCTCGATCGTCGCCTGGGGCATCGAGAGCGACGACTCGGCCTCCGTCGTCGGCTACAGCGACGCCTACGGGCAGCGGATGCGCGGCACGTTCCAGTCGGCGGAGGACGCCGTCAGCCTGCTCGCCGCAGGCGGCGACCTGCGACTGGCGTGGGTCGATGCCGCCGACTGACCTCTCAGCCCTGGGGCAGCGCCGTCAGCCGAGCCTGGATGCGCTCGATGTCCGCCGCCGCCGTGTCCCGGCGGACGCGGATCTTGCCGACGACCTCTTCCGGCGCCTTGTCGGTGAACTTGGGGTTGCCCAGCTTGGCCTCGCACTGGGCGAGTTCCTTCTCGGCGACCGACAGGTCCTTGGTCAGGCGCTTGCGCTCGGCGGCCACGTCGACCGTGCCCGAGAGGTCCAGCTCGACGGTGACCGTGCCGCCGGGGAGGGCGACCTCCAAGGAGGCGCTGGCGGCGAAGTCGTCGGTCGGGGCCTGGAGTCGGGCCAGGGCGGTGATGGCGTCGGTGTGCGCGGCCAGGTCGACGGCGTCCACTCCGGACAGGCGCGCGGTGACGCGCTGGCCGGGCTTGACGCCCTGGTCGGCCCGGAAGCGGCGGATCTCAGTGACCAGCTTCTGCACACCCCGCACCCGCGCGCCCGCCGCGGGGTCGGCGACGGCTCCCGACGGCGACGGCCACGACGCCACGACGACGGACTCGCCGCCGGTCACGGCCTTCCACAGGACCTCGGTCACGAAGGGGATCACCGGGTGCAGCAGGCGCAGCAGCACGTCCAGCACGTGGCCGAGGACGGCCCTGGTGGAGTCGGCGCGCTCGCCGCCCGCGGCGATCTGGACCTTGGCCAGCTCCAGGTACCAGTCGCAGAATTCGTCCCACGTGTAGTGGTAGAGCGCGTCGCAGATCTTGGCGAACTGGAAGCTCTCGAACAGCTCGTCCACTTCGGACGTCAGGGCGTCGAGGCCGTCGAGGACCCAGCGGTCGGCGTCGGTCAGCGACGCGCGGTCGGGGACCGGCACGGCCGTGGTCGCGCCGTTCATCAGGGCGAAGCGGGTGGCGTTCCACAGCTTGGTGTTGAAGTTGCGCGAGCCCGCCGCCCACTCCTCGGCCAGCGCCATGTCGTTGCCGGGGTTGGCGCCGCGGGCCAGGGTGAAGCGGCAGGCGTCGGCGCCGAAGCGGTCGAGCCAGTCCAGCGGGTCGATGACGTTGCCGCGGCTCTTGGACATCTTCTTGCCCTGCGCGTCGCGGATGAGCCCGTGCAGGTACACGTGGTCGAAGGGCTGCACGCCATCCATCGCGACCAGGCCCATCATCATCATCCTGGCGACCCAGAAGAAGAGGATGTCGTAGCCGGTCGACAGGACGCTGGTCGGGTAGAAGCGCGCCAGGTCGGCGGTCTTCTCCGGCCAGCCAAGGGTGGAGAACGGCCACAGCGCCGAGGAGAACCAGGTGTCGAGGACGTCCGGGTCCTGGGTCCAGCCCTCGGGGGCCCGCTCGTCCGGGCCGACGCAGACGGTCTCGCCGTCGGGGCCGTAGAAGACCGGGATGCGGTGGCCCCACCACAGCTGGCGGCTGATGGTCCAGTCGTGCATGTTGTCGACCCAGTCGAAGTAGCGCTTGGCCAGCTCCGGCGGGTGGACCTGGGTGCGGCCGTCGCGCACCGCGTCGCCCGCGGCGCGCGCCAGCGGCTCGACCTTCACCCACCACTGCAGCGACAGGCGCGGCTCGACCACGGTGTCGCAGCGCGAGCAGTGGCCGACAGCGTGCACGTAGGGACGCTTCTCGGCCACGATCCGGCCGTCCTCGCGCAGCGCGGCGACCACGGCGGGCCGGGCCTCGAAGCGGTCCAGGCCCTCGAACGGGCCGTGCGCGGTGATCACGCCGGACTCGTCCATGACCGTGATCGACGGCAGGTCGTGGCGGCGGCCGATCTCGAAGTCGTTGGGGTCGTGCGCCGGGGTCACCTTGACCGCGCCGGTGCCGAACTCGGGGTCGACGTGGGGGTCGGCCACGACCGGGATGCGGCGGCCGGTCAGCGGCAGCTCCACCTCGGTGCCGATGAGGTGCTGGTAGCGCTCGTCGTCGGGGTGCACGGCGACGGCGGTGTCGCCGAGCATCGTCTCCGCTCGGGTCGTGGCGACGACGATCGAGGCGTCACCGGAGCCGTAGCGGATGGACACCAGCTCGCCGTCGTCGTCGGAGTGCTCGACCTCGATGTCCGACAGCGCGGTGCGGCAGCGCGGGCACCAGTTGATGATCCGCTCGGCGCGGTAGATCAGGCCCTCGTCGTAGAGCTTCTTGAAGATCGTCTGGACGGCCCGGGAGAGGGCGTCGTCCATGGTGAAGCGCTCGCGGGACCAGTCGATGCCGTCACCGAGGCGGCGCATCTGGTCGAGGATCTTGCCGCCGTACTCGGCCTTCCACTCCCAGACACGCTCGACGAACTTCTCCCGGCCGAGGTCGTGGCGGGAGAGGCCCTCGGAGGCCAGTTTGCGCTCCACGACGTTCTGGGTCGCGATGCCCGCGTGGTCCATGCCTGGCAGCCAGAGCGCCTCGTAGCCCTGCATGCGGCGGCGGCGGGTCAGCGCGTCCATGACGGTGTGGTTGAGCGCGTGGCCCATGTGCAGGCTGCCGGTGACGTTCGGCGGGGGCAGCACGATGCAGAACGGCGGCTTGCCGCTGTCGGGGTCGGCGGTGAAGTAGCCGGCGTCTACCCAGCCCTGGTACAGCTCCGCCTCTACCGCGGCGGGCTCCCAGGCCTGCGGAAGGTCGGTGGTCTGCGGGGCGGGGGTTTCAGTCACGGTCGAAGAGTCTACGAACCCCGCGAAATCCGGTGGAGGCGGGAGCTGACCAGCCCCTACCGTCTCGGCATGGAGCGACCTTCACTCGACGGGCTAGAGGCGATCTGGGCGCGGCGCTGGGCCGAGTCCGGCGTCTACCGCTTCCGCGGGACGGGCCCCCGCGAGTCGGTCTTCTCCATCGACACTCCCCCGCCGACGGTCAGCGGACGCCTGCACGTGGGCCATGTGTTCTCCTACACCCACACCGACGTGATCGCGCGCTTCCAGCGCATGCGCGGGATGGACGTGCTCTACCCGATGGGCTGGGACGACAACGGCCTGCCGACCGAGCGCCGGGTGCAGCTGCACTACGGCGTGCGCTGCGACCCGTCCCTCCCCTACGACCCCGGGCTGGCCCTGGACGGCGGCGGTGCCCGGAGCACCCGGCCCGTGTCGCGGCGCAACTTCGTGGAGCTGTGCGAGCGGCTGACCGAACAGGACGAACAGGCCTTCGAGGAGCTGTGGCGGCGGCTGGGCCTGTCGGTGGACTGGTCGCGCACCTACACCACGATCGGGGGACGTGCGCGGGAGCTGTCGCAGGCGTCGTTCCTGCGGCTGCTGGCCACGGGCGAGGCCTACCAGGCCGAGGCGCCGACGCTGTGGGACACCACCTTCCGCACCGCCGTGGCCCAGGCCGAGCTGGTGGACCGCGACACCGAGGGCGCATGGCACACCATCGCCTTCGAGACCGCCGACGGACCCGCCGAGGTGGAGACGACGCGGCCGGAGCTGCTGCCCGCCTGCGTGGCGCTGATCGCCCACCCGGACGACGAGCGGCACAGCGCGCTCATCGGCACGCGGGCCCGCTCGCCGCTGTTCGGGGCCGAGGTGCCCGTGCTGGCGCACCCGGCCGCCGATCCCGAGCGCGGCAGCGGACTGGTCATGTGCTGCACCTTCGGCGACCTGACCGACGTGCTGTGGTGGCGAGAGCTGGGTCTGCCCGCGCACACCGTGATCGGCCGCGACGGCCGCTTCCGCGCCGAGGCCCCGCCGGGGGTGGCGGCCGGGCCGTACGCCGAGCTGGCCGGCCTGACCGTGCGCAAGGCGCGTGAGCGGGTGGTGCAGCTGCTGGGGCTGAGCCCGCGCCCGGTGACCCGGCCGGTGAAGCACTACGAGAAGGGCGAGCGGCCGCTGGAGATCGTCTCCAGCAGGCAGTGGTTCATCCGGTCGACCCGGCACCGCGAGCGGCTGCTGGAGCGCGGCAGGCAGCTGCGCTGGCGGCCGGAGCCGATGCTGGCGCGCTACGAATCGTGGGTGGGCGGGCTGGCAGGCGACTGGCTGATCAGCAGGCAGCGGTTCTTCGGCGTGCCGATCCCGCTCTGGTACCCGCTGGACGCCGACGGCGAGCCCGACCACTCCCGCCCGCTGACCCCGGACGCGCTGCCGGTGGACCCCGCGAGCGACGTGCCGCCGGGCTACCGGCCCGAGCAGCGGGACCGGCCGGGCGGGTTCACCGCCGACCCGGACGTGATGGACACGTGGGCGACGTCCTCGCTGTCGCCGCTGCTGGTGTGCGGCTACGGCACCGAGCTGTTCGCCAGGACCTATCCGATGGACCTGCGCCCGCAGGCCCACGAGATCATCCGGACCTGGCTGTTCAGCACCGTGCTGCGCGCGGAGCTGGAGACCGGCGCGCTGCCCTGGCGCACCGCGGCGATCTCCGGCTGGGTGATCGACCCCGAGCGGCGCAAGATGGGCAAGAGCGCGGGCAACGGGCTCAGCCCCGACGCGCTGCTCGACCGCTACGGCGCGGATGCGGTGCGGTACTGGGCGGCGTCGGGTCGGCCGGGGGTGGACACCGCCTTCGACGAGAGCCGGATGCGGGTGGGTCGCAGGCTGGCGACCAAGCTGCTCAACGCCAGCCGGTTCGTCATCGGATTCCCCGAGCCCGAGTCCGACGCCCGGGGCAGGGCCGAGCCGCTGGACCTGGCCATGCTCGGCGCCCTCGACGCGGTGATCGCCGAGGCGACCGGCGCGCTGGCCGACTACCGCTACACCGACGCCCTGGAGCGCGTGGAGCGGTTCTTCTGGACCTGGTGCGACGACTACCTGGAACTGGTGAAGGACCGCGCGTACGGGGACCTGCCGGGCGCGGAGTCGGCTCGGGTGGCGCTACGGGCGGCGCTGTCGGCGCTGCAGCGGCTCCTCGCGCCGTTCCTGCCTTTCGCCGCCGAGGAGACGTGGTCCTGGTGGCAGGAGGGGTCGGTGCACACGGCCGCGTGGCCGGAGCCGGGTGGCCGCGCCGACACCGGGGCGCTGGCGGCGGCGGGTGCTGTGCTGGCCGAGGTGCGCGGAGCCAAGACCCGGGCGAAGGTGTCGATGCGGACCCCGGTCGCCCGGCTCGCGGTGACCGCGCCCGCCGATGTGCTCGCCGCGCTGCGGTCGGTGGAGTCCGACCTGCTCGCGGCGGCGGGGGCCGAGGCCGTCACCTTGGGCGAAGGCGCGGACACGACAGTGGATGTGACGCTGGCCACCCCGCCTGACACGGGCGGTTGAGGCCGAACGGCCCAGGGCGGCAGGGCCGGATGGCCGGACGTGCGGCCATCCACCCGTCAGCCCTGACCGTTGGACTGTGCAAGCCTGCCGTTCATCGCACGATCGGCGGTGAGCACCCGTGGAACTGTTAACACCGAGGTCGGCCGCATCGATGTCGTGGTCACCGGAGCAGCAACGACATCAGCGGGCGGGCGGGACAGCCCAGGCGCCCTTGGGGGGGCAGTGGACCATCGGGAGCACGGCGACAGCGCCGCGGTAGAGGACGCCGAGTGGCGCAGCCGCGTGCGTGAGTCGGCGCGGGCCGACGTCCGCGCCATGCTGCGCGCCAGCCGCAGGCGCAAGGCCGAGCGCTGGCTGGTCACCGCGACCGTCCTGGTGGCGATCGTCGCGGTCCTGATGCTGCTGGTCGGGGTCGGCATGTTCGACGGGCAGGACCGCTCCGCCGCCCGGCCGACGCCAGACCAGGGCCAGCAGCTGGTCCAGGCCGTCGACTTGGACGCGCCCTTCGCGGGCACGCCCGCCGAGGGCTGGGCGGACGGCGCCAAGGGCATCACCGCGCCCGCGCCGATGCAGGTCGGCGAGTTCTCCGCGGGCGAGGTCGCCGCCGCCACCGACACGGTCCGCGACGCGCTGATCGCCAGTCGCATCGACCGCACGATGCTCATCGATCACAACCCCGACTCCTACCTGCGACTGCTGGCCCCCGACGCCAGGAAGCTGCTCAAGCCCCTGTTCGGCACCGGACGCGAGCCGCAGGCCCAGGCGCTGGTCAGCCTGATCGCGCAGGGCCACCCGCTGCTGGACGTCGAGCCCAAGGTCACGGGCACGATGACGGTGGAGGCGGGCGCGCCCAACCAGCTGATCATCCACACGAACTACCTGTTCGCCTACGCCTTCGAGCCCGCGGACCCGAGCGCGGTCACCGACCCGATGGACCTGATCGTGCTGGTCCGCGCCCAGGTCGACTACCGGCTGCTCAAGGAGGGCTTCACCGAGGACAGCCTGGGGCTCTGGTACGGCCACGTCGGCGGTTTCGGCTACTCGATCGCCTGCGACTGGTACAAGAAGGGCTTCCTCGCGCCCGCGGCGCGCGACCAGTCGGCCACCCATGTGCAGCGCCCCGGCCACGACCGCGCCTCGTTCTTCGACCCGAAGGCCGAGCTGCCCGCCGAGAGCGGCTGCCCGTCCTGAGCGGACCGCCCGGCCTAGCCCGCCCGCTCAGCTCCGTCGGGCAGGACGACGGCTTGCAGGTGCGGAAAGCCGAGGGCGGCGCGCAGACCCCCGCTGAGGAAGGCGCTGTCGGGCACGGCGACCGTGCGGCCCGCGGTGGGCTCGAACACCAGCACCGAGCCGTCGTGGTGGCCGACGGCCAGCACGTAGTGGCGGGGCACCAGCGCGCCGACCAGCAGCGGGACGGCGAACCCGTCGTCCACGGCGGCCAGGGTGCGCCGCAGCGCGGCCGACACCGAGCGCGGGTCGCGGTCGTCCACCAGCCGCCAGCGGTGGCGCGCGCCGACGTGCCTGCTCAGCCAAACGGCCATCCCGCGCGGTGAGGTGCCCGCGAACTGCGGGTACCAGCGGTTGGTCTCGTCGTGGACGGCGGCGCGCGCGTCCCGGAACGCGGTGGCGAAGTCGCCGGAGGTCAGGGTGAGGGCGTAGCGGGGGTCGTGCTCGGCGCGGGCGACGATGAGGCTGGTGGTGCCGCAGGTCGTGGCCTCGTACTGGCGCACGGCGGCGCCGAGCCGGGTCTGCGGGCCGGGGGCGTGGCGGTCGATGAGGGTCAGCCGCTCGGCCAGCCAGGGCTCGGGGCGCCCGCGGACGGTCTCGGCGAACTCGGCGACGCCCGCGAGGTCCGGTGGGGCCGCGGCGATGGCCTTGACCAGCCAAGCCCGCTCGACCGGTGAGCCCGCCCGGTCCAGGAGACCGTCGGCACGCGCCCGCGCGGACGGGCCGAGTCCAGCGAGCCGGGCGGCCGCGGCGCGCAGGTGGCGGGGACCGAGGACACCGGAGTCGTAGCCGCGCCGGGCGGCCGAGGCGAGCGCGTCGGCCTCGGCCGCGGGCAGGCCGGACAGCACGCCCGTGCCCAGGACCGCGCGTCCGGCCAGGTCGGCGCAGCGGATGGCGAGCAGGTCGGCGGCGCGCGCGGCGGCGGTGTGCGCCTGGACCCGGCCGCGGGCCAGCGCGGTGATCGGCCGCGTTGCGGCGTGTGCGGCCTGGGCGGCGGCCAGCGCGGCGGCGTACTCCCGCAGCGCGGCGGCGGCGCGGGTGAAGGCGGCGGGGGTCTCGCGCAGGGGCAGGGCCTCGGCGGCGGCGCGGTAGGCCTCGGCCAGCGCGAGCGCGCCCGCCGGGTCACCGGCGGGGGCCGAGCGCACCTCGGCGAGGCGTCCGCCGACGCGGGCGAGGCGGCGCAGCGCGAGCAGGACGGCCGTGAGTTGGGTCATGGGAGCTCCCGGGAGGCGGCCAGCTCCGCGGCCCACACTCGCCGCATCCGCTCGTGGGCGTCGGCGGCATGGCCCAGGGCGGTGCTGTCCTCGGTCGCGGACAGCCACGCCGCGATCGCGGCGTCCGGCCCGGGAAGTGCTGTGGGCCCGGGGGGCTCAGGGGGCTCGGCCACAGGGGTCCTCCTCGCTTCCGGATCGATGGTGCCGCAGGATGGGGGCATGACGCGCGAGGCACCCGACGCGGATGTCACCGAAGAGGACCTGACCACCGGCCCGCCCAAGACGTACGCGGCAGGCCTGCCCGGCATCGCGGCGACGATGCGGCACAGCATCGCCCAGATGGGCGTGGCGCGCACGGCGCGCACGCTGCGGGTGATCAACCAGCGCGAGGGGTTCGACTGCCCCGGCTGCGCGTGGCCGGAGGGCCAGGGTGAGCACCGCAAGGCGGTCGAGTTCTGCGAGAACGGCGCGAAGGCCGTCGCCGAGGAGGCGACGCTGCGCCGGGTCGGGCCGGAGTTCTTCGCCGCGCACCCCGTCGCCGACCTCGCCGAGCGCACCGACTACTGGCTCGGCCAGCAGGGCAGGCTCACCGAGCCGATGGTCCTGCGCCCGGACGCGAGCCACTACGTGCCGATCGGCTGGGACGAGGCGTTCGCGCTGATCGCCGAGCACCTGCGCGCTCTGTCCACACCGGACGAGGCGGTGTTCTACACCTCCGGGCGCACCAGCAACGAGGCCGCGTTCCTCTACCAGCTGCTCGTGCGCTCCTACGGCACCAACAACCTGCCGGACTGCAGCAACATGTGCCACGAGTCCTCGGGCGCGGCGCTGTCGCAGACCACCGGCATCGGCAAGGGCTCGGTCAGCCTGGCCGACGTCGAGCAGGCCGACCTGATCGTCGTCATCGGGCAGAACCCGGGCACCAACCACCCGCGCATGCTCTCGGCGCTGGAGGCGGCCAAGCGGGGCGGGGCGAAGATCGTCGCGGTGAACCCGCTGCCCGAGGCCGGGCTGATGCGGTTCAAGAACCCGCAGAACGCGCGCGGGCTCGTCGGCAAGGGCACGGCGCTGGCCGACGAGTTCCTGCAGGTCCGCCTCGGCGGAGACCAGGCGCTGTTCCAGGCTGTCGGCAACCTGCTGCTGCGCTGGGAGGACGCGCGTCCCGGCACGGTCGTCGACGGTGAGTTCGTGGACACCAGGACCGTCGGCTTCCAGGAGTACGCCGCCCACGTGCGCGAGGTGGACTGGGACGCGGTCTTCACCGCCACCGGGCTGCCGCACGAGCGCGTCGAGCGCTTGGCGCGGCTGATCGCCGACGGGCAGCGGGTCATCTTCTGCTGGGCGATGGGGCTGACCCAGCACAAGCACGCGGTGGCCACCATCCGCGAGATCGCCAACGTGGCGCTGGTCCGCGGCATGATCGGCAAGCCCGGCGCGGGCCTGTGCCCGGTGCGCGGGCACTCCAACGTGCAGGGCGACCGCACGATGGGCATCTGGGAGAAGATGCCGGAGGCGTTCCTGTCCGCCCTGGAGACCGAGTTCGGCGTGCCGATCCCGCGCAAGCACGGCCACGACACCGTTGACGCGATCCGCGCCATGCGCGACGGCCGGGCATCGGTGTTCATGGCCGTCGGCGGCAACTTCGCCTCCGCCACACCCGACACCGAGGTCACCGAGGCCGCGTTGCGCGGCTGCGACCTGACGGTGCAGGTCTCGACCAAGCTCAACCGCTCGCACGTGGTGCCCGGGCGCACCGCCCTGATCCTGCCGACCCTGGGCCGCACCGAGCGCGACCGGCAGTCCTCCGGCGAGCAGTTCGTCACCGTCGAGGACTCCATGTCGGTGGTGCACCGCTCGCGCGGCAGGCTCGACCCGGCGAGCCCGCTGCTGCGCTCGGAGGTCGCGATCGTGTGCGGGATCGCGCGGGCCCTGCTCGGCCCGGAGCACCCGGTGCCGTGGGAGGAGTTCACCGCCGACTACGACCGGGTGCGGGAGAGCATCTCCCGCGTCGTGCCCGGCTGCGAGGACTACAACGCCCGGGTCCGCACGCCCGACGGTTTCGTCCTGCCGCACGCGCCGCGCGACGCCCGCGAGTTCCGCGGCACGGAGAGCGGCAAGGCCCTGTTCACGGCCAACACGCTGACGGTGCTCTCCGTGCCGCCGGGCAGGCTGCTGCTGCAGACGCTGCGCAGCCACGACCAGTACAACACCACGATCTACGGACTGGACGACCGCTACCGCGGCGTCAAGGACGGCCGTCGGGTGGTGTTCGTCAGCCCCGAGGACCTGGGCGCGCTGGGGATCGCCGACGGGACGGTGGTCGACCTGGTCAGCGAGTACAGCGACCGGGAGCGGCGCGCGCCGCGGTTCCGGGTCGTGGCCTACCCGACGGCGCGGGGATGCGCGGCGGCGTACTTCCCCGAGGCCAACGCGCTGGTGCCGCTGGACTCGGTCGCCGAGGGCTCGGGGACCCCGACGTCGAAGTCGATCGTGGTGCGGCTGGAGCCGGTGTGATCGTGGCCGCGCGATCGTGCCGGCGATCAACGGGCATGATCCGGACCTGGCTAGCGTTAGGACTGGCAGACCGACGTTTCGGAGGAACCGATGACCGCTCCCGCCACGCTGACGATGTACTCGACCACCTGGTGCGGGTACTGCCGCAGGCTGAAGACGCTGCTCGACCGCGAGGGGATCGAGTACGTCGAGGTGGACATCGAGCAGGAGCCTGACGCGGCGGACTTCGTCATGAGCGTCAACGGCGGCAACCAGACCGTGCCGACGCTGCACTTCCCGAACGGCAAGGCGCTCACCAACCCGAGCCTCGCCGACGTCAAGGCGACCCTCGGGGCCTGACGCCGCTCAGCGCCGCTGCCTGGCCCCCGCGACCGCCCTGACCAGCAGGTACAGCAATCCGGCCTGCACCAGCGCGATGAGCACGAGCACCGCGAAGGACGCGAGCGGACCGATCTCGGGGAACGCGAGCACGGCGAGGGAGCCGGGCAGCGCGGCGGCGATGGCCCAGACGGGCGCCAATGACGCGTCCGGGCCATCGTGGACGCCGTGCAGCACCGCCACGGCGATGATGGCCACGCTGACCACGGCGAAGTAGATGGCGGCCACGCGGGCGGGGAGCGTCATCGGCTCAGCACCGCCATCGCGGCGTTGTGCCCGCCGATGCCGCTGACGCCGCCGCCCCGGGTGGCGCCGCTGCCGCACAGCAGCAGGTTCGCCGTGTCCGTTTCCACTCCCCATCCGTGGCCATAGGGCCACGATAGGTCTCCGTGGAAGATGTTGCCGCCTGGCATCGCCAGGTCGGACTCGATGTCCTGCGGGGTCTTGGCCTCGACGCACGGGCGGCCGTCGGGGGTGCGGGCGAGGCAGTCGAGCAGCGGTTCGGCCAGGTAGCGGTCGACCCCGGCGAGGTAGCGCTCGACCAGGGTGTCGCACAGCGTCGGGTCGGTGAAGAGCGGCGTGGGCAGGTGCAGGCCGAAAAGCGTCAGGGTGTGCCGGTTTCCGTCCACGATGGACGGATCGGTCAGGGTGTGGCAGTAGGTCTCGCCCGGTGGCCGCGGCGGGGCGGTGCCCGCGGCGGCGCAGTGGTAGGCGGCTTCGAGTTCCTCGAAGGACTCGTCCAGGTGGAAGGTGCCCGCGAAGGCGGTCGCGGGGTCGATGCCGCTGCGCAGCCGGGGCAGGCGGTCGAGCAGCACGTTGACCTTCAGCTGCGCGCCCACCGGCAGGGTCTCGGGAGCGCGGCCGCGCAGCCGGTCCAGGACGGCCGGCGCAACGCCCGCCAGGACGTGCCGCGCGCCGATGACGTGTTCGGCGTCGCCGTGCCGGTAGGTGACCTCGGCTGAGACGCCGTCGGCGTCGACAGCGGTCACCTCGGCGTCGGTCAGGACCTTCGCGCCCGCTTCCACCGCGGCGCGCAGCAGCTCGGCGGTGACCGAGCCCATGCCGCCCGCGGGCACCCGCCACTCGCCGGTCCCGTTGCCGATCACGTGGTAGAGGAAGCAGCGGTTGGCGGCCAGGCCCGGGTCGAACAGCGAGGTGAAGGTGCCGATCAGGCCGTCGGTGGCGACGATGCCACGCACCAGGTCGTCGGCGAAGGACTCGGCGATGGTGGCGCCGAGTGGCTGCTCGAAGAACCGCTCCCACACGCGGCCGCCGATGAGCGCGCGCACCTCGGCGGCCGACGGGAGCGGGTCCAGCAGGGTGGGCGCAAGCGCTTTCGCCAGGCCGTCGACCTCGGCGTAGAACTCCCGCCAGCGGGCCAGCTCGGCGTCGGAGCCGGTCAGGGCGCGGAAGGAGTCGGCGGTCGCCGGGCCGGGATCGCGCTCGACCAGCAGGCCGCCGTGGCGGCCGTCGCGCACGTACGGGGTGTAGGAGGAGACCGGGCGTGAGCGCAGGTCCAGGCGCAGGCCGAGGTCGGCGACGACGCGGTCGGGCAGCAGGCTGACCAGGTAGGAGTAGCGCGAGAGCCGCACGCCGGGGAACGGGCTCGCGCTGACCGCGGCGCCGCCGGTGTGCGGCAGCCGCTCCAGCACGAGCACCGAGCGCCCGGCGCGCGCCAGGTAGGCGGCGGCGACAAGTCCGTTGTGGCCCCCGCCGACGACGACGGCGTCATAGCTCCCGTGATCGGTCACCCTTCGGACCCTAGGGGTCAGGTCCGCAGGTAGGAAGCGCCGTTGAGGTCCAGGATCGTGCCGGAGGCCCACAGCGCCTCGCGGGAGGCCAGGTAGACCACGGCGGCGGCGACCTCGCTGGGCAGCGCGACCCGCTCGAAGGGGCTCTGCTGGGCGATCGCGCGGCCGCCGTCGCCTGCGAGCCTGTCCTCGACGCGGTCGGTGCGCACGAAGCCCGGCGCGACGGTGGACACCGCGATCCGGTGCTTGGCCAGCGACACCGCCAGCGACTGGCCCATCGAGTGCAGCGCCGCCTTGCTCGCGCCGTAGGCGGGGTGCTCGGGCTCGCCGCGGAACGCCCCGCGCGAGCCGACGTTGACGATCCGCCCGCCGATGCCCTGCTCGACCATGCGGGCCGCGACCTGGTGGGTGATGGCGGCGGTGCCGAGGACGTTGACCTCGAAGGTCGTGCGCCACGCCTGCTGCCAGTCGGCGAAGTCCGTCGACACCGGGTGCGCGGGGGTGACGACGGCGGCGTTGTTCACCAGCACGTCGATGCCGCCAAGAGCGTCCACAGTGGCCTGCACGACGGTCGTGGAGCCGGTGGCGATGTCGCCCTCGACCACGACGTGCCCGTCGCCGCGCAGTTCCGCGCGCACGGCGTTCGCCTTCTCCCGCGCGGAGTTGCAGTGCACGGCGACGCGGTCGCCCAGCTCGGCGAAGGCGTGCGCGACGGCGGAGCCGATGCCGCCGGACGCGCCGGTCACCAGGACGCGACGACGGGGGACGCGGCCACCGGGGGCAGGAGTGTTGTCCATGCCCTCACCTTGCCACGAGCGGCGGTATGACCCGATTGGTATGTACCAATACCGGTGACCGGCCTCATACCGTCGCAAGGAGATTCCCCCCTGCACGCCCTCGAGGAGAGAGCGGAAATGAATCGCAAGCACATCGCCGCGGCCACCGCGGCCATCACGGCAGCGGGCCTGGCCACAGCCATCGCCATGGTGCCGTCCGCGACCGCCGGGCAGCACGCCCCCGCGGTCGAGGAGACCCAGTCATCGATCCTGGCCGCCATGTCCCGCGACCTGAGGATCAGCCCCGAGCAGGCCCAGCGCAGGCTCGCCACCGAGCACTCGGCCGCCCGCACCGACGCCGCGCTCAAGTCCCTGCTCGGCGCGGGCTACGGCGGCGCGTGGATGGACGCGACGGGCAGCACGCTGACCGTCGCGGTCACCGACGCCCGCCACGCCGGGAAGGTCCGCGCCCTCGGCGCGACGCCCACGACCGTCACCCGCAGCGCCGCCCAGCTCGACAAGGCCAAGGCGTCCCTCGACGCCAAGGCGAGCGGCGCGCCGGAGTCGGTGCCCGGGTGGTACGTCGACGTGACCGACAACCAGGTCGTCGTCCTGGCGCACAAGGGCGGCGAGTCCGCCGCCGCGGCGTGGGCCAAGGGCGCGGGCGTCAGCGCGAAGGTGCTGACCAGCACGGAGGACCCGCGGCCCTACATCGACGTGATCGGCGGCAACAGCTACAGCTTCGGCGGCAGCCGGTGCTCGGTCGGGTTCTCCGTCGAGGGCGGATTCGTCACCGCCGGACACTGCGGCGGCACCGGGACCAGGACGTCGAACCCGGGCGGGACGGTGGCCGGGTCGAGCTTCCCCGGCAACGACTACGGCTGGGTCCGGGTCGACGCGGGCAACACCCCGCGCCCGCTGGTCAACCGCTACCCGGGCACCGTTCCGGTCGCGGGCTCGCAGGAAGCCCCGGTGGGGGCTTCGGTCTGCCGCTCCGGGGCCACCACCGGGTGGCGGTGCGGGACGATCCAGCAGAAGAACGCCACGGTGAACTACCCGCAGGGATCGGTGACCGGGCTGACGCGGACCAGCGCGTGCGCGCAGCCGGGTGACTCCGGCGGGTCGTGGCTGGCCGGGGACCAGGCCCAGGGGGTCACCTCGGGCGGGTCCGGCAACTGCACCTCGGGCGGGACGTTCTACTTCCAGCCCCTGGCGGAGATCCTGCAGGTCTACAACCTGCGCCTGATCACCTCCGGGTCCACCCCGCCCACCACCACGCCGCCGACCAGCAACCCGCCCGGCGGCGGGACCTGGGCCGCCTACACCCCGTACGCGGTGGGCGCCCAGGTCACCTACGGCGGCGCCACCTACCGGGCCCTGCAGGCGCACACGGCGATGCCCGGCTGGGAGCCGCCGAACGTTCCGGCTCTGTGGCAGCGCGTGTAGCTGCCCTCGGGTCCGGGCACCGCGCAGGGGTGCCCGGACCGCGCCGCCCCCGACGTGACGCAGGCGTCGGGGGCGGCGCCCTGCCGCAGACCGCGTCACCGGCGATATGCCCGATTGGTATGTACCAATATGGGTGATTCCCGGCCTACCGTTCGAGGGCATTCACCCTGCAGCAAGGAGCGGACATGAACCGCAGAATCGTCGCCGTCGCGTCAGCGGCGGTCATCGCGACCGGGGTGGTGACCGCGCTCGTGCTGACCCCGAGCGCCACCGCCGCCGACAAGGAGGAATCCGCCATGGTCACCGCCATGGCCAGGGACCTCGGCATCAGCACCGACCAGGCGCAGCGCCGCCTGGTCAGCGAGAAGCTCGCCGGGCAGAAGGACCTGGCGCTCAAGGCGAGGCTGGGCAGCGCCTACGGCGGATCCTGGTTGGACAGCACCGGCACCACGCTGACCGTCGCGGTCACCGACGCGAAGCTGAGCGGCGCTGTCGAGGGCCAGGGCGCGATCGCGGCCACCGTGCGGCACAGCGTGTCCACGTTGGACAAAGCCAAAAGCCGTCTTGACGCCAAGGCCGCCGCCGCCCCCGACGCCGTCCCCGGCTGGTACGTCGATGTCCGGGCCAACCGCGTCGTCGTGCTGACGCACGCGGGCGCTGAGGCCAAGGCCAAGGCGTGGGCCGCGGGCGCCGGGCTCAGCGGTGACGTGGTCGCGTTCGAGGCCAGCACCGAGGACCCGAAGCCGCTGATCGACATCATCGGCGGCAACGCCTACACCTTCGGGTCGGGGCGATGCTCCATCGGCTTCGCCGTCGAAGGCGGATTCGTCACGGCCGGGCACTGCGGGCGGGCCGGGACGCGGACGTCGAACCCGAGCGGGTCCGTCGTCGGGTCCAGCTTCCCCGGCAACGACTACGCCTGGGTGCGCGCCGACGCGGGCAACACCCCTCGGGCGCTGGTGAACCGCTACCCGGGCACCGTGCCGGTCGCCGGATCGCAGGAGGCCCCGGTCGGCTCCTCGGTGTGCCGCTCCGGGTCCACCACCGGATGGCGCTGCGGCACCATCCAGCAGAAGAACGCCTCGGTCACCTACCCCGAGGGCACCATCACCGGGCTGGTCCGCACCAACGCCTGTGCCGAGCCCGGCGACTCCGGCGGCTCGTGGATCACCGGCGACCAGGCCCAGGGCGTCACCTCCGGCGGTTCGGGCAACTGCCAGACCGGCGGCACGATCTACTTCCAGCCGCTGCTGGAGATCCTGCAGGTCTACAACCTGCGCCTGGTGACGACCGGCACCCCGCCGACCTCCACCACCCGCCCCACCACGACCACCACCCGCCCGACGGACCCGACGACCACCACGACGGTCCCCCCGGGCGGCACGTGGGCGCCGTACACCTACTACGCCTCCGGCGCCCAGGTGACCTACGGCGGGTCGAGCTACCGCGTCATCCAGCCGCACACGTCCCTCCCCGGCTGGGAGCCGCCGAACGTTCCGGCGCTCTGGCAGCGGATCTAGCCCGCCGTACCCGCCGCCCCCGGTCGGTCCCTCGACCGCCGGGGGCGGCCTCGTACATTGGACGCATGGGACGAGTGACAGTGCGCAGGCCCGTGTGGCGCGTGGGCGCGGACGGGCGCAGCCGGGTCCCGGACGCGCTGGCCGCCGAGGAGCCGATGGAGCTGCGGGTCGGCGGCAGGCCGCTGGCGGTGACGATGCGCACACCCGGCGCCGACGTCGAGCTGGCGCACGGGTTCCTGCTGACCGAGGGCGTCATCGCCGACCGCGGCGACGTCGCGCTCGCCCGCTACTGCGACGGCGTCGACGACGAGGGCCGCAACACCTACAACGTGCTCGACGTCGCGCTCGCGCCCGGTGTCGCGCCGCCGTCGGCCGGGGTGGAGCGCAACTTCTACACGACCTCCTCGTGCGGGGTGTGCGGCAAGGCGGCCCTGGACGCGGTCCGGCTCAAGACCCGCTTCTCCCCCGCCGAGGACCCCGTCGCGGTGCCGGTCGGGGTGCTCACCGGGCTGCCGGACGCGCTGCGCGCCGCGCAGAAGGTCTTCGAGTCGACCGGCGGCCTGCACGCGGCGGGGCTGTTCACCGCGACCGGCGAGGCGCTGGTGGTGCGCGAGGACGTCGGCAGGCACAACGCCGTCGACAAGGTGCTGGGGTGGGCGCTGCTGCGCGACCTCGTGCCGCTGGCCGGGACGGTGCTGATGGTGTCCGGGCGGGCGTCGTTCGAGCTGGCGCAGAAGGCCGCCATGGCGGGCGTGCCGGTGCTGGCCGCGGTGTCGGCGCCGTCCTCGCTGGCCGTGGACCTGGCCGACGAGCAGGGGATCACCCTGGTCGGCTTCCTGCGCGGGACGTCGATGAACGTCTACACGCGACCGGAGCGGGTGGCGTGAGACCGCTCGACGGGGTCCTGGTCCTCAGCCTGGAGCAGGCCGTCGCCGTGCCCTACGCGACCCGGCTGCTGGCCGACCTGGGCGCGCGGGTGATCAAGGTGGAGCGGCCCGGCGGCGGCGACTTCGCCCGGCACTACGACGCGGCCTGCGGCGAGGTGTCGAGCTACTTCGCGTGGACCAACGTCGGCAAGGAGTCGCTGGCGGTCGACCTCAAGGACCCCGACGGACGGGCGGTGGTGGACGAGCTCATCGCCAGGGCGGACGTCGTCACCTGCAACCTCTCCCCCGGCGCGGCGCGTCGGCTGGGCCTGGACGCGGACAGCCTGCGCGCCCGGCACCCGGCGCTGGTGGTCGCCGAGCTGTCCTCCTACGGCCAGGACGGTCCGTACCGCGACCGCAAGGCCTTCGACGCGCTGGTGCAGTCCGAGACCGGGCTGGTCGCCGCGACCGGCACCGGGCAGGACGCGGCGCGCGCCGGGATCTCGGTCGCCGACATCGCCGCGGGCGTCCAGCTGCACGCCGCCGTCCTCGCCGCGCTCCTGCACCGGGGCCGCACCGGCGAGGGCGCGACCTTGCGGCTGACTCTCCTGGAAGCCCTGGCCGAGTGGATGCACCAGCCGTTCCTCTACGCCCACGGCACCGGCGCCGACCCGGTCCGCGCGGGCGCGCACCACCCCACCATCGCCCCGTACGGACCAGTGCGGTGCCGGGACGGCGCGATCCACCTGGCCGTGCAGAACGATGGGCAGTGGCGTCGCCTGTGCGCCGCCGCCAACCGCCCTGACCTGGCCGAACACCCCGACTATCGGACGGTGGCGAGTCGGGTGGCGCACCGGGCGGCCGTGCACGCCGAACTCCAGCCGTACTTCGACGGCGTCGACGCCGACACCGCCCTCGCCACCCTGGACGCCGCCGACGTCCCCGCCGCCCGCACCCGCGGCGTCGGCGAGCTGGCCGAGCACCCCCAGCTGGCCGCGCGGGACCGCTGGACCGAGGTCGCCGTCCCCGGCGGGGTCGCGCCCGTCCTGCGCCCGCCGGTGGACGGCCTGACGTGGACGGGCGGCGTGGTTCCCGCCGTCGGCGAGCACAACGACGCCATCCTCACCTGGCTCCGCGACGGACGGTGATCAGTCGAGTTCAGTGCGTCTACCTGCGGAAACAATCTCCCAGATTCACACGATGAGGTGACTGAGGACCGCGCCGTCCGGGGACTTCCGGTAGACCGGAAGCAGGTGCGGACCGCGGAGGAACCATGGTCGGCAGGCGAGCGGTGCTGGCCACCAGCGCGGCCACCGTCGCGGGGGTCGCCGTTGGGGCGGCTACCGCGACGCTGAGCAGGCTCGTGGAAGCGGCGGGGCAGCGGGTGCCGGAGCCGATCGTGCGGGCTGAGCGGGTGTACTCGGTGGCGCGGGGGCGAGAGGTGCGGCTGGTGACCGTGCTGCCGATCGAGATGCCGATCAAGGATCTGCCGGTGTGCCTGTTCCTGCACGGATTGCGGAGTACGGCGGCGGGCGCCATTCCGGCGTCGGTGGTGAATTTGCTGGTGCGGTCTGTGGCGCATGACCGGATTCCGCCGTTCGCACTGGTGGCGGTGGACGGCGGGGATAGTTACTGGCATGAGAATCGTCCCGGGGACGATCCCATGCGGATGTTGCTCGCGGAATTGCCCGCGTGGTTGCGGGCTCGGCATCTGGGGACGGTGTTCGCGGCGTCGGGGTTCTCGATGGGCGGGTTCGGGTCGCTGTTGTACGCGCGGCGGCGGGCGGAGCGGGGGGATGCGCTGCGGGGGGTGGTGGCGGTGTCGCCGGGGTTGATGGAGTGGTCGGAGATGCGGAAGCGCGGGGCGTTTCGGGATGAGCGGGAGTGGGCGGGGTTGGATCCCCGGAACAACGTGGGGGCGTTGGGGGGAACCTCGGTGGCGGTGTGGTGTGGGGCGCAGGATGCGTTCGCGGCGGGGACGCGGGAGTTCATCTCGGCGGCGCGGCCGCGGGTTGGGCGGATACTTCCTGGGCGGCATGACGGGAAGTTCCAGGATCTGGTGGCGGAGGATCAGGTGGAGTTCTTGGGGGATGTGTTGTCGGAGGGGCGGTGAGGTGGTCGGCTGACCGACGGCACTGAAGTGACTGGGGACCGTTCGGCGGGCCGCTATCGCCGCAGGTCAGGCAGTGTCGCCCCCCGCGCAGGCGGGGCTGGACCGTCCTCGCGCCGGATGCGCAGCTCCGTCACGCGGTAGTCCCCGCACACGCGGGGCTGGTTTGCGCTGGCCATCGCACCTGCCGCCGGCAGCGTGAGCGTCCGGCCCCCCGCCGCCAGGTTATCGATGCGGGACGTGCCGGGGCCAGTCGGGAATCCAGGCTGTGGATGAAAGCACCGAGGCCCCCGCCGGAAAGGGCGGGGGCCTCGGTGCAGAGCTGGGTCAGGCGGACTTCTCGCGGCGTTCGCGGCGGGTGGGGGCGCGGGAGACGATCGTGGGGTTGACGTTCTCGCGGACCGTCTGTTCGGTGATGACGACCTTCGCCACGTCGGTGCGGGAGGGGATGTCGTACATGACCGACTGGAGGACTTCCTCCATGATGGCGCGCAGGCCTCGGGCGCCGGTGCCGCGGAGGATGGCCTGGTCGGCGACGGCGTCCATGGCGGTGTCGGTGAACTCCAGTTCGACGCCGTCCATCTCGAAGAGCTTCTTGTACTGCTTGACCAGGGCGTTGCGCGGCTCGTTGAGGATGCGGACCAGGGATTCCTTGTCCAGGTTCGTCACGCTCGCCACGACGGGGAGGCGGCCGATGAACTCCGGGATCAGGCCGAACTTGATCAGGTCCTCGGGCATGGTGTCGGCGAAGATGGCGGCGGCGTCGTTGTCGACCTTGGAGCGGATCTCGGAGCCGAAGCCGAGGCCGCGCTTGCCGACGCGGTCCTGGATGATCTTCTCCAGGCCCGCGAAGGCGCCCGCCACGATGAACAGGACGTTCGTCGTGTCGATCTGGATGAACTCCTGGTGGGGGTGCTTGCGGCCGCCCTGCGGGGGCACCGACGCCGTCGTGCCCTCCAGGATCTTGAGCAGCGCCTGCTGCACGCCTTCGCCGGAGACGTCGCGGGTGATCGACGGGTTCTCGCTCTTGCGGGCGATCTTGTCGACCTCATCGATGTAGATGATGCCGGTCTCGGCGCGCTTGACGTCGTAGTCGGCGGCCTGGATCAGCTTCAGGAGGATGTTCTCGACGTCCTCGCCGACGTAGCCCGCCTCGGTCAGCGCCGTGGCGTCGGCGATGGCGAAGGGCACGTTCAGCAGCTTGGCCAGGGTCTGGGCCAGGTAGGTCTTGCCACAGCCCGTGGGGCCGAGCAGCAGGATGTTCGACTTCGCCAGCTCGATGGTCTCTTCGCGGCCCTCGCGCCCCTCCGGCCGGGCGCGCTCGCCCGCCTGGATGCGCTTGTAGTGGTTGTAGACCGCGACAGCGAGGGACCGTTTGGCGTCGTTCTGCCCGATGACGTACTGGTCGAGGAACTCGTGGATCTCCAGCGGCTTCGGCAGCTCGTCGAGCTTGACGTCGCCCGCCTCGGCCAGCTCCTCTTCGATGATCTCGTTGCAGAGATCAATGCATTCGTCGCAGATGTAGACGCCGGGGCCGGCGATGAGCTTCTTCACCTGCTTCTGGCTCTTCCCGCAGAAAGAGCACTTGAGCAGGTCTCCGCCATCACCGATACGTGCCATGGTCGCTGACCTCTGTCCCCTCCGGCGCGCCGGGTGGCGTGCCTGGCTGTCCGACCGTCCGCACCCGCCCTGTCGTTGCCGCGCGTGCACGCACCAGGCCGGTCGCGTCCGTTGCTATCGACGGTACCTTCCTACCCCCGTCTAGCGGGAGAACCTGTACCCCGACGCGGCCGAATTGCTCCAGACCCCCACGATAGGCCCTCGGGGCCCGGCGTGTCGGTCGCTTTCGTGCTGCCTCGGCCGCGTCGGGGAGGAGGTCTACTTCGAGAGCTTGCGGTACGGCAGGACCTCGTCGATGATGCCGTACTCCACCGCCTCGGCGGCGGTGAGGATCTTGTCGCGCTCGATGTCGGTGCGGATCTTCTCCTCGTCCTTGCCGGTGTGGCGGGACAGGATGCCCTCCATCTGGCGGCGGACGCGCTGGATCTCGGCGGCCTGGATCTCCAGGTCGGAGACCTGGCCGTAGGTGCCCTCGGTCGCGGGCTGGTGGATCAGCACGCGGGCGTTGGGCAGGGCCATGCGCTTGCCGGGGGTGCCCGCCGACAGCAGCACCGCGGCGGCCGAGGCGGCCTGGCCGAGGCAGAACGTCTGGATGTCCGGACGCACGTACTGCATGGTGTCGTAGATGGCCATCAGCGAGGTGAACGAGCCACCCGGGGAGTTGATGTACATCGTGATGTCGCGGTCGGGGTCGGCCGACTCCAGGTAGATGAGCTGGGCCATCACGTCGTTGGCCGAGGCGTCATCGATCTGCACGCCGACGAAGATGATGCGCTCTTCGAACAGCTTGTTGTACGGGTTGGACTCTTTGACCCCGTAGCTGGTGCGCTCCACGAACGAGGGGAGCACGTAGCGGGACTGGAGGTTGCTCACGGCGGTGCTCCTGTTCAGTTCGCGGTGCGGCCGACGCGGGACACCACGAAGTCGACGAAGCCGTACTCCTTGGCCTCCTCGGCGGTGAACCAGCGGTCGCGGTCGGCGTCGAGGGTGACCTTCTCCACCGTCTGGCCGGTCTGCTCGGCGGTGATGACCGCCATCTCGTACTTCCACTTCGCGTAGACCTCGGCGCGGATGGCGATGTCCGAGGCCGTGCCGCCGATGCCCGCCGACGGCTGGTGCATCATCACCCGGGTGTGCGGCAGCGCGTAGCGCTTGCCCGGGGTGCCCGAGGCCAGCAGGAACTGGCCCATCGACGCGGCCAGGCCCAGGCCCCAGGTCGCCACGTCGGGCTCGATGAGCTGCATGGTGTCGTAGATCGCCATGCCTGCGGTGACCGAGCCGCCCGGGGAGTTGATGTAGAAGGTGATGTCCTTCTCGGGGTCCTCGGCGGCCAGCAGCAGCAGCTGCGCGGTGATCCGGTTGGCGATGTCGTCGTCGACCTCGGAGCCGAGGAAGACGATGCGTTCGCGGAGCAGCCGCTCGTAGACAGAGTCGTTCAGGTTGAGCCCCGCGGTCGCCGACCGCATGTGGGGCGAGGGGTGCTGCGTCACGTCTGCCTGCCTTCTCCCAAGTCCTTCAGTGCCATAACCGGAGATCTACCGACGACATTAACGAAGGCGGGCGGTGCCGACTGCCCGACACCGCCCACTTTCGCTCACAGCGTCAAAGGACGCTCTCACTCACTCGGCCGCGGGCTCATCCGCGGGCTTGCCGAACAGCTCCGACAGGTCGACCTCGGCGCCGCTCTCGGTGGTGACGGTGGCCTCGCGCACGACCGCGGCCAGCGCCTTGCCCCGGCGCACGTCGGCGAAGATCGCCCCGAGCTGGCCGGACTGCTGGGCGCGCTGGACGTACTCGTCCGGGCTGACGCCGAAGCGCTGGGCCTGGTAGATGATCCGCTCGGTCAGCTCGGCGTCGTTGACCTGGACCTGCTCGGTCTCGGCGATGGCGTCGAGGACCAGCTGGGTCTTGACCGACTTCTCCGCGTCGGCGCGCAGGTCGGTGTCGAACTCCTCGCGGCTGCGGCCCTGGGACTCCAGGAACTCCGTCAGCTTGGCGTCGTCGTGGTCGAAGGAGTGCACGGCGTCGTGGTGGCGGTTGTCGACCTCGCCCTGGACGACCTTATCCGGCAGCGGCACGTCGACCGCCTCCAGCAGGGCGTCCAGCACCTTGTCGCGCGCCTGCACGCCCTGCTGCATCTTCTTGACCCGGCCGAGCCGCTCGCGCAGGTCGCCGCGCAGGTCCTCGATGGTGTCGAACTCGCTCGCCAGCTGGGCGAAGTCGTCGTCGGCCTCGGGCAGCTCGCGCACCTTGACCGACTGCACGGTCACGGTGACCTCGGCGTCCTTGCCCGCGTGGTCACCGGCCACCAGCGAGGTGGTGAAGGTGGCGGACTCACCGTCGGACAGGCCGACCAGCGCGTCATCGATGCCCTCGATGAGCTGGCCGGTGCCGACCTCGTAGCTCAGGCCGGAGGTCTTGGCGTCCTCGACCTCGGCGCCGTCGACGGTCGCCGTCAGGTCGATGGAGACGAAGTCGCCGGTCTCGACCGGGCGGTTCGCGCCGGTGAGCGTGCCGAAGCGGGCGCGCAGCTCGTCCAGCTGCTCGGCGACCTCCTCGTCGGTGACCTCGACGTCGTCCACGGTCACCGCGAAGCCGTCGTAGGCCGGGATGGTGATCTCCGGGCGGACGTCGACCTCGGCGGTGAACTCCAGGCTGGTGCCGTCCTCCAGCTTGGTCAGCTCGATGTCGGGCTGGCCGAGGGCCTTGATCTCGCTCGCGGTGAGGGCCTCCATGTACTTGGCCGGGATCGCCTCGTTGACGACCTCGTCCAGGATGGGGGCGCGGCCGACGCGCGACTCGATGACGCGGGCGGGCGCCTTGCCCGGGCGGAAGCCGGGGATGCGGATCTGGCCCGCGAGCTTGCGGTATGCGCGGTCGAAGTTGGGCTTGAGTTCGTCGAACGGCACCTCGACGTTGATGCGTACCCGCGTCGGGCTCAGCTGCTCGACGGTGCTCTTCAACGTGGTCTCCTTGCGACTGACTTGAGGGAACAGCCCGCGGCGCAGCTGGCCGACGGGAATCAGCGCCCGAGTCTAGGCGAGCTTGCCCAGGTCGGACGCGCCGGGTCGCACCGGGCCGAGCCCGGAGCCCGCGCGGCGCAGTGCGCCGAGGGCGGCGACGTCGCGCAGCGTGTGCGCCGGGTCGCCGGTCGCCTCCACCATCGCGATCACCCGGCGCACCCCGGTGCGCTCGGCCGAACGGGCCAGCCGGGCGGCGCAGTAGTCCAGGTCGCCGACGGGGTGCAGGTCGCAGAGGTGGCGGGCGTAGGCGTGCGGGTCGCGGGTCGGGCCGGGGCGCCCGTCGACCGGGACGTGCGCGGCCAGGCCCGCCCGCAGCCAGCCGGGCGCGGCCGCCATGACCTCGGCGACGGCTTCGCGGCGGCGGTCGGCGACGTGCAGGACGACCGCGGAGACGTGCGGGGCGTCGGCGGGGCCGCCGCTGTCGCGGTAGTGCTCGACCATGCCGCGCTTCTCCTCGTCGCCGACGTGCATGCCCAGCAGCAGCGGCAGGCCGCGCGCGGCGGCCACGGCGACGGTGTCGCGGGAGGTGGCGGCCACGGCGACCGGCGGGTGCGGGCGGGTGGCGGGCGCGGGCACGACCGGGACCTCGCGGAACGGGAAGCCGGGCGTTCCGGCGACCGTCGGGCCGGTGGCGGCGCGCAGCAGCAGGTCGATGGCTTCGGTGAAGCCGTGCTCGTAGCGCTCCAGGCCCGCGCCGAAGACCTCGAGGTCCAGCCACGGGCCGCCGCGGCCCACCCCGAGGTGGAAGCGGCCGCCGGAGAGGTTGTCCAGCAGCAGGGCGCGCTCGGCGATGGCGACCGGGTGGGCGGTGGTCAGCACGCTGACGGCCGTGCCGACGGCGACCCGCCGGGTGCGGCCCAGCGCCAGCGCGGCGAAGGTGAGGGCATCGGGGCACACGCCGTAGGGCATGAAGTGGTGCTCGGCGATCCAGACCTCGTCGAGGTGGACGCGTTCGGCGGCGTCGACGGCCGCGAGCGCGCGGTCGAGCGCGACGCGGTCGGTCTGGCCGGGGAAGCGGGGGGCGAGCAGGAAGACTCCGTAAGGCACACGGGCGGCCTACCGGTGCGCGCGGAGTGCCCGCAACCGCAGGCGGGCCATTTCGACCATTCCGGTGGTGAGGGTTGATCACCGTTCCGCGCGGCGGGTAGGCAGGGATGCGGATCGAGCCCCGCTACCCGTGGAGGAAGCAGATGTCTCTCGATGTGCCCGCCGACCTGCTCAACCGTGCCGAGCGCGGACCGGTGGACGACGCCGAGTTCGTCGACTGCGTGCGGACCTCGCTGCCCTACGCGTGGCGGGTGATCTCCCAGGTGGCCTCGTCGGCCCCCGGCAGCGCCGAGGGTTTCGCCGACCACGAGGTGCCCCCGCCGAGCGAGGCCGAGCGCGGGCAGCTGCTGCGCGCGCTGGCCTCCGACGCGATCCGCGGCGGCCTGGAGCGCCACTTCGGGGTGAAGCTGGCGTTCCAGAACTGCCACCGGGTGGCGGCGTTCACGCCGTCCCAGGTCGACAGCGACCGCTACCGCGCGTTCATCAGCCCGCGCGGGCAGCTGCTCAACCAGTCCCCCGAGCTGCGCGACTGCTGAGGCGGACCGAACGGGCCGGCTACCCGAAGTAGGCGGCCCGCTCGGCCAGCACGTGCTCGACCCGCCTGCGGTCGGCCTCGTCCACCGGCAGCTCGCCGAGGCGCTCGGGCTCGACCCACTCGGCCCGCTCGCCGAGGTCCCCGCCGACCGGACGGGCGCGGAAGCAGACCCCGAACCCGGGCGAGCTGCTCACCCCCACCAGGTCGCAGACCTCGACCCGCACCCCGGTGCTCTCCTCGACGACCCGCACGATCCCCACCGCCGCCTGCTCGCGGGCCAGCAGCGGCCCGGCAGGCAGCGCGAGGCCGGCCCCGGTGCGCACCATCAGCACCAGCCCGGCGTCGTCCACGACGACGGCGTCCAGCTCGACGGCGGCTCTGCTCACGTGAGTCCTGGCGTTGGCGACGGCGTTGCTCGACATGCCACCCGGTCTACCGAAACCGACCGGCGGCGGCCACGGCGTTCACGGTAAAGACCGCTCTTCTTAAGGGGTTTCACCCGCCTGGCTGTGGTGAGCGACACTCAGCTCCACCCGTTCGACCGGAACTCCCGACCCCGGACACACGACGCGCCGCCCTGCGGGGGCGGCGCGCGGAGCGGGCGACGGGAATCGAACCCGCGTAGCTAGTTTGGAAGACTAGGGCTCTACCATTGAGCTACGCCCGCGTGCGCCGGTCTCGACCGGCACAGCAAACAGCTTAGCGCCTAGCGCTACGCTTATCGGGACGGCCCCGGGCTGTGGCGCAGCTTGGTAGCGCATCCGCTTTGGGAGCGGAGGGTCGCAGGTTCAAATCCTGTCAGCCCGACGGGGGCGGCGCGGTCCGCGTCGCCCCGGTATCTCGGTGGCGGCCGTCCGGTGGCGCGGGTAGACAAGTTGTGTGACGGACTACACAGCGGGCCGCGAGACCCGGGTCATGACCGAAGACGACCACGCGGCGCACCTCGACCTGGTGCTGACGGCCTTCCTCTCCACCGACCACGGCGAAGAACTGCGCGGCAGCATGGACATCCAGCTCGCCGACGGCCGCAGGCTGGGCGAGTTCATCGACGGCAGGCTGGTGGGTTCGGCGTGTGCGACCGTGCGGGAGTTGACTGTGCCCGACGCGGTCGGGGTCCAGGCGCTGGCGGTGTCGTGGGTGGCGGTGGCGCCCGACCAGCGCAGGCGCGGTGTGCTGAGCGGGCTGATGCGCAGGCAGCTGAACGACGCGCACGAGGACGGCGGGCCCGCCATCGCGGCGCTGTGGGCCTCGGAAGCGGCGATCTACCAGAGGTTCGGCTACGGCTGCGCCACGACGAAGGTCGACTACCGGGTGTCGGCCAAGGCGGCGTTCCGCCCGGAGATCGACCTCGGTGACGACCGGGTGCGCGAGGTGGCGCCCGAGGAAGCCGTGGCGATCGCCCGCCCGCTCTACGACGCCTACGCCGCGCAGCGCACGGGCTGCTGGCGGCGCACCGACCGCGACTGGCGCTACCGGGCCTACGACCCGGCCGGGCTGCGCGCGGGCAGGACGGCCCAGCGCTGGGCGGTGCACCCCGACGGGTTCGCCTCCTTCCGCGCCAAGCACAACTGGACCGAGCGCGGCCCGGACTACACCATCTCGGTCAACGAGCTGATCGCCACCACTCCCGCCGCGCACGCGGCCCTGCTGCGGTACCTGCTCGACATGGACCTCAGCGGCTGGCTGACCGTCTCCGGGGCCACCGACGACCCGATGCCGGTGCTGCTGCACAACTCCCGGGCCGCGATCGGCACGCCCACCGACGCCCTCTACATCCGCGTCATCGACCTCGACCGGGCGTTGGCCCAGCGCCGCTACCACGCGCCCGTCGACGTGGTCATCGAGGTCGCCGACGCGCTGTGCCCGTGGAACGAGGGCCGGTGGCGGCTCAGCGCCGACGAGAAGGGCGGGGCTGTGGTCTCCCGCACGAACGACCCGGCGGACCTGGCGACCCGCGGCACGGAGCTGGGCGCGGCCTACCTCGGCGGCACCCGGCTGACCACGCTCGCCGACGCCGGCCTGGTGACCGAGCACACCCCGGGGGCGGTGGCGGCGCTGTCGGCGGCGCTGCTGTCGCAGCGCGCGCCGCGCACACTGGACGTCTTCTAGGGAACCAATCGGACAGCCTCCCGCGTTGTCCTGGTAACCCGGTTCGAGGAGGACACCGATGGAGGTCGTGCTGATCCTGCTGGTCGTGGGCGTGGTGGTGGTCGGCCTGCTGGCCGCGCGCAACGGCGCCAACACCCGCCGCGCGCAGCTGGAGGACGCCAAGGCCGAAGCGCGGCGCTGGGTCGAGCGGCTCGGCGGCCAGGTGATGAACCTGACCGGGACCACGACAGCGGCCCAGCAGGCCATGGCCGACGCGGCCGAGCGCTACACCGCGGCCGGGTCGCAGATGGACCAGGCCACGACGGCCGAGCAGTGCAAGCTGGTCACCAAGACCGCGCTGGAGGGCCTGTACTACGTGCGGGCCGCCAGGGTGGCCATGGACCTGGACCCCGGGCCCGAGCTTCCGGTCGACCCGGACGCCGCCCGCGCGGGCGAGGTCACCGAGAACCGCAGGGTCGCCGTCGAGGGCCACAACTACGCGGCCTCGCCCGACGCCAGCCAGGGCACGCCGTACTACTACCCGGGCGGCCGGGTGGCGGGCCGGTCGGTGCCGCGCGGCTGGTACAGCGAGCCGTGGTGGCGTCCCGCCCTGGTCGCGGGCGCGTGGGGCGTCGGGTCGATGCTGCTGTTCAGCACGATGTTCGCCGGGATGGCCGGTATCGCCTCGGCCGACGCGTGGGCGTCGGGCTACGACGCGGGCCAGGCCGACGCGGGCGCTGACGGCGGTGACGCCGGAGACGCCGGTGGCGATGCCGCAGACGCGGGCGGCGACATGGGTGGCGACTACGGCGGCGACGCCGGTGGTGGCGACTGGGGCGGCGGCGACTTCGGTGGCGGCGGCGACTTCGGCGGGTTCGACTTCTAGGCCGGGACGGGCATCCGCGCGGGCTGGCACACCGGGCACCAGAACAGGTTCCGGCCGACCAGCTCCTGGTGCGCGACCGGCGTCGAGCAGACCAGGCAGGGCTGTCCGGTGCGGCGGTAGACGTAGACCTCGCCGCCGTGCCGGTCCACCCTGGCCGCGCGGCCCATCGCCTTCGGCAGGTGCTCGTCGGCGACGGTGTCGATGCGGTTGCGGCGCACGCCGACGCGCATGAGCGCCACCAGGTCGGCCCACAAGGCCTCCCACTCCGCGCGGTCGAGGTCGCGGCCGGGCAAGAGCGGGTGCACGCCGTGGCGGAAGAGCACTTCGGCGCGGTAGACGTTGCCGACGCCCGCGATGACCTTCTGGTCCATCAGCAGCGCGCCGACGACGGTGCGCGAGCGGCTGATCCGCGCCCACGCCCGCTCGGGGTCGGCGTCGCGGCGCAGCGGGTCCGGGCCCAGGCGCCCGCGCAGTTCCTTGGCCTCGGCGGCGGTGATGACCTCGCAGGTGTTCGGGCCGCGCAGGTCGGTGTAGCGGTCGCGGCCCGCCAGTCGCATGCGGACCTGGCCGACGGGAACGGGCACGGGCGGCTCGCCGACGGTGAACGTCCCATACAGTCCCAAGTGGACGTGGACGACGGCGTCGGGGCCGTAGACGTGGAACAGGTGCTTTCCGTGCGCCTCGGCGCGCTTGAGCACGCGGCCGTCCACAAGCGACGCGGCGAAGCGGCCCTGCGGGCTGCAGACCGAGAGCGCCTCGCCCGCGAACCACTTGGTGTGGTCGCGGGCGAGGCGGTGCAGCGTGTGGCCTTCTGGCATCAGACCGGCGTCAGGGCCGAGCCGAGGGCAGAGCCGGGGGCTCGCCCGTGCGCTCGTAGTCGCTGATGAGGCCGATGCGGCGGGCGTGGCGGGCGTCGCCGGAGAACGACGTGGCGAGGAAGGCGTCGACGATGGCGGCGGCCTCCTCGGCGGTGTGCATGCGCGCGCCGATGGCCACGACCTGGGAGTCGTTGTGCTCGCGGGCCAGCTGCGCGGTCTGGGTACTCCAGGCCAGCGCGGAGCGGCAGCCCGCGACCTTGTTGGCGGCGATCTGCTCGCCGTTGCCCGAGCCGCCGATGACGACGCCCAGGCTGCCCTCGTCGGCCACCACGCGGCGGGCGGTCTCGATGCAGAACGGCGGGTAGTCGTCCTGCGCGTCGTACTCGGCCGGGCCGACGTCCACGACGTCGTGCCCCGCGGCCGCGAGGTGCTTGGCGAGGTGGCCCTTCAGCTCGTACCCCGCGTGGTCGGAACCCAGATAGACACGCACGCCGCGCAGTGTGCCATCCGAGTCAGCGAAACTCCGCACCGGATCGGGGCCAAGATGGAGCACGTGACGAACAACCCATACGCCCAGACGGGCTTCGAGGTCCGCCTGGACTGGGGGCCCGAGGGCATGGCCGCGCTCGCCGAGTGCCCGGTGGTGGTGATCGTGGACGTGCTGTCGTTCAGCACATCGGTCGACATCGCCGTGTCCCGCGGCGCGCGGGTGCTGCCGCTGCCGTGGCGATTCGCCGGTGCGGAGAAGGCCGCGGCGGCGCAGGCAGCGAAGGACGCGGGGGCGGTGTTGGCCGGCGACGGGCCGTGGACGCTGCGCCCGGCGTCGCTGACCTCGATCCCGGCGGGCACGCTGTTGGCGCTGCCCTCCCCCAACGGCGCGACGCTGTCGACGCTGGCAGGCGGGACTGTCCTCGCGGGCTGCCTGCGCAACGCCCCGGCCGTCGCGGCGGCGGCCAGGGCCGCGGGCGGTCCAGTCGCGGTCATCGCGGGTGGCGAGCGCTGGAGGCCGCAGAACACGCTGCGCCCCGCTGTGGAGGACCTGCTCGGCGCGGGCGCGATCGCCCACCACCTCGGCGGCGGCCTGTCGCCCGAGGCCCGCGCGGCCGAGGCCGCGTTCCTCGCCTACGGCGACGACCTGCCCGCAGTGCTGGCCGCCAGCGCGTCCGGCAGGGAGCTGACCGAGTGGGGTCACGCGGGCGATGTGGCGCTGGCCTCGGCGTACGGGGTGAGCGCGACCGTGCCGCGGCTGGTGGACGGGGTGTACTCGTGAGCGGCTGGATCGGCGTGGCCGAGGGCGTGCACGCCCGCCGGTACGCCGCGCTGGACCAGACGCTGGGGCTCGTCGTCGGCCACACCCGCGCGCTGGTGGTCGACACCGGCATGCACGAGGAGCACGGCGCGGAGTTCGCCGCCGCGGTCCGCGAGCTGACCGACCTGCCGCTGACCGTGGTGATCACGCACGCGCACTTCGACCACTTCCTCGGCACCGCGGCGTTCGTGGGCGCCCCGGTGTACGCGCACCCGCGCTGCGCCCCGGCGATGCTGGAGCGCGCGGACGTCGGCAAGTGGGCCGAGCACTACCGCGGGCAGGGCGACCCCGAGACCGGCGAGCGGATCGCGCGCGCCCGGGTGGTGCCGCCGACCCACGAGGTGCCCGACCGGCTCGACATCGATCTGGGCGGCAGGCGGGTCCGGCTGCTGCACCCCGGCCTCGCCCACACCGACCACGACCTGGCCGTGCACGTGCCGGACGTCGGCGTGGTGTTCGCCGGGGACCTGGTCGAGCAGGGCGCGGCCCCGTCGGTCGGGCCGGACGCGCATCCGGCGCGGTGGCCGGGCGCGCTCGACGTGCTGCTGGCCCTGCGCCCGGAGACCGTGGTCCCCGGGCACGGCGAGCCGGTCGGCCCGCGCTTCGTCGCCGCCCAGCGCGACGCGCTCAGCGCTGGATCGACTTGATCTCGGTGAACTCCTCCAGGCCGAAGCGGCCCAGCTCGCGGCCGTTGCCGGACTGCTTGTAGCCGCCGAAGGGGGCCAGCGGGTTGAACGCGCCGCCGTTGATGTCGACCTGACCGGTGCGCATGCGCTTCGCCACCGCCATGGCGCGGTCGCTGTCGGCGGAGAAGACGGCCCCGGACAGGCCGTACGGGGAGTCGTTGGCGATCGCCACGGCCTCGTCGTCGTCGCCGTAGGGCAGCACCGACAGCACCGGGCCGAAGATCTCCTCTTGGGCGATGCGCATGTCCGAGCGCACCCCGGCGAAGATCGTGGGCGCGACGTAGGCGCCGGTCGACGGCACGGCCGGGCCGCTGTAGGCGAGGGTGGCGCCCTCGTCCTGGCCGACGCGGATGTAGTCGAGCACGCGGTCGCGCTGGGCGAGGGAGGACATCGGGCCGATGCGGGTCGCGGCGTCGGTCGGGTCGCCGACGGTGTACTTGGCGGCCGCGGCGGCGGCCAGCTCGACGGCCTCGTCGTGGCGGGCCGCGGGCACCAGCAGCCTGGTCCACGCCGTGCAGGTCTGGCCGCCGTTGATGAAGGTGTTGGCCAGGCCGATCTTGACGGCCTGGCCGAGGTCGGCGTCGTCGAGGACGATGTTGGCGGACTTGCCGCCCAGCTCCAGCGCCACCCGCTTGACGGTCGCGGCGGCGACGGCCGAGACCCGCCTGCCCGCCGCGGTGGACCCGGTGAAGGACACCATGTCGACGCCCGGGTGGGCCGCGATCGCCTCGCCGACGACCGGGCCGGTGCCGTGCACCAGGTTGACCACGCCCGCCGGGACGCCCGCCTCGGCGAGGATCTCCAGGAACAGGTTCGCGGTGAGCGGGGCGACCTCGCTGGGCTTGAGCACCACGGTGTTGCCCGCGACGAGGGCGGGCGCGACCTTGGCGACGACCTGGTGCAGCGGGTAGTTCCACGGCGTGATCGCCCCGACCACGCCGATCGGCTCGCGCACGACCAGCGAGTTGCCGATCTCCTCGGTGAAGGAGTAGCCGTCGGCGACCAGCCCGGCGATCCCGGCGGAGATGAGGACGGGCATCGCGGCCTGCACCTTGGCGGAGAAGGTGATCGGCGAGCCCATCTCGGCGGTGATCGTGGCGGCCAGCTCGTCGCGGCGGGCCTTGATGCCCGCGGACACGCGCAGCACGGCCTCGGCGCGCTCGCCCGCGTCGAGCGCCGACCAGCCCGCCAGCGCCGCCGTCGCGGCCGACACCGCGGCGTCGACTTCGCCCGCCGTGCCCGCGGGGACGGTCGCGATGACCTCCTCGGTCGCCGGGTTCACCACCTCGATCCGGTCACCGGCCGAATCGATCAGCTCACCGCCGATGACGTGGCCGGTGCGGGTGGTGACGGGGGCAGCCATGGGTCCTCCAGCCGGATGTGACACCTACGGGCGAGTACGTGGGCCAGGGTGTCACATCCGGCCGCGGGCGCGCACGGCGCGGAAGGTCACACGGCTAGTCGAACGTCAGATCGCCGGTGCGGGTCCGCTTGAGCTCGAAGAAGTCCGGGTAGGACGCCAGCGCCCTGGCGCCGTCGAAGACCCTGACCGCGTCCTCGCCGCGCGGGATCGAGGTCAGCACCGGGCCGAAGAAGGCGACGCCGTCGATGTGGATCGTCGGGGTGCCCACCTCCATGCCGACCGGGTCCATGCCCTCGTGGTGGGACTTGCGCAGCGCGTCGTCGTAGTCGGTGGAGTCCGCGGCGGCGGCCAGCTCGGCGGGCAGGCCCAGCTCGGCCAGCGCCTCGGCGACCACGGCGGGGTAGTCGCTGTTGCCGCCGTTGTGGATGCGGGTGCCCACCGCCGTGTAGAACTCGCGCAGGACCTCCTCACCGCGCTCCTGCGCGGCGGCGATGGCGACCCTGACCGGGCCCCACGCCTTCTTCATGATCTCCTGGTACTCCTCGGGCAGGTCGCGACCGTCGTTGAGCACGGCCAGGCTCATGACCCGGAACCGCAGATCGATGTCGCGGTGCTGCTCGACCTCCAGAATCCAGCGCGAGGTGATCCAGGCGAAGGGGCAGACGGGGTCGAAGTAGAAGTCGACGCGGGGCTTGTCGGAGCTCATGCGCTGGTTTCTCCTGGGTCGCGGTCCGTTCGGCGGCCTGCGTACCGCCTGAGGAGTGCAACATCGGCCGCCGCGCGAACCTTCCCGCCCGGGTCCGCCCCCTGGTGCGACCGGACGTGATTGGATGCGTGATTGGATGCGATTGTCAGTTCCGAACCGCAGTTCCGACCCGCGAGGACCCCCTCGCCGCGAACCCGAACTCCCCCGAGGTGTCCCGTGCCCGCGCCCAATCTGACCCGTGACCAAGCCCGCGAGCGGGCCGCCCTGTTGGAAGTGGAGTCCTACCGCGTCGAGCTGGATCTCACCGACGGTCTCGGCCAGCCCGGCGAGGCGACCTTCGGCTCGCGCACGACCGTGCGCTTCACCGGCCGCGAGCCCGGTGCCAGCACCTTCATCGACATCGTCGCGCGCTCGGTGGAGTCCGCCGAGCTCAACGGCGTCGCGCTCGACGTCTCCGGCTACGCCGCCGAAGCCGGGATCGAGCTGCCGGACCTGGCCGCCGAGAACGAGCTGACGATCGTCGCCACCTGCGAGTACATGAACACCGGCGAGGGCCTGCACCGCTTCGTCGACCCGGTCGACAAGGGCGTGTACCTGTACTCGCAGTTCGAGACCGCCGACGCCAAGCGGATGTTCGCCTGCTTCGACCAGCCCGACCTCAAGGCCGCCTACACCCTGTCGGTGCTGGCGCCCGAGTCGTGGAAGGTCATCTCCAACGCCGCGGCCGAGACCACCGACGTGCCCGCGGGCGACAACCGCGCCGTACGCCACGACTTCGCCACCACCGAGCGGATGTCGACGTACCTGGTCGCCTTGGTCGCGGGCCCGTACGCCGAATGGCGCGACGAGTACACCGACGAGCACGGCACGATCCCGCTGGGCATCTACTGCCGCTCCTCGCTCGCGGAGTTCATGGACGCCGAGCGCCTCTTCACCGAATCGAAGCAGGGCTTCGGGTTCTTCCACCGCAACTTCGGCGTGCCCTACCCGTTCGGCAAGTACGACCAGTGCTTCGTGCCGGAGTTCAACGCGGGCGCGATGGAGAACGCGGGCTGCGTGACCTTCCTGGAGGACTACGTCTTCCGCAGCAGGGTCACCCGCTACGCCTACGAGCGCCGCTGCGAGACCGTGCTGCACGAGATGGCGCACATGTGGTTCGGCGACCTGGTCACCATGCGCTGGTGGGACGACCTGTGGCTCAACGAGTCGTTCGCGACGTGGGCATCGGTGCTGGCGCAGGCCGAGTCCACCGAGTACGTGCACGCCTGGACCAGCTTCGCCAACATTGAGAAGTCCTGGGCCTACCGCCAGGACCAGCTGCCCTCCACGCACCCGGTCGCCGCCGACATCCCCGACGTCGAGGCCGTCGAGGTCAACTTCGACGGCATCACCTACGCCAAGGGCGCCAGCGTCCTCAAGCAGCTGGTGGCCTACGTCGGCCTGGAGAACTTCCTGTCCGGGCTGCGGGTCTACTTCGGCAAGCACGCCTGGGGCAACGCGACCCTCGGCGACCTGCTGGCCGCGCTGGAGGAGGCCTCCGGGCGCGACCTGTCGTGGTGGAGCGCGCAGTGGCTGGAGACCACCGGCCTGAACTCGCTGCGCCCGCGCTTCGAGGTCGAGGACGGCAAGTTCACCTCGTTCGCGGTGCTGCAGGGCGGGGCGAAGCCGGGCGCGGGCGAGCTGCGCACGCACCGGGTCGCGATCGGCGTCTACGACGACGGCGGCGACGGCAAGCTGGTGCGCACGCACCGCGTGGAGATCGACGTCGACGGCGAGCAGACGCTGGTGCCCGAGCTGGTCGGGGTGCCGCGCGGCAAGCTGGTGCTGGTCAACGACGACGACCTCACCTACTGCACCATGCGCCTGGACCCGGGTTCGCTGACCACGCTGGTGGACCGCATCGGCGACATCACCGAGCCGCTGCCGCGCACGCTGTGCTGGTCGGCGGCCTGGGAGATGACCCGCGAGGCCGAGCTCAAGGCCCGCGACTTCGTCTCGCTGGTCAGCCACGGACTGGCCGCCGAGAGCGAGGTCGGCGTGGTGCAGCGGCTGCTGCTGCAGGCCCAGACGGCGCTGGCCTCCTACGCCGACCCGGCCTACGCGCCGAAGGGCTGGGCCACCTTCACCGACCGCGTGCTGGAGCTGGCCCGCTCGGCCGAGCCCGGCTCCGACCACCAGCTGGCCTACGTCAACTCGCTGACCGGCTCGGTGCTCGACGAGGCCAAGCTGGCCGTGCTGGCGGGCTGGCTGGACGGCTCGGCCCCGCTGGAGGGCCTGACCGTGGACACCGACCTGCGCTGGCGGCTGCTGCACGCGCTCGTCGCCCACGGCGCGGCCGACGACGACGCCATCGACGCCGAGCTGCGCGCCGACTCGACCGCGGCGGGCAACCGCCACGCCGAGCGGGCCCGCGCGCTGGTCCCGACCATCGCGGCCAAGAGCGAGGCGTGGCGCCGGGCGGTGCACGACGACGAGCTGCCCAACGCGGTGAACGAGGCGATCATCAACGGGTTCTCGCACCCGGCGCAGCGCGAGTTGCTGGCCCCGTACGCGGCCAAGTACTTCGAGGACGTGGCCGGGGTGTGGCAGCGCCGCTCCAGCGAGCGCGCGCAGTCGATGGTGCTGGGCCTGTACCCGGCGTGGTCGGTGACGGCGTCGACGGTCGAGGCGTCCGACACCTGGCTGGCCGACGACCACCCGCCCGCGCTGCGCAGGCTGGTCTCCGAGGGCCGGGCGGGCATCCTGCGGGCGCTGGCCGCCCGCGAGTTCGACGGCTCCTGAGGCGAGCGGCCCCGACCCGGCGGGTCGGGGCCTGTTCCCTCCCGGCGCAGAAGAAGGGCCCGACCCCTCAGGGGGTCGGGCCCTTCTTCTGTCGTGCTGTCCTGGAGTGCTTACTTGCGGGGGGCCGAGCCCGCCTGGTCGGCCAGCATCCGCAGGGCGCTGACCAGTCCGCCGGTGAGGTCGCCCTCCTTGAACGAGGCCACCATCGCCATCACGGCGAGGTTGCAGCCGCGGTCGGGGAGCCTGCGCGCTGCCTCGACGCCGGTGACGATCTCGACCTTGCGCTGGCCGGGCGAAACCGCTATGAGGACCGCTTCGGAGGAGTGCGCGCCGATCTCGGCGTGCAGCTGCTCGGCGCGGTCGCGGGTGTCCTCGCCCAAGGCGCCGAGGTAGATGCTGAAGGCCAGGCCGGTCGAGCGCGAGGACAGGGTCAGCGCCTCATCGAGCCTGGTCAGCTGCACCGTGGAGAACGGCAGCCCGGGCGGGACGGGCGTCCACTCCCTGGCCACGGACAGCCTGCCGCTCGCGGTCACGGCGACGCCGTAGCCGTGGTCGGCGTCCTCGACGGTGGGGTCGTGGCGGACAAGCGCCTCACCAGCTGCCACGGGCACCTCCCTTGGCAGTGCGCGCGAACGCGCCGTCAGTGGTCGCGGCGGTGACCGCGGAGTGGTCGGCGCCCAGGCCCGCGGGGTTGGCCGTCCACCAGACCGGGTCGTGGTCCCAGTCCTGGCCAGGGCGGTAGCGCGGGTTGCGGGCGAAGCGATCGCGCAAGGTCACCAGCGCGACGACACCGTAGATCGCCAGCGGAATGAGCGCGAACACGAGAAGGGTCTCGACGATCGTCACGGGGGCTACGGTAGCCCACAATAGACGCGGTACCCCTTTCAGCCCCACCGGCGCTCAAGGGGGTATCACCCTAAGTAAACGGTTGGTGCTCCCCTGGTAAGGCCGCTCGCCCGACCGCCGTCCGGTCGGGTAGCGCAAAGGGCGTACCAGCAAGAGGCGAACGGCCCTAAGTGGGCAGGCGAAGGACCTTGTGGTGGATTGACGTCTTGTCGGTTACCCACCAGGGTCATAGCTTTCACCTATACGGCCCTTGCGAACCAGCGCTCCCCTTGATTGATGTGTGACCGCTTCCGGGAGGACACTCCATGTACACCATCGCTTCCCTCAGTGAGGCAAGGATCTTCACCCAGATGGGCGAGTTCGCACACGAGCTGATCGGCGGTACCCGGGTCACCCGCGGTACCCGGGTCACCAGGGCCACTCGGGTTACCGCTGTGCATCCTGACACCACTTGGTCGTCTCGCACCAGACTCCACGCGGAGGGAATCCAGATGGGCACGCGCGTCACTCGCGGTACACGGGTCACCAGGGGAACCCGGGTCACCGCGGAGCTGGCGTGGATGGGGACGCGGGTCACCAGGGGCACGAGGGTCACCGGGGAGTTCGGCACGCGGGTCACCAGGGGAACCCGCGTGACCAGCGAGTTCGGCACCAGGGTCACCAGGGGCACGCGCGTCACCGGGGAGTTCGGCACCAGGGTCACCAGGGGAACCCGTGTGACCGGGGAGTTCGGCACCCGCGTGACCAGGGGAACCCGTGTCACCGGGGAGTTCGGCACCCGAGTCACGCGCGGCACCCGGGTCACCTCCGAGTTCGGCACGCGGGTGACGGCGGTCGACTTCGGCACCCGGGTCACCAGGGGTACCAGGGTCACCGGCGGTACCCGGGTGACCAGGGGAACCCGCGTCACCCGCGGCACCAGGGTGACCTCCGAGTTCGGCACCCGCGTGACCGCGGTCGACTTCGGCACCCGCGTGACCAGGGGTACCAGGGTCACCGGCGGTACCCGGGTGACCAGGGGAACCCGCGTCACCCGCGGCACCAGGGTGACCTCCGAGTTCGGCACCCGCGTGACCGCGGTCGACTTCGGCACCCGGGTCACCCGAGGCACGCGCGTGACCGGTGGCACCCGAGTCACCGCCGCATGACCTCATAACCCGAGCTTAGCGATCGGGCACGACAGAAGTCGCGCATTCGATCAAGCCGCGGGCTCGCCGAGGTACGGCAGCCACAGCGGATCGGCGTCCACGACGCCCGCCAGCAGGCGCCAGTGCGGGCCGCGCGGCGCCGACGGCACCACGCGCAGCCGCCAGCCCAGTTCGCTGAGCAGCTTGTCGGCCTTGCGGTGGTTGCACTTCGCGCAGCACGCCACGCAGTTCTGCCAGGTGTGCGTCCCGCCCCGGCTGCGCGGTACGACGTGGTCGATGGTCTCCGCCCGGCCGCCGCAGTACGCGCAGCGGTAGCGGTCTCGCAGCATCAGCCCGGCCCTGGTCAGCGGCACCCGCCCCCGGTAAGGGACGCGGACGTAGGTCGCCAGCCGGATCACCGAGGGCACCTCGACGCTCGACTTCGCCGAGTGCACCACCATGCCGGTCGGGTCGCCGTGCACGACCTCGGCCTTCCCGCAGACCAGCAGCACCACCGCGCGCTTCATCGGCAGCGCCGTGAGCGGCTCGTACGTGGCGTTGAGCAGCAGGACCCGACGCCGACCCCATGGTCCCGTCCTGGCCGGAACGCCGCCGGGATCAGGTGCGGGCGAGGGCTCCGGGCACAGCACGGCCATCGGCGCCTGCCCGTGGGCGACGCCGATGGGAGTCGGTTGTCGGTCTGGCACTCGACCACCTCCACCACCGGTGCGTGCCCTAGTCGACCACAAACGGGGCCGAATGCGCACGTGTGTTGTGTGACGTGTCCCGCATCAGGCCCGGAACGCCCGGTGAACACCGCCCACCCGGAGCAATCGGGCCGGGCGCTTTTCGACTACGGACCTGCCGCCGGCTATCGTCGGCGCCGATGATTGCCAACGCCTTCCCGCTGTCCCTGGAACCGCCGAAGTGCCACGGCGAGGTCGACTCCTGGTGCACCCAGGTCTACGACCTGACCCAGAACCCCTGGCTGGCCGCCTCGGCCGACTGGCTGCTCGCCAAGCCCATCAAGATCTTGCTGATCCTGGCGGTGGCGCTCTTCGTCCGGCTGCTGGCGCGCAAGGCGATCACCCGGCTCACCTCCGGCGACGGCAAGACGCCCCGGCTGCTGAAGCCGCTCAAGGAGCGCGCGCCGCAGGCGCTGGGGTCGATCCTGAGCGAGCGGCGGGCGCAGCGGGCCAAGACCATCGGCTCGGTGCTCAAGTCGATCGTCACCTTCGCGGTGTTCGGCCTGGCGTTCGTGCTGATCCTCGGTGAGCTGGGCATCAACCTGGCGCCGATCATCGCCTCGGCGGGCATCGTCGGCGTCGCGCTCGGCTTCGGCGCGCAGAACCTGGTGAAGGACTTCCTGTCCGGCATCTTCATGCTGCTGGAGGACCAGTACGGGGTGGGCGACATCGTCGACCTCGGCGAGGCCACCGGCACCATCGAGGCGGTCGGGCTGCGGGTCACCACGCTGCGCGACGTCAACGGCACGGTCTGGTACGTGCGCAACGGCGAGATCCTGCGGGTCGGCAACTCCAGCCAGGGCTTCGCGGTCGCCGTGGTCGACATCCCGGTCGGCTACAGCGCCGACGCGGGCCAGGTGGCCGAAATCCTGCGCCAGGTCAGCTCCGACCTGACCGCCGAGGAGGAGCACGCCGCGGACGTGATCGAGGCGCCCGAGGTGCTCGGCGTGGAGAAGGTCACCCCCGAGGGCATGACGCTGCGGGTCACCGTGAAGGTGCGTCCCGGCAGGCAGTGGGCGGTGCAGCGGGCGCTGCGGGCGCGCGCGATGGCCGCCCTTGAGGAGGCCGACGTGCAGCCGCCGCTGGGCAGGCTGTTCCCCCCGGCCCCGCCTGCCTGAGCCGTGGGGGAGGATGGAGCCGTGGCCACACCCGAGAGCTTCTTCGACGCGGTCGGCGGGGAGCAGACCTTCCGCCGGATCGTGCACCGGTTCTACGTCGAGGTCGCCGCCGACGAAGTGCTGCGCCCGATGTACCCGGAGCAGGACCTCGGCCCGGCCGAGGAGCGGCTGGTGCTGTTCCTCATGCAGTACTGGGGTGGCCCGCACACCTACTCCGACCAGCGGGGCCATCCGCGGCTGCGGATGCGGCACAACCCGTTCACCATCGGCCCGATTGAGCGCGACGCGTGGCTGCGCTGCATGAAGGTGGCGGTTGACTCCATCGGCCCCGCGGACATGGACGAGGAGCACCGGGCGCGGCTGTGGCAGTACCTGGAGATGGCCGCCAACAGCCTCATGAACACCTGGGTCTGACCGACGATCTCGGACTTCGGGGAGTCCGACCTGGCGTGCGAATGGCAGGAGAGCGTGCGACGTAACGCGCGAGCCGACGCGACCACGGAGGCGCAGGACGCCTGGTGGCGCGACGCGGTGTTCTACCAGGTCTACGTGCGGTCCTTCGCCGACGCGAACGGCGACGGCGTCGGCGACCTGGACGGGGTCCGGTCCCGGCTGGGGTACCTGGAGCTGCTGGGCGTGGACGCGCTCTGGCTGACCCCGTTCTTCCGCTCCCCCATGGCCGACCACGGCTACGACGTCGCCGACCCGCGCGACGTCGACCCGCTCTTCGGCGACCTCGCGGCCTTCGACCGGCTGATCGAGGAGGCGCACAAACACAGCATCAAGGTCACCGTCGACCTGGTGCCCAACCACACCAGCGACCAGCACGCCTGGTTCCAGGCGGCCCTGGCCGCCGGGCCGGGCAGCGCCGAGCGCGGGCGCTACCACTTCCGCGACGGCCGCGGCGACGCGCCGCCGAACAACTGGACCAGCGTGTTCGGCGGGCCCGCCTGGACGCGGGTGCCGGACGGGCAGTGGTACCTGCACCTGTTCGCCCCGCAGCAGCCGGACCTGAACTGGGACGCCTCCGACGTGCGCGTGGACCTGGTCGAGACGCTGCGGTTCTGGCTCGACCGCGGGGTCGACGGCTTCCGCATCGACGTCGCGCACGGCATGGCCAAACCCGCCGGGCTGCCGGACATGGACCCCGAGGCGGTCGCGGTGATGGCCGGGGCGCAGAACCCGGAGGTGCTGGACCCGCGCTTCGACGACGACGCCGTGCACGACGTGCACCGGCTGATCCGCAAGGTGCTCAACGAGTACCCGGGCACCATGGCCGTCGGCGAGATCTGGGTCGACAGCGACGACCGCTTCGCCCGCTATGTCCGCCCCGACGAGCTGCACCTCGGCTTCAACTTCAAGCTGGCACAAGCCGACTTCGACGCCGACGCGGTGCGCACCGCCATCGAGCGGTCCCTGGCCGCCACCGGCGACGCCCCGCCGACTTGGACGCTGTCCAACCACGACGTGGTGCGGCACGTGACCCGCTACGGCGGCGGCGACACCGGCCTGCGCCGGGCGCGGGCGATGGCGCTGGTCGAGCTGGCGCTGCCGGGCGTGGCGTACCTCTACAACGGCGAGGAGCTGGGCCTGCCCAACGTCGAGCTGCCGGACTGGGCGCGCCAGGACCCGATGTACCACCGCTCCGGCGGCGCGGAGAAGGGCCGTGACGGCTGCCGCGTCCCGATGCCGTGGGAGGGCGAGACGACGCCGTTCGGCTTCACCACCGGGGAGTCGACCTGGCTGCCGGTCCCGCAGGAGTGGGGTCCGCTGACGGCCGAGGCGCAGTTGGAGGACCCGGGCTCGATGCTGTCGCTGTACCGGCAGGCGCTGGAGATCCGCGGCGGGCACGCGTCGTTCAGCGGGACCGAGGTCGAGTGGTACGGCGCCCCTCCCGGCTGCTTCGCGTTCCGGCGCAAGGGCGGCGGGCTGATCTGCGCGCTGAACACCTCGGCGGCCTCGGTTCCGCTGCCGCCCGGGGAGATCCTGCTGTCGAGTGCGCCGTTGGACGGCGAGCTGCTGCCGCCCGATGCGGCGGTTTGGCTGGTCTGAGCTTGAACCTCACGCCACGTGAGGTCCTAGCCTCGGTGGCATGAACCAGCGATGGAGCGTGGGGGCGCTGGCCAGGGCGACCGGGCTGACCGTGCGGACGCTGCACCACTACGACGAGCTGGGGCTGCTGCGCCCCAGCGAGCGCACCGCGGCCGGGCACCGCCGCTACACCGAGGACGACCTGCGGCGGCTCTACCGCGTCCGCGTGCTGCGGCAGCTGGGCCTGTCGCTGGAGGAGATCGGCGCGGCCCTGGCCCGGCCCGAGGAGCTGGCGGAGCTGCTGCGGCGCAGGCGCGAGCGCCTCGACGACGAGATCTGGCGGCTGGGGGTGCTGCTCAGGCAGGTCGACGGCCTGCTGGAGCAGGTCGAGCCGGACTCCAGCGAGCTGCTGGCCCGCCTCGGCACGACGAGCATGTTCTACGACCAGCTCGACCGCAGGCAGCACGAGGTGCTGCACGAGTCCGCCGAGGCGCTCGGTCCCGATGGCCGCGAGGAGTTGGACCGGGAGTGGCCCGCGGTGCTGCGCCGCTTCGCCGAGCACTGCCGCGCCGACACCCCGGTGCAGGACCCCGAGGTGCGCGAGACCGTCGGCAGGCTCGTGGAGATCGTGAACCGGTACGCGGGCGGGGACGCCGAGCTGACGGGCCTGGTGGGCCGCTACTTCCGCTCGCACGGCGTAGGCGTGGTCCGCGACTACATCCCCGACATCGCCGACCTGGGCGACCGGCTGTTCGCCTACGTCAGCCGCGCCTATTCCCACTCCTGAGACGAAGGGACGCCTGATGAAACGCATTTCCCTGGCGCTGGCGGCTGCCCTCGTGGCGGTCGGCGCGCCCGCCGCCGCCTCGACAGCGCTGGTGCCGCTGCTGCCCGAGCCGTCCGGGCCGCACCGGGTGGGGGTGGTCGACCTGCACCTGGTCGACCACTCGCGGCTGGACCCGTGGGACCCCGCGCGCGGGGACCGCGAGGTGCCGGTGTCGGTGTACTACCCGGCCGCGCGCACGTCGGGGTATCCCGTGGCGCCGCACATGCCTCCCGCGCTGGCGGCCGCGTTCGGTGAGCTGCACGCGCGGTGGGTGGCGCCCGCGCTGCCGGACTCGGGGGTGGATTGGGCGGGGACAGTGACCCATGCTCACGCTGGTGCGCCGCCGGTCGCGGGGAAGCGGCCTGTGCTGGTGTACACCCCTGGCGGGGGTGATCCGCGGGTGCTGGGGACGGCGTTGGCGACGGATCTGGCCAGTCGGGGGTTCGTGGTGGTGACGGTGGACCACCCCGGCGATGTGAGCGTGGTGCGACTGGCGAGCGGGGAGGTCCGCATCGCCGACCCGGCCGCCGATCCGCGCACGCCGTCGGGCTACCGCAAGGTGCTGGGGGTGCGGGTGGCCGATGTGCGGTTCGTGCTGGGTGCGCTGGAGGGCCGGGACCTGGGGCGGGTCATGGATCTGCGGCGGGTGGGCGTCGTCGGGCACTCGATCGGCGGGTCGGCGGCGGCGCAGGTGTTGTTCGAGGACCGGCGGGTGGATGCCGCGGTGAACCTGGAGGGGTTTCTGGACTACACCGGGGGTGGGCTGCTGCCGGTGGCTGAGCGGGGGACGCGCAAGCCGCTGCTGCTGTTCGGGACGGACGGGTACTGGAATGAGCGGTACGCGCTGGGGTGGGGGGCGATGTTGAGGTCCGGGTGTCGGACGACGCAGCGGATGGTGCGGGGGGCTACGCACTGGGTGTTCACGGATCACGCCGCTGTGGTTCCGCAGTTGCACGGTGCTGGGTTGATGACCGTGGCGCAGCGGGATGAGCTGGTGGGGGCGATCGAGCCTGAGCGGGCGCTGCCGTTGGTGTGGGGTCAGGTGGCGGGGTTCTTCGGTTCCGCTCTGTGATCGGTGGTTCCGTGGCGGCGTCTTGTGGCGTGTCCGATGGGGTGGGCCTCTTGCGTGGCGGGGGTGATGGGGAGCTGTGTCCGGGAACGATTCGGGTGGCAGGGCGGACGCACCTACAAGGACACCGGTCCGGCGAGTTGGTACGCCCGCAAAGGACGTAAGGACTGTGAGCGGTTGATGGGTGATCTTGAGTCGGAGGCCGCATGACAAGTACCCATTCGCACCCAATCCGGGAACTTCCCGCCTGTGGACGACTCAGCTCCTCAGGCCCGCGCGGGGCGCTTGCCAGTCGGTGACACGCGGTCCCGCCTGCCGGCGCGTCTGGGCCCTGGGTCAGACCAGGAGGGGGAGGAGGGCGTGCCTGCGGCGGACCACGGCGCCGTAGCGGGCGTCCAGGCGCATCCAGGCGTCGGTGGCGGTGATGCGGATGTGGGTGTCGTCGGGTTCGGCGAGGAAGCCCATGCCGGACAAGGCGAACAGGCAGCGCAGGGGGACTTTGACGGCCAGGCCGTCGCCTTCGACGGTGAGGACGGTCTGGTCCAGCAGGGATGCGGGCGGGGTGCCCTGGGGGCCGACGTTCTCCCTGGCCACCGCGAGGCCCTTGTCGGCCAGTTCGGCGATCGTCTTGGCGGGGACGTGGTCGACTACCTGCCAGTGCTTGGCGGGGGGCAGCGGGGAGCGCCACTGCATGTCGCGGGGGTGGCCGGGGTCGATGCTGTCGTCGCGGGCGACGGCGAGGCCGGCGAGGAGGTCGGGGGCGGCGACGGTGACGTCGGTGGGGGTCAGTTCGGCGCGGGCGGAGCGGGTGGCCAGGACGTCGAAGGGGGTGGAGACCCAGGCTTCGACGGCGCCGTCGCCGCGGGCGCGCAGGCGCACGACGGCCTGCTGGTCGAGGCGGACCGCCCTGGCGACGAAGGCGCCGAGGTTCTCGCGCTCGGCGGGGTCGGTGAAGGTCAGCTCAGCCACGGTGGCTCCAGTCGCGGGCGGGGGTCGGTTCAGCCACGGCCGCCGCCGTTGTGCCAGGCGGCGAGGAAGTCGCGCTCGGCGTCGGTGATGCGGCGGGGTTTGCCCGCCGCGAGGTCGAAGGGGGCCAGCGTCGTGCGCGCGGTCACGGCGACGACGTCGTCCTGCGAGGGTCCACTGTGGATCGAATAATCGAGGATGAAGTACGCGGCGCGGATCTCGCGCACCGACACCGTGATGCGCAGGGCGCGGCCGTTGGCGTAGAGGGGTGCGTGGTAGTCCACCGTCAGGCTGGCCACCACGACGCCGCGCGCCAGGTCTTCGGCGCCGCGCAGTTCGGCTTCGTGGAAGAGCAGGTCGACGCGCGCCTCTTCCAGGAGCGTGACGGTGTTCGCGTGGTTGACGTGGCCGTAGGAGTCCATGTCCGACCAGCGCGGCCGCACCTCGGTGACGAATACGCCCAACGCAGCAGTTCCTTCCAGAAAGCCCGGCCCCGGCGCAACCCTATCCCGGCGGGCCGAGGCCCTGGGAACGGCCGCCCGCCCGGTGGGGCGGGCGGCCGTCGCGGACTCAGCGGGCCATGCTGCGCATCTGGCGCGCGGCCACCGACAGCGTCGCCAGATCGAGCCTGCCGGCATCCTGGATGTCCGACAGCGCCGCCCTGGAGCGGGCCAGGCGGGAGCTGTTGGCGTCCTCCCACACGGCGATCTTCTCCGCGGCGGGCGTGCCCGGGTCGCCGAGGCGCATCACGTCGAGGGTGATGGCGCGCAGCGAGCCGTACAGGTCGTCGCGCAGGGCCAGGCGGGCCAGGGCGTGCCAGCGGTTGCCGCGCTCCAGCTCGCTGACCGCGTCGAGCATCAGGTCGAAGCCCAGGTGGTCGCCGAGGGCGTAGTACAGCTCAGCGGTCTCCCACGGGGAGCGCTCGGCGTCCAGGCCCGCGTCGCGCTCGGACAGCTCGGCCACCTCGGTGATGTCGAGCAGCCCGTAGGACTCCAGCAGCGTCGCCACGCGCGCGGCGAGCTCGGCGGGCACGCCCGCGGCGAGCAGCGCCTCGGAGTCCTGCACGGCCTTCTCCTTGGCGCGCCCGCGCAGGAAGTCGCCGACGGCGGGGGCCAGCTGGGAGGCGACCTCGTGGAAGCGGGTGATCTCCGCGCCCACGGCCAGCGGCTGGGGCCGGTTGCTGAGCAGCCAGCGACAGGCCCGGTCGAGCAGCCTGCGCGTCTCCAGGACCATCAGGTCGGCGGTCTCGGTCGGCACCACGTTGTCGAGCGCGTCGATGTCGCGCCAGATGGCGGGCAGGTCATAGACCCTGGTGACCACGGCGAAGGCGCGCACCGCGTCGGTGGCCGATGCGCCGGTCTCCTCGGCCAGGCGGAAGGCGAAGGAGATGCCCGCGCCGTCGACGACCTCGTTGACCAGCAGCGTCGTGGTGATCTGCCTGCGCAGCGGGTGCTCGGAGATCGCCTTGCCGAAGCGCTCGCGCAGCTGCGTCGGGAAGTACTCGGGCAGCCTGCGCGCGAACACGTCGAGGTCGGGCAGGTCGGCGGCCAGGATCTCGTCCTTGAGCGCCAGCTTGACGTGGGCGAGCAGCACGCACAGCTCCGGGGAGCTGAGCCGGTCACCCGCCTTGTCCATGGCCTTGAACTGCGCGCGGGTCGGCAGCGCCTCCAGCGACCGGTCGAGGTCGCCGTCGGCCTCCAGCGCGTCGACCAGGCGCTGGTGCACCGACAGCATCGGCCCGGCGTGCGCCCGGCTGACGCCCATCACCGCGTTCTGGCGGTAGTTGTCGGCCAGGACCAGCTCGCCGACCTCGTCGGTCATCTCGGCCAGCAGCTCATCGCGCGAGCCGGGCTCCAGTTCCCCGGAGCGCACCAGCGCGTCGAGCAGGATCTTGATGTTGACCTCGTGGTCGGAGCAGTCCACGCCCGCGGAGTTGTCCAGGGCGTCGGTGTTGACCTTGCCGCCCGCGCGGGCGAACTCGATGCGCCCGCGCTGGGTCAGGCCCAGGTTGCCGCCCTCGCCGACGACCTTGACCCGCAGGTCGAAGCCGTTGACCCGCAGCGCGTCGTTGGCCTTGTCGCCGACATCGCCGTGGGTCTCGGGGACGGCCTTGACGTAGGTGCCGATGCCGCCGTTCCACAGCAGGTCGACCTCGGCGAGCAGGATCGCCTTCATCAGCTCCGGCGGGGACAGCTTCTGCGTGCCCTCGGGCAGGCCCAGCACCTCGGCGGTCCGCGGGCTGACCGGGATGGCCTTGAGCGAGCGCGGCCAGACCCCGCCGCCGTCGCTGATCTTGGCGCGGTCGTAGTCGTCCCAGGACGAGCGCGGCAGCGCGAACAGCCGCGAGCGCTCGGCGAAGGAGGTCGCCGCGTCCGGGTCCGGGTCGATGAAGATGTGGCGGTGGTCGAAGGCGGCCACCAGGCGGATGTGCTCGGAGAGCAGCATGCCGTTGCCGAACACGTCGCCGGACATGTCGCCGATGCCGACGACGGTGAACTCCTCGGTCTGGGTGTCCAGGCCCAGCTCGCGGAAATGGCGCTTGACGCTCTCCCAGCCGCCGCGCGCGGTGATGCCCATGGCCTTGTGGTCGTAGCCGACCGAGCCGCCGCTGGCGAAGGCGTCGCCGAGCCAGAAGCCGTACTGGCGGGCGACGTCGTTGGCGATGTCGGAGAAGGTCGCGGTGCCCTTGTCGGCGGCGACGACGAGGTAGGTGTCGTCCTCGTCGTAGCGCACGACCTCGCGCGCGGGCACGACGGTGGTGCCGTCGAGGTTGTCGGTCAGGTCGAGCAGGCCGGAGATGAACATCCGGTAGCAGGCCACGCCCTCGGCCTGGAACGCGTCGCGGTCCAGCTGCGGGTCGCCGACCGGGACCGGCGGGCGCTTGACGACGAATCCGCCCTTGGCGCCCACGGGCACGATCACCGCGTTCTTCACCGCCTGGGCCTTGACCAGGCCCAGCACCTCGGTGCGGAAGTCCTCGCGCCGGTCGGACCAGCGCAGGCCGCCGCGGGCCACCGAGCCGAAGCGCAGGTGCACGCCCTCCACGCGCGGGGAGTAGACGAAGATCTCGAAGCGCGGCCGCGGCTCGGGCAGGTCGGGGATCGCGCCCGGCTCCAGCTTGATCGCCAGGTAGGGGCGGGTCTGGCCGTCCTCGTCGCGCACGTAGTGGTTGGTGCGCAGGGTGGCGCGGATGACGGTGAGCAGGCTGCGCAGGATGCGGTCCTCGTCGAGGCTGGTGACCCCGTCGATCAGCTCGGTGATCTGCTGGACGCGGTCGTCGGACTGCGCGGCGCGGGTCTGCTCGGACTGGGCGGGGTCGAAGCAGGTCTCGAACAGGCCGATCAGCGCGAGGGCGATCGGCGTGTGGGCCAGCACCGCGTCCTCGATGTACTCCTGGGAGTACGGGGTGCCCGCCTGGCGCAGGTAGCGGGAGTAGGCGCGCAGGATCGCGGCCTGCCGCCAGCTCACCCCGCCGCGCAGGACCAGCGCGTTGAACCGGTCGACCTCGACCTCACCGCGCCAGGAGGCGGTGAAGGCGTCCTCGAAGGCGGTGGGCAGCCGGTCGATGTCGCCGCACGCCTCCAGCACCGCGGGGTCGATCCGCAGGCCGAAGTCGTAGATCCACCAGGGAGCGCCGTCCTCGCGGACCAGTTCGTAGGGGCGCTCGTCGAGCACCTCAACGCCCATGGCCTGCAGCACCGGCAGCACCTGCGACAAGGTGACCTTGGCGCCGGAGAGGAACAGCTTCAGCCGCCGCTCCCCCGGCTCCGCGCCCTGGGGGACGTAGAACTGCACGGCCATGTCGCCGGTGTCCAGCGCCATGACACGGCGCAGGTCGGCGAGGCCGTCGACGGCGTCGAAGTCCTCCTTGTAGGCCTCGGGGAAGACCTCGGCGTAGCGCTGGCCGAGCTCGGTGGCCGTCTCGGCGGCGGCGCCGTTGGCGCGCTCGGCGAGCAGCGCCTCGGCCATGCGGTCGTCCCAGGTCCGCACGGCCTGGGTGAGCCGCTCCTGGATGCGCGGGACGTCCGGCTCGGTGAGCGCGGAGGGGTCGGTGTGGATGATGAAGTACACCTGCGCCAGCGGCGACTCGCCCAGGCGCGTGCTGAACTCCAGGTTGGTACCGCCCAGCTCCTCGAGCAGGACTTCCTGCATCGCGATGCGGGAGGTGGTGGTGTAGCGGTCGCGCGGCAGGAACACCAGGCAGGTGAAGAACCGGCCGTAGGGGTCCTTGCGCAGGAACAGCCGCAGCCTGCGCCGGTCGGCCAGGGCGATGACGCCGGTGGCGGTGGTGTAGATCGACTCGGCGGTGGCGGAGAACAGCTCGGCGCGCGGCCAGTTCTGGATGACCTCCAGCATGCGCTGCCCGGAGTAGGACTCCATCGGGAAACCGGCGCGGTGGATCACGTCGCGCACCCGGCGGCGCACCACCGGGATGTCCAGGACGTCCTCGTGGAGGGCGTTGGTGGTGAAGATCCCTAGGAAGCGGTGCTCGCCGGTGACGGCGCCGTCGGCGTCGAAGGTCTTCACGCCGACGTAGTACGGGTAGCCTGCGCGCGCGACGGTGGACGGCGCGCTGGCCTCGGTCAGCACCAGCAGCTTCGGCGCGAGCGCGTGGCGGCCCGCGTCGGGCCCGGCGGTGAGGCTGCGCGCGGCGAGGCTGTCCTGGCGCAGGACGCCGAGACCGCTGGCCAGGATGGCGCGCAGGGCGGGCTCGCCGTCGCCGTCGTTGACCAGCTCGTAGTTGCGGTACCCCAGGAAGGTGAAGTGCCCGTCGGCCAGCCAGCGCAGCAGCGCGGCGCCCTCGGCCACCTCCTCGCCCGCCAGCGCGGGCGGGTCCTGCTCCAGCTGGTCGGCCAGCAGGCGGGCCGTCCCCGTCATCCGGTCGGTGTCCTCGACGACCTCGCGCACGTCGGTCAGCACCGAGTTCAGCACGGTCTCGATCTCCCGCGCCCGATCGGCGTCGGTCACCCGGTCGACCTCGATCGACATCCACGACTCGGTGAACGCCTCCCCCGGCGGCGCCTCGGCGTCGGCGGTGGGCAGCACCTCCTGCAGCTGCCCGGCCACGTCGCGGCGCACGACGACCATCGGGTGGATCACCCGCTGCACGTGCGCCCCCGTGCGCGCCAGCGCCGCGGTGACGGACTCGACCAGGTAAGGCATGTCGTCGGTGACCAACTGGATCACCGAACACGGCGAGGACCACTCGTCGGTCGTGGTCTCCGGGTTCAGCATCCGCACCGCGGGCCTGCCCCGCACCCGCTTCTCGGCGAGCTGCGTGTGCGAGCGCACGGCCCCCACGAGATCCCGCGGATCGTCGTCGAGGACTTCTTCGGGCGGGATGTACCGGTAGTACAGCCGAATCAGGTCGGCTATGTCGGCGTCCAACTCCGCGGCCCGCGCGACGATGTCGTCCCGGATCTGCTCCGGGCTCCGCGCGGGACCGTCCGAGCCGTCGACGCTGGCGGCTCTGTCGGTGCGGGACGGGGTACCAGTCGAGGTCATCTTCAGGTCGGCTCCACAGTCGATGTGCCACTTCGGTGTGCCACCCCCTCAGGGTAGTGCCGCCCTCCCGTTCCGCATGCCGCCCCCGGCGAGTTCACGCCCAGGGAACCGGCCCGTAACGGAACCGGAAAACCCGCGCCCACCAGGGATAACCTCGCCCTCTGTCCACAAGCTGCCACTGCACGTGGCGAGCGCGGTGACCCCCTCGATAACCTGGCGGCGGGGGCCGGATGTTTGGGCTGGTTGGGGGTTGTGGGGACGCCTCGGGTGCGCGTGGCAGGTTGGTGACGCGGATCTGGCTCCGGGGCGCCCGGAACGCTTGTGCGGTCTAGGCGCCGTCTACGTCGGCAGGGGCCCAGCCGGAGGAGCGGTGGCGTCCGCCGGGTTCGGTGTTCCAGGTCCAGCCCCGGCCCGGCGGGGGCGAGTCGGCCGGATCGGCGGCGCGGGCGTCGGCCGCCCAGTCACGGGGGCCCGCTTCCTCGCGGGCGCGGCGGGCGGCCCGGCGGCCGGGTGCCCAGGATTCCTCGTCGGTCTGTCGCCAGCCGAGGTTCGCCAGGTCGAAGCCGGGCTCATCCTCGGCGGCTCGGCGGCGGCCGCCTTCGTCGGAGCCGATGTGGTCGGAGATGGCGCGGCGGCCGGAGAGGGCGGCGTCGAGGGGGGATCGCTCGGCTTGGCCCGGTTCGGGAGCGGCACGCCTGCCGGACGCCTGCGAGTGCCCCTGAGCGGGGACGTCGGAGGCGGCGCGCCTGCCGGACGTTCGCTCCGCGGTGGGGGCGGCACGTCGTCCGGGCGTCTCGGGGGTGGGCTCGTCCGGGGCGGCGCGCTTGCCGGGGACGTCCGGGGCGGAGCGCCTGCCCGGCACGAGGCGATCGGTGGATGAGTCCGGGAGGGGAGCTGCGCGGCCGGTGGAGGTGCGGTCGGGGGCTGCTCGTCTGCCGGTCGCGGGGAGGTCGGGGGCAGCGCGCTTGTCTGCGGGAGGGAGGTCTGCGGCTGCACGCCTGCCGGCAGAGGGAAGGTCGACGGCTGCCCGTTTGCCAGCGGAAGGGAGATCTGCGGCCGGCCGCTCGCCGGCGGGAGGGAGATCTGCGACTGCACGCCTGCCTGCGGAAGGAAGGTCAGCGGCTGGCCGCACGCCTGCGGCGCGGAAATCGGCGGCTGCCCGCTCGCTGGCGGCGCGGAAGTCGGCGGCTGCCCGCTCGTCGGCGGAAGGGTCTGCGGCTGCGCGCCTGCCTGCGGAAGGACGGTCAGCGGCTGCCCGCTCGCCGGCGGCGGGGAGGTCGGGGGGCGTTCCTTCGCTGGCGGTGGCGCGCCTTCCCGAGGGTGTGACCGCGCCGGGAGCGGGGAGGTCGCCGGGCGCTGGCTCACCGGCTGTGGCGGGGTCGGGGCGCTTGCCCGAGGCTCGTGGGAGGGCGGCGTCGCGGCGGACCAGGCGTTCGCGGCGGCTGGTTGCCTGGCCCGCGGCGGAGAGGTCGATGGCGTCGGGCTCGGGGAGGTTGGGGGTGTCGGCTTCGTCGGGGGTGGGGGTCTGGGTTTCCTGGAAGGCGGCCAGGGCTTCGGCCAGGAGGTCGGCCAGGCCGCTGGAGGAACGTTCGCGTCTGCTGCCGGGGCGCTTGGGCTCGGGCGGGTCGGGGGTGGGGTCTGCCGGGGTGTCGATGTCGTCTTCCGGGAGAGGACGTCCGGCGCGGCGCAGCCACTCGGCCATGGCAGGGGTTGGCCGGGAGAGCGCCGCAGAATCGTTGCGGCGGCGTGGCTCCTGTGCGTCTACAGAGGAATCTCCGGAAACCAGCCTGCTCATGCGGTCGAGGAGGGCGGCAGCGGAGGGCTGATCGGGCTCGTCGTGGGGGGCGGCCACGGCGGCGAGGCCGATTCGCTGGGAGTGGGGCTCGCCTGGTGCGGGGGTGCGCCGGCTGGGGGGTGTGGGGGCGCTCGTCGCGGCGGGTGGGGTTTCGCCGTCGGTCGGCGGGGTGTCGGGGTTCGGGATGGGCGGGATGTCGCCGGGGTTCGGGGGTGCGGGCGGGGTG